>JAQSWP010000008.1 GCA_029266575.1 Alphaproteobacteria bacterium | reverse complement strand
CAGATGCGCGGCGATCTCCGCGACCAGCGCCGCCAGCACCGGCCGCACCGCCAGGGTCATGCCTTCGGGCAGCTCCTCATCTGCGAAATCGATCTCCGCTTCCAGATGCGCCAGCGCCCGCAGCAATTTGCCGCGCCAATCCTCGTAGAGCGCGCCCAAGGCGCCGTCCAGTTGGCGCAACGCCTGGCGCCGTTGCGCGGCGGTTTCCGCCGCTACCAGATCGGCGATGGCTTCGGCTTCGGTGAGATCGAGCTTGCCGTTCTCGAAGGCGCGGCGGGAGAATTCGCCCGATTCCGCCGGCCGGCACTCCCCCAGCCGGCTCAGCGCCTCGGCCAGCGCCGCGCTCACCGCCCGCCCGCCATGGACGTGCAGCTCCACCACGTCCTCGCCGGTGAAGCTGGCCGAGGCAGGAAACCACAGCACCAGCGCGCGGTCTATGTTTTCGCCGTTTTGCGGATCGCGCAAACGGCGCAGGGAAGCCTGCCGCGGCGCGGGCAAATCTTCGCCGCTCAACGCCCGCAAGGCTGCGCCCGCCTGGCTACCGGAAATCCGCAGCACCGCCACGCCGCCTTTGCCGGGCGGCGTCGCCAACGCGAAAATGGTGCCGGAGAGCGAGCGCATGGCCTCGCGTAGCGCAAACCTTGGAAGGAGTCGAGGCTTGGCGGCGGGCGATCGCCAGCGCATGCTTGCCGCCGGCAAGGGAGGAGCACATGCCCAAGAAGCGCATCGTCAGTCCAAGAGTGTCGGAGCCGCCGCCCCAGACCTGGTCGAACTGCCTCAAGCTTGGCAATCAGATCTATGTCGCCGGCATGACCTGCCGCGAGGGCACCACCATCGTCGGCGGCGACAGCATGTATGCCCAAAGCTGGGCGACATTCACCAAGATCGACAATTTGCTCAAGGCGGGGGGTGCGACCATGGACGACGTGATCAAGATCAACGTCTTCGTCACCGACATCTCCCGCCGCGAGGAGGTGTGGAAAGCCCGCCGCGAATTCTTCACCGGCGACTATCCGGTTTCGACTTTGGTGGAAGTGTCGGCGCTCGCCGTGCCGGAACTGCTGGTCGAGATCGAGGCGCAGGCGATCGTTGGCGCGGCGCCTAAACGCAAGCCAGCGGCGAAGAGGAAGGCCAACGCCAAGACGAAGAGCAAGGCCAGGCGCTAATTATTCCTCATCCTGAGCCCGTCGAAGGATGAGGAACTCACCATCGCCTGTGCAACTTTGTCCTTCGACGGGCTCGGGACGAGGAGTCCGTCCGTCGAAGCTTCAGTTCAGGCCGACGGCGAAGTTGGTGCCTTTGGTGATTAGGTTTTCCGAGAATGTTACATCGACGTTAGCCTGCGTACCGCAGACGTCGAAGCTCCAGGTTTCGATCCACGTGCGACCCACGAGGCTGTTCGGCTCCGAGCGTTTGTCGCCGATCACGGTAGGCGCCGATGTGTCGGTCACTCGTGGCTGATTGCAGTTTCGCGCGCTGGGCGTCTTCTTCTCCGCCGTACGGAGCGCGCCGGATGTAACCATCGGCAGCGCATCGCGCATCAGCTGGGGAGAAGCGGCCGTCATGCCGGGCAGCAGTTCGACCGGCCGCGGCACCGGCTGCTCGCCGGCCACGAACATGATGTTGACCACGGAACTCCGCCCGCAACGCTGCGCTGAAAGTTTCTCGCTCCACACGCCATCGTCGGGCGCCAGGCTGCCGGGCCCAATCAATACCGGCCGCTCGACCGTGATCGAGACGATCCGTATCAAATAGGGCTGGTTGCAAGCTTGTCCGTATTTGCTGTCGGTAGCGGCGATGAAATCGATCACCAGATGGTTGCGGACATTGCCTTGCAGATACCCCATGAACAGCCGTGATTTGGCAAGCTCGTCGGGCGTATTGAGCGTCTCTGCCCACGCTGGCGTGATCGACGATAAGGCTGCGATCAGCGCACAGAAGCCAACAACCAGAGGGCGCATGTGTTGATCCTCGCTCGAGCGCAAGCATCGTATGCCGCCCCTCGGCCGGCAGACAACAGGCCTCAGGCCGCGGCGTGCAGCCAGATGCCCCAGCCGAGATAGGCCGCGCCCAAGGTCATGATGATACGCTGGCTCCACACCATGAAGGTCTTGTCGCTCATCGCCTCCAGCACCCGCCGTGCCAGGGTGGTGCCGGTGATGGCGGTGACGATGGCCATGCCATAGAGCCAGAGCTCGAGCTCGACCCGCACGGCCGAGAAGGTCAGCAAGGTGAAATAGCCGAGCTTGATGGCATGGCCCACCACCTGCGTCGCCGCCTTGGTGGCTACGATCACGCGGCGGTCCAGCCCCGAGCGGACATAGAAGATGTCGAGCGTCGGGCCGCTGACGCCGCAGGTGAGTTGAAGTCCCTGCACGATGATGCCGCACAGCACCGGCATGCCGGGCTTGAGGATATTGGGCGCCTTGTCGGCAGGCAGCGGGCGGACCAGGAACGGCACCAGCCCCAGCACGACATAGGCGGTGGCGGTCGAGGGCACCCACTGGATCAGCGCGAAGCCGCCCAGCGCGATCAGCGCCCCCACCGTGGTCCACAGAAAGACCGGCCAGTGGATGTATTGTCGCCACAGCACCGCGCGCCAGCCGTTCGATGCCATCTGCGTGATGGCATGCAGCGCCATGGCCGAGGCCACCGGCAGCAGCGCCAGCAAGATGCCCATCAGGATCAGCCCGCCCGCCATGCCGAAAATCCCCGACAGGAAGGAAGTGCCGAGCACGGCTGCGAACAAGACGACGGCGAAAAACACCGAGCCCATAGAGCGATCTCCCCAAGCGCACCATGGGCTTGGCGGTATGGCGCGGCAAACGATCTTATGGCAGGCTCAGCCCAACAATTCCTGAGGCTGGACCATGCGCAACCTGCCGTCGCTCAACGGTCTGCGCGCTTTCGAGGCTGCCGGCAGATTGGGCAGCTTCGCCGCCGCCGCCGCCGAACTCAATGTCACGCAAACTGCCGTCTCCCGGCTGGTGAAGGCGCTGGAAGCGCGTCTGGGTTTCGCCCTGTTCTCCCGCCGTGCCAATGCGCTGGTTCTGACCGATCGTGGGGCTGCGCTGTTGCCCGGGTTGACCGCTGCCTTCGACGACATGGCCCGCAGCGTCGGACGCGTGCGCTCGCTGTCGCAGGCACTGACCGTGGCGGCCGGTCCCAGCTTCGCCATGCGCTGGCTCATTCCGCGCCTGGCGCATTTCCAGGCGGCACAGCCTTCGATCGAAGTGCGGCTGGTGACGGCAAGCGGTCTCGCCAACGACAGCACGCCGTTTGGCGACGACTGGACGGCGGCGATCCGTCTCGGCAACGGCGACTGGGACGGGCTGGAGGCGGCACGGCTGTTCGATGCCGATCTGTTTCCGGTCTGCGCGCCCTCCCTGGCCGGGCAGTTCAGGAAGCCGGCCGACCTGATGCGCCTGCCGCTGCTACGCGTCACCAGCGCGCCGGAAGACTGGCCGATCTGGCTGAAAGCGGCGGGGCTGCGCTCCGTGCAGGCCAAGGGCCCGCGCTTCGACTACGACGCCTTTGCGCTCCAAGCAGCGATCGACGGGCTGGGCGTGGCGCTGGCGCATCGTCCTTACGTCGCCGACGATCTGGCGGCGGGGCGCCTGGTGATGCCGTTCGATATCGTCGCCGCGCGCGGGCTGGGCTGGTATTTGGTGCATCGCAGCATGGCGGCGAATGCGCCGGAACATACTTCATTGAAGCTGTTTCGCGGCTGGTTGCTGGAACAGGCGGCAGGCGAGCGGCGCTCGCTGCAGCATCCCGCTTTGACCCGCGGCAAGAGCGCCGCTAGGGTTGGCCGCAAAGCGCGGCCCACGCGCGCGTTAGTACGGGAGGGAAACCGATGAAACTGTTCAAACCGCTGATCGCGGCCGCGGCCGCAGTGTCTTTGTCGTTCGCCGCGCTGCCGGCGTTGGCGCAGAACGAAATCAAGATCTCGCATCAATGGAAGCAAGGCACCGATGGCCGCGACAAGGCCGTGCGCGTCTTCGTCGAGGAGGTCAACAAGGCCGATCCGTCGCTGAAATTCCGCATCTATCCGGGCTCCTCGCTGATCGCCAAGCCGACGGCGCAGGTCGACGCCATCCAGGACGGTTCGCTGGAAATGGCCGTCTATCCGCTGGTCTATGCCACCGGCAAGGTGCCGGAATTCTCCATCACCCTGATGCCGGGCACGGTCAAGAGCATGGACCACGCCATGCGGCTGAAGAACACCGCCTTTCACAAGAAGCTGCAGGAAATCTCCGAAGCCAACGGCATCCATATCGTGACCTGGTGGTGGACGCCGGGCGGCTTCGCCACCAAGGACCGCGTCATCGCCGGCCCCGATTCGGTCAAGGGCCTGAAGATGCGGGCGGCCGATCCCTACATGGAAGAAATCCTGAAAGCGCAGGGCGCCTCGATCCAGTCGATGGCCTCGACGGAAATCTATCCGGCGCTGCAGTCGGGCGTGCTCGACGGTCTGATGACCTCGGCCGAGAGCTTCGTTTCCATGCGCATCTACGAGCAGACCAAGAACGCCACGGTCGGCGGCGAATATTCACTGTTCATCCTGCTGCAGCCGCTGATCATGTCGAAACAGCATTGGGACAAGCTGACGCCCAAGCAGAAGGAGATCTTCGAGGCTGCGGCGACCAAGAGCGAGAAGTTCTTCAATGACGGCCTGCAGAAGGAAGCGGCCGAGAAGATGGTCGAGACCTTCGCCAAGAACGGCAATGCCGTCCGTCCGCTGACCAAGGCGGAATACGACGCCTGGGTGGCCAAGGCCAAGGAAATCGCCTGGCCGAAATTCGTCAAGGACGCCAAGGACGGTCAGGAACTGCTGACCCTGATCCAGCAAGTGCAGTAATAGCTTTTCCGGCGATCCGCTTCGTCGGGCGGGTCGCCGGTCCTTCAGCATGCAGAATTTCATCCGTTACATCGATCGTCTTGCCGACATCCTGGCCATCGTCGCCGGCGCCATGGTGCTGCTCGCCGTGCTGATCGTCACGTACATGGTGGCCATCCGCATGAGCGGCGCGTCGAATTACTGGGAGATCGAAGCGTCGATCTACCTGTCGATCGGCGCGATTTTCCTGGCTTCGCCCTATTGCCTGCGCACTGGCGGCCATGTCGGGGTCGATATGCTGCCGACTTTGATGGGGCCGCGCCTGCGCCATGCCTGGCGCCTTACCTTGAAGCTGATTGGTCTTGCGGTTTGCCTCTATCTCGCGTGGGTCGGCGCGCAATACACGCTGGAGGCCTATCACAGCGGCGAGCGCGGCCACAGCCTGTGGAAGCCGCTGGTGTGGCCGCTCAACCTGGCGATGCCGGTCGGCATGGTTCTCACCGCCCTGCAATACCTCGCCGAAATTTTCCGCACCGGTCCCAGCGCCGTCGATGAAGGACTGACGCCCCTATGAGTGAAATGGAGTTGGGCGGGCTGATCCTCGTCGTCACGCTGATTGTCCTGCTGAGCGGCCTGCCGATCGCCTTCGGCCTGACGACCGTGGCGGTGGGGTTCCTTTACGCCTTCGCCGGCCCGGGCAGCCTCAATGCCGTGGCGCGCACCTTCCTCAACGAGATTTCCGGCTTCGCGCTTTTGACCATTCCCATGTTCATTCTGCTGGGGGCGGCGATCGGATCGAGTCGGGCGGGGGCCGACATATTCGAATCGCTGCACCGGCTGCTGGTGCGCGTGCCGGGCGGGCTGGTGATTGCCAACATCCTGGCCTGCGGATTGTTCGCCGCCGTCTGCGGCTCCTCGCCCGCCACCGCCGCCGCCATCGGCAGAGTCGGCGTGCCCGAGATGCTGAAGCGCGGCGTGGCGCCCGCCCTGGCGACCGGCGCCATCTGTGCCGGCGGCACGCTCGGCATCCTGATCCCGCCGTCGATCACAATGATCCTGTACGGGCTGGCGACGGAAACCTCGATCGGCCAGCTGTTCGTGGCCGGCGTGATGCCCGGCATCATGCTGGTGGCGATGTTCTCGGTCTATGCCTGGCTCAGCTCGGTGCGCAGCCAGCGCGGCCAGCCGCCCTCGACCGAGAATTATACCTGGCGCGAGAAAGGCACCGGCCTGCTGCGCGTCAGCCCGTTCCTGGCCATCATCGTGGCCATCACCGTGTTCATGTATGGCGGCATCGCCACGCCATCGGAAATCGCCGCCGTCGCCGCCTTCCTTGCGCTGATCCTGGTGTTCGTCATCTATCGCACCACCAAGCGGGTGGAAGTGTGGTCGATCCTGGCCAACACGGTGCGCGAATCGGCCATGATCATGCTGATCATCGCCGCCGCCGGCGTCTTCTCCTATATGATGTCGCTGCTCTACGTCACCCAGAGCCTGGCCGACGCCATGGTCGGCATCCAGATGAATCGCTGGGTGCTGCTGATCGCCATCAACGTCTTCCTGCTGATCGCCGGCTGTTTCCTGCCGCCGGTCGCCATCATCCTGATGACCATGCCGATCCTGCAGCCGGTGCTGGAGGCCAACGATTTCGACATGGTGTGGTTCGGCGTGATGATGACCATCAACCTCGAGATCGGGCTGATCACCCCGCCGGTGGGATTGAATCTCTACATCCTGCGCTCGGTCGCGCCGCAGGTGCCGTTGCGCACCGTGCTGGCGGGGTCAATGCCATTCGTCGGCCTGATGCTGGCCGGCATGGTGATCCTGGCCTTCGTGCCGCAGATCGCGCTGTGGCTGCCGCAGGCGCTGCGCTAGCGGCGTATTTATAAGCATCAGCCCTTGGGCGGGCGCTGGTCGGGTTGCAGCATCAGCCGCTGCACGCGGCCGCCCTGCTTGACGTGCACGTTCAGCACCTCGTCGACGTCGGCCTTGCTGTGCACCGAATACCAGACGCCTTCGGGATAAATCACCACGCACGGTCCAAGCTCGCAGCGGTCGAGGCAGCCAGCGGCATTCACCCGCACGTCCTTCAGGCCGAGTTTCTTGGCCTGCTCCTTCATGTAGTCGCGCAATTCCTCGCTGCCGCGCTCGGCGCAGCAGCCGCGTGGATGGCCGGCCGGGCGGCGGTTGGTGCAGCAGAAGATATGGGCGCGATAGTACAGCGCCGGATCCGTGGCGTCGGCATCGCGATTGCCGACGCCGGAAAAGGATTTGGTGTCGTTGTCCATGGTCTTACTTGCGGCCCGTCATTTGCGGGTCTGGCCGGTCATGTTGGCAAGACTGTTCCAGAACGCCTGCTGCAATTGCTCCATGCCCTGCATCGAGGTCGAATTCCAGCTGCGCAGGATGGCTTCCGGATCCATGGCCTGGATATTGGCCATGATCTTCTCCTGCACCTGCGCCATCACCGCCTGCTGCAGCGGCCGCACGTCGGGCAGGCCGAAAAAGGCCCGCGCCTCTTCCGGCGTGCAGTCGATGTCGAAGGTGATTTTCATGGCGGCTCCTGGTCGCGGCGGGCTTGCCTCCAGACTATCGCAATAGCCACCGCCAACAAAGGCTTGCGCCCGGGGAACGGGGCGGGAAGAGTGCCGGTTCTCCCTCTATGGCAACGGAAACGCGACCCATGGCCGGCAAGCCCAGCACGTCCAATCCCGCCAACCGCCTGGGCGGCGAGACCAGCCCCTATCTGCTGCAGCATGCCGGCAATCCGGTGGCGTGGTGGCCGTGGGGCGATGAAGCGCTGGCCGAAGCCCAGCGCAGCAACCGGCCGATCCTGCTGTCGGTAGGTTACGCCGCCTGCCACTGGTGCCACGTCATGGCGCATGAAAGCTTCGAGGACGAAACAACGGCCTCGGTGATGAACGAGCTCTTCGTCAACATCAAGGTCGATCGCGAGGAACGGCCCGACATCGACCAGATCTACCAGCAGGCGCTGGCGCTGCTGGGCGAGCAGGGCGGCTGGCCGCTCACCATGTTCCTGACGCCCAAAGGCGAGCCGTTCTGGGGCGGAACGTACTTTCCCAGCGAGCAGCGCTATGGCCGCCCAGCCTTCGCCGACGTGCTGCGCACGGTGGCACGGGTGCATCAGGGCGAGCCGGACAAGGTCAACAACAACGTGGTGGCGCTGAAAGAGGCGCTGGGCAAGATGTCCTCGCCGCAGTCGGGCGGCGGCATTCCGGTTGAAGTGCAGGAGCAGATCGCCGAGCGGCTGCTGCGCGAGATCGACCGCGTGCATGGCGGCTTCGGCCAGGCGCCGAAATTCCCCTCCGCTTACGTCTTCGAATTGCTGTGGCGCGCCTGGCTGCGCGGCGGACGCCAGAACGGCGATCTCAAGCACGCCGTTGAGATCACGCTCGATCGCATGAGCCAGGGCGGCATCTACGATCATCTGGGCGGCGGCTTCGCGCGCTATTCGACCGATCCCTACTGGCTGGCGCCGCATTTCGAGAAAATGCTGTACGACAACGCGCAGCTGATCGATCTGCTGACCCTGGTGTGGCAGGAGACGGGATCGCCGCTGTACCGGCAGCGCGTCGAGGAAACCGTCGCCTGGGTCGAGCGCGAAATGGTCGCCGGCGGCGGCGAGCATCCGCGCGGCGGTTTTGCCGCCACCTTCGATGCCGATTCCGAAGGCGAGGAAGGGAAGTTCTACGTCTGGAGCGAGGCGGAGATCGATCAGGTGCTGGGCGCGGACGCCGAACTCTTCAAGCAGCACTACGACGCCAGCGCCGAGGGCAATTGGGAGCACAGCAACATCCTCAACCGCAACAAGCGGCCGGCGCTGGCCGATGCGGCGACGGAGCAGAAGTTGGCGACGGCGCGGGCGAAGCTGAAAGCGGTGCGCGACAAGCGTATCTGGCCGGGCTGGGACGACAAGGTGCTGGCCGACTGGAACGGGCTGATGATCGCCGCCTTGGCCAAGGCCGCGCGCGCCTTCGACCAGCCGCATTGGCTGGAACTGGCGACCGACGCCTTCGCCTTCGTGCGCGATCACATGACCGGCGCGGACGGCCGCCTGCGCCATGCCTGGCGCCAGGGCACGTTGAAACATCGCGCCACCTTGGACGATTACGCCAACATGATCCGCGCTGCCCTGGCGCTGCATGAGACCACGGGCGAGGCCGAGTATCTCGAACAGGCCGAGATGTGGACGCGGATCGTCGGCCGGCATTACTGGGATGGAGACAATGGCGGCTATTTCTTCACCGCCGACGATGCCGCCGATCTGATCCTGCGCGCCAAGCAGGCCAACGACAACGCCGTGCCCTCGGGCAACGGCACCATGCTGGCCAACCTGGCGCGGCTGTTTCTTCTCACCGGTGAGGATTCCTATCGCCGCCGCGCCGAGGCGCAGCGCAGCGCATTTGCCGGCGAACTGCAGCGCAATTTCTTTCCTCTCACCACCTTGCTCAACGCCAGCGACTTCTTCGACAACGCCGTGCAGGTGGTGATTGCGGGCGTGCCGGGCGAAGCCGATGCCGAAGCACTGGCCAAAGCCGCCTGGTCGGTCAGCCAACCCAATATGGTGCTGCAATATTCCGGGGCCGCCCGCGCGCTGCCGGCGCTGCACCCAGCCCATGGCAAGGGCAAGGTCGACGGCCGGGCCGTAGCCTATGTCTGCCGCGGCCAAACCTGCTCCCTGCCGCTCGCCGAGCCTGCGGCGCTGCAAGCGGCGTTGCGCGAACAGGTTTTTACCTAAATACCGCGAAAATGGACGGCCGGAACCCCGGTATGGGATAGCCGTTTCTTCCAGCGTGATCCATGACAGGCAGGGAGAGACATCATGGCAGATGAGATCAACAACAATTCTAGCGGCGGCAGCGGCATTTATTTCATCGTCGGCGCGCTCGTGGTGGCCGTTCTGGTCATCGGCTATTTCGTGCTGGGCGGCAACTTTGGTGGCGCCGGCGGCGACGTCAACATCAAGATCGACCCCCCCAAGGCCGAAGCGCCGAAGAACTAGTCTTTCGGTTTGTCTGAAAAAAGCGGATAGGCGTCGCAGAGATTCTCTGCGACGCTTTTGCCATGCCGCTGCGCAACCGCGTCACGCCCTTCAACGATATCGTCGCCGTCGCCGCCCGCGGCACGCTGATGGGCAATCGCGGCCGCCTGCACGATGCCGACCGCGCACTGGGCAACCGGCTCTACACCACGCGCAGCTGGGTCGCCTGCGTGCTGGAATTCAAACAGCGCTACCGGCTGGTAATGCAGCCCGGCCGCTATACCGAGCTTTTCTTTCTCGACGAGCCGACCTCGCTCGCCGCCGGCCACCGGCCCTGCGGCCAGTGCCGCTATGCCGACTATCACCGGTTCCTCGACGCCTGGCGTTCGGGCAACGACAAGCCGGACGCGCTGTTGCGGCAGATCGACGAGATCATGCATGCCGACCGCTTCGACAGGGAGCAGCGGCGGCAGAAGCGCGTAGCGGCGCAATTGGCCGATTTGCCCGATGGTACGATGGTCGGCCTGCCACTCGAGCCGGGCCTGGCTTTATTGGTTTGGGGTCGGACGCTGCTGCAATGGTCGGCGGGCGGCTACCATTCCAGCCGTCAGCGCCCCGCCGAGCTGACGGTCGAAATTTTGACGCCGCATTCGACCATCAAGGCGCTGGCGGCCGGATACAGACCGATGCTGCATCCGACCGCTGAAGCTTTGATCTAGTAGTGGAATTCGCCGATCACCAGCCGCTTTTCCGACACCGGCCAGCTCTGCACCGCAAACGATTCCAGATTGAAGCGCACCGGCACCGCGCGCGGCGCACCGGCCGGTAGCGCCAGCTTGCCGGTCGAGACGCCGGGCACGCCTTCGTTGACGCCCGGCGGCGTCTTGCCGTCGATGGTGAAGATATCGCGGCCATGACCGAAATAGCCGCGCGGGCGGGTGATGGTGATGACGCTGCCCGCGGCCTCGTCGTCCTTGGCCATGCGCGCGGGGCGCAGATGCACCACGTCCGAGCCGCGCGGGAAGGGCGAGCGGTAGATATGGGTGATCGGCTGGCCCGGCGCTTCGACGACGAATTCGTAATAGGCGTCGGATTTGGCCTTGAACGGGCCCCAGGCGCCATCGGCGCCGGTGGTCTTGCTGTGGGCGGCGGCGCCGATGCGCGCGCCGGTGTTGGGATCGAACTCGAACACCTCGACCTTGGCGCCGGCGACACCGGTGTTGTCGTAGGCGCCGCCGGTGATGCCGGTGACATTGCCGTTCAGGATCGAGTCTTTCTCCGGCAGGATTTCCAGTCGCGGCGGGACCCGATCGGTGATGAAGCGATAGGTCTCGACGAAGGCGGCGGTCGAATACGACACCTCGCGGTGATCCAGCCCGGCCAGCACGAAATCGACCGCGCCCTTCAAGGCCGGCGCGTCGTAGGAAAGGCCGGTGGGTTTGCCCGCCATGCCGATGAACATGCCGTCGGGCTGGGCGAACTTGTCGAAGCGGTCGGAGCGGATGGTCATGAATTTCACCCCGGCCACGACTTCGTTCGGCCCGGCATTGAGCTGTTTCATGAAGGCGCTGCTGCCGTTGAATTCGCTGCCGACCAGGGCTGAATCGGAAACGATGACGCCGTGATTGACGCCGCCGCCCAGCACCACATGCGAGACGTGATCCTTGCCGCCGCCGTTCTTGACGTAGTTGCGGATGGTGTTGGCGCCGCGTGAATTGCCGACCAGCGCCACCTTGGCCGCGCCTGTGTTCTTTTTCACTTCCGCGACATAGGCGGCCAGTTGCTTCATCGCCTCTTCGGCCGAGGTGCGGCCTTCCTGTGGCGTGGCATCGACGCTGCGTGCGCTGGGGTTCTTCAGGTCGATGGCGAACAGCTGGTCGCGCCGGTAGCCGTTGGATTCGAAGCGCCAGATCTGCGCGATCCACAGCGCCGCCGTATCGCCATTGCCATGCACGAAGACGATGGGCGGGTCCCTGGGCGGCGGCGGCGCTTGTTGCGCACTGGCGGGCAGCGCCAATAGCACAACGGCGAGCGACAGAAACAGGCGGCGTGTCAGGGCCAGCATGAAATTCCTCCTGCAAGTTCTTTGGCGACGCTGAGTGGCGGCGCGCAATGATCTTGGCGCGTGCCGGACCGGCATACAATGGTCTGCCTTGGCAGGCTTCGGCCATCGACTTAGCATTGCTGCATGACAGCAAAACCACCGCTCGAGTTTTACTTCGATTTCATCTCGCCCTTCGGCTACCTCGCCGCCAGCAAGATCGACGAACTGGCCGCCCGTTACGGCCGGGAAACCAGATGGCAGGCGATGATGCTGGGCATCACCGTGATGAAGGTGATGGGGCTGAAACCGCTGCTCGACACGCCGTTGAAAGGCGATTACGTGCGCCATGACGTGCCGCGCCTGGCGCGCCATTTCGGCGTGCCCCTCAAAATGATCGACGAGGTGCCCAGTCCGCTGGCCGCGGCGCGGGCCTTCTACTGGCTGGACGATCGCGATCCAGCTCTGGCCAAGAAGCTGGCGCAGCGCCTCTATCCGCGCCTGTTCGCGCGCGGCGAGGATATTTCCAGCCCCGACTCGGTTGCCGAGGAGGCCCAGGAATTGGGCGTGCCGCGCACGGAGACCTTGGCCGCGTTGCAGGACGAAAAGGTCAAGCAGCGTTTGCATCAGGCGGTGGAAGCGTCGATCGCCAGGGGCGTGTTCGGCTCGCCGTTCTTTATTGTCGATGGCGAGCCGATCTGGGGCTGCGACCGGCTGTGGATGGTGGAAAAGATGCTGCAGGAGGGCCGGCTGTAGGCGGCGTATAGTGCTCGCGGCGCGGATGGACGTGCTGCGCCAGTTCGACTATGCCGCCGCCAATTCCGGCGGCACCATCGTGCTTGCGGGGCTGATCGAGGATTTGCCGCTGACCAAAGTCAGGGATTTCTTCTTCGAGGAGACGGCGCGGCGTCAGGTGTTCAGCCTGCTGCCATGGTGGAAGCGGCTGCTGCCGCGTTTTATCGGCATTGGCCCGCGCTACGACGTCAAGGCCAAGCTGGCGGGGCTGGGCGGGCGCATGCCGATCACCGGGCCGCAACTGATCACCGCCTTGGGCGCGCATGTCGAGCGCTCGACCGGACGGCAGTTCGACTTCCTGCTCGCCACTTTCGACTACGATCGCTGCCGCGGCGTGTTGCAACGCTCAGATAGCGACAGCCCGACGGCGAGCGGCGCCGCCCCGCACGTGCCCACCCTGGTGCAGGCGGTGCATGCGGCCACCAACGCGCCGGTCAACTATTTCAATCGCCCGGCCCGGTTCGATCTCTATGACGGCAATCTGCCGCAGCCCGGCCCGCGCCGCCGCCGCTTCTGGGACGGCGCCATCGGCGGCTACAACAATCCCGCGCTGGCGGCGCTGGTGGAAATCATGGCGCGGCCCAATCCGCCTTTGGCCAGCGAGGTCAGCATTCTCAGCCTCGGCACCGGCACGGTGAGCCTGCCGCTGGGCAAATACTATCCGGGCGCCCCCGACTTGCTGGTGCACCGGCTGCCCAAGGAAGGGCTGCTGCACGACATCAAGACCGTGGCGACCGCGATCATGGACGACCCGCCCGATGCGGCGAGCTTCATCGCCCATGTCTGGACCGGCGGCCGCATGCCGGCGGGCAGGGAGACGGTGCAGGACGGAAAACTCGTCCGCCTCAATCCGCTGGTGCAGCCGGTGCGCGACAAATCTGGCGCGCTGGCGCTGCCGGCGGGCCTGGACGAGAAGCAGTTCGCCCGGCTCAGCACTATGGATTCCGATGCCGTGGCGCAAGAGGATGTCGATCTGGTGCATCATCTGGGCGAGCTGTGGCTGGCGGACGGGGTGGCGAACCAGCCGCTGCGCGCCAACGGCCTGACGTTGGAAGCGGAGATCGGCTTTGGCCGTTACACGGCGGCCAAGCGGGCCTGGCTGGCGCGCAATCCCTGGCGCTGAAACCTGGAGGTGCCGATGCGTGTTCTCTCGCTCGACGGCGGCGGGTCGTGGGCGATCCTGCAGGTGCAGGCGCTGCGCAATCTCTTCCCGCAGGCCCAGACCGGGCATGACGTGCTGCGCCAGTTCGATTACGTGGCGGCCAATTCGGGCGGCACCATCGTGTTGGCCGCATTGATCGAGAATTTTCCGCTGGCGCAGACCGAGGCGCTGTTTCTCGACGAGCAGGCGCGGCGGGAAATCTTCTTCAAGCTGCCATGGTGGAAGCGCATCCCGCGCATCATCGGGCTGGGGCCGCGCTATGACGCGGAAGAGAAGATCAAGGGTCTGGCGGCGCGCATGCCGACCCACGGCAACACGCCGATCACCGATCTGAGCGCCATCGTGCGCGCCAGCACCGGTCAGGGCTTCGACTTCCTGATGACGACCTTCGATTACGATCGCCGGCGCGCAGTGTTCCAGCGCTCCGATCCCAATTCGATGGCCAGCAGCGGCGCCGCACCACTGGTGCCGGGCCAGCGCCTGGTGCCGACCCTGGCCGAAGCGGTGCATTCGGCCACCAATGCGCCGGTCGAATTCTTCGACAAGCCGGCGCGCTATCTGTTGTGGGACAGCGCGCTCAATCCAGACGCCAACCGGCATCGCCGCTTCTGGGACGGCGCCAATGGCGGCTACAACAACCCCACGCTCGCGGGTCTGGTCGAGGTGCTGGCGCGGCCCAACGGGCCGGCGCAGAACGCGATCTCGGTGCTCAGCATCGGCACCGCGTCGGTGTCGCTGCCGTGGCGGCTGCATTACCCCAGTGCCCCCAACATGCTGGTGCAGGATCTGCCCGAGCAGGGGTTGCTGCGCGACATCAAGGCGCTGTCCATGGCCATTCTCGACGACCCGCCCGATGCGGCGAGCTTCATCGCCCATGTCTGGCTGGGCGGCGCCCTGCCGGCGCCGGGCGCGCCGCCGGTGATCGATGGGCCGGTGGTGCGCATGAACCCGCTGGTGCAGCCGGTGCGCACGGTCAACGGCAATCTGGTGCTGCCGCAAGGCGTCAGTGCCGGCCAGTTCGAAACCTTGCGCGAACTCGAGATGGATGCGATCGAGCAGGACGATGTGCTGCTGATCCAGCGTTTCGGCCAGCGCTGGTTGGCCGACGACGTCACCAATCAGGCGGTGCGCGCCAATAGCTTCACGTTGGCGCCGCAGATCGGCTTCAACCGCTTCAGCGACGCCAAGGCCGCGTGGCTGGCAAGGGCGCCGATCCGCTAGGCCAACGCCACCAGAGCGATCGGAGCGGCCACGCCGGCAACCGCGCTGGCGGCCAGAGGGGTTGCGGCTGTCGGCGCCGCGTAGCCCTGCTGTTGCGCCAGGCCGAAGGTCCCCGCATCGGTCAACGCCCGGCTGCCCTGCACCTTGTTGTGCGCCTCGAGTTTGGTGGCGAGGTTCACCGCATCGCCGATCACCGTGTATTCCAACCGCGCGCCGTCGCCGACGACGCCGAACAGCACCGATCCGCTGGCCGCGGCCATGCCGATTGCCACCGGGGCCAGTCCTGCGATGCGACGCTCCTCGCCCCAGATTGCGTTGGCAGCGAGAAGGGCTGCGATGGCGCGCAAGGCGTCAGCGGCATGCCTGTCCGAGCGCGCCACCGCGCCATAGCTGGCGAGAATGCCGTCGCCCAGGAATTTGTCGATCGCTCCGCCATGGGCCTGGATGATGGGGCAAAGTCTGGCGTGATAGTCCTGCAGCAACGTCACGACTTCGTCCGGCGGCATTGCCGCCGACAGGCTGGTGAAACTGCGGATGTCGATCACCAGGATGGTGGCATGCCGGGTCTCGCCATGGCCCGGTCGCAAACCGGTCTCGGCACTGGTGATGCGTGAGACTACGCCGGGATCGAAAAACTGCGCCAGATCGCGCGCCGCCTGCCGTTCGGCCACCGCGCGTACCAGCAGGCGCCGGGCGCGGCCGATCGCCAGCGCCAGAATTGCGGTCACGGTCAGCATGGCGACGATGCGATCGATTTCGGCCCCGATCAGGGTCGCATTGGATGTCGCGTAGACCACGAAGTCGCGCGTGACGTTGGCATCGCCGCCACGGCCGGACAGCACGTAAAGCGTCAACGCCGCCCAGCCGGCGGCGGCCGCCAGCCCGGCCACGATGACGAAGCGAACCTGGAAACGCAGCGCCCGCAAGGCGATGAAGATGAAGAAATAAAGCTGCGTCGGCGCCTTCAGATAGAAGGTGGCGGGCTGGGCGTATTGCAGATGAAAGCTCCAGATCGTCACCACCAGCAGCGTCATGTCGATCACGGTCGACAGGTAGAGCAGCCAGTCGGGCAGCCAGCCGCGCCACGCCAGCAGCAGGCGTATCAGAGTGAAGACGACGTAGATCCACAGCACGCTGGGCACGATGACCAGCATCTGCACTTCGCCTTCGGCCCGCGGCACGCTCAGCCACAGCGCACCGAAGGCAAGCACGACGACGAGCTGGACCAAAGAGGTGAGGATCTCCGAACGGCGCTGCTGGGTTTCGATCGCTTGAGCGACGCGTTCGGGCAGCGCTATCGCTGCCGGCCCGCCGGCGATCCATTCCAGAGCGGTGCGCCACGGCGGCCTGGCCGCCACGGACGCCGTCCTGTCTATTTCCACTTTTCCAGCCACAGGCTGGCGTCGATGCCGGCTTCATGGCGCGGCAGGGATTTGATGGCGCGGCGCTCCAGCGCTTCTGGCGCGCGGCTGCGCAAATAGTGGCTGGCGAAGATCGGCCGCCAGCCGTTCAACAGCATCGGCGCCACGCCCTGCTGCTCGTTGTAGTTCCGCCACGCCCAGGCCTTGGGATAGTCGTCGGGCAGGAAGATGTCGTGGATATGCAGCAGAGCACCGACCGGCAGCAGCGGCAGGATGCGGTTGAACAGGAAATCGCAATCGCTGCCCGGCATCAGCACGTGGCTGGAATCGATGAACAACACGTCGCCGCCTTCGATCTGGCGGAACAGCGCCGGATCGCAGCGCTGCACGGTGCGCCGCTCGAAGCTCACGCGCGGCGCCAGGTTCTCGATGGCGGCGCGCGGGGCAGGATCGATCGACAGGATTTTCGCTTCGTTGCCTGAATCGTGCAGGGCGCGGGCCATGAAGCGGGTGGAGTGGCCGGAGCCGACCTCGATGATCCGCCCGGGTCGCCTGGTGTGGACCACGGCATAGGCGGCGGCGGCATCGAGGGTGGCGAACCAGCCCTGATCGAAGCGGGGATCGGGCACGCCCGCTTCGGGCTTGCCGTTCTCCGCCGCGATCCTGGCCAAAGACGGCTTCAGCGCCTCGATGGCATCGAGCAGCGCCACGAACGCGAGCTTGTTGCCGTCGAAAATCTTCAGCAGCGGCGCATAGGGGGGATTGTCGCCGGCTGCGGGAATGCTCTCGGCGTAGCGATGCGGAATGAACCAGCCGCGGCGCGCGACTCCAGCGGTGGTCGCCAGCGCCATGCCGAGCAGGCGCAAATTCACGGCCGCAGCACCATGCCCTCGCGCGCCACCACACTGCCGGGCTTCGCCTGATCGACGTCGCGGGCAATGCCGTCCATGAACGCGTCCGAGTGGCTGGGATCGTGATGGAACACCACGTACTGCTTGACTCCCGCCGCCTTGGCCAGCTTCAGCCCCTCCTGCCAGGTCGAATGGCCCCAGCCGCGATAGGTCGGATATTCGTCGTCGGTGTAGGTGGCGTCGTAGATCATGATGTCGGCGCCGCGCACCAGCTCGGCGATGGTCTCATCGACATGGTCGGGATAATGCTCGGTGTCGGTGATGTAGCAGATCGACTTGCCGCCGAACTCGACTCTATAGCCGGTGGCGCCGTTGGGATGGTTGAGCAGCGCGGTGCGCAAGGTGACGCCCGGATGCGGCGTCAGGGTCTGGCCGGCGCGGAAATCGTTGAAGCTGACCTTGGCCTGGAAAATTTCCAGCGACACCGGATAGAGCGGCGCCATCATCAGATTGGTCAGCACGCCGCGCAAGGTCATCTCGTCTTCCAGGTGTCCGGCCCACAGCCGCACCGTGCTGTCGGGGCAGAACAGCGAGGAGAAGAACGTCAGGCCGCAGACATGGTCGAAATGCGTGTGGGTGAAGAAGATGTCGAGATCGTTAGGACGGCATTGCGCCATCTCCAGGCCGAGCGCACGGATGCCCGTGCCCGCATCGAACACCAGACGCTTGTCGCCGCACCGGATCTCAAGACACGAGGTGTTGCCGCCATAGCGGACGAAGTCCGGGCCAGGACATGCGATAGAGCCGCGCACGCCCCAGAAGCGGACCGAAAAATCGGTGCTGCTGGTAACCACCTTCTGCTCCTGCGCAAACGGATTTCCGTCCATAGCGCTTTGCTCCCCCAATATAGATTTGACCTATATATTTACTGGGTCAATATATCGACATGATATAGCTGCAGATGTCTTTACGGCGATTTCAGGCATATAGTCGGGGCCAAGAAAAATAAAAAAGCGGTATGGCTGCATCGAGGGCGCAAATGCGGGCGGTGGTGATCGCCAATCCGGCGGCGCGCAAGGGGGGCTGCAAGCGCGACTGGCCGGAAATCGATGCCCGGCTGCGCCGGCATTTGCCCGATTTCGCCGTTCGTTTCACCCGACATCAGGGACATGCCACGGCGCTGGCGCGCGAGGCGGTGGCGGCAGGCTACGACACGTTTATTGCCGTGGGCGGCGACGGCACGGTGAACGAAGTCGTCAACGGCATGATCGAAAACGGCATCCAGGCGCGGCCCGACATGGCGCTGTGTCCGATTCCGGCCGGCACGGCCAACGAGCTCTGCCTGGCGCTGGGGCTGCTGCAAGACGAAGACGCGCCCTACCGCAACATCGTGATGGGAGCGAAAAAAAACATCGACCTGATCGACGTGCGTTGCGCCGGCGTCGAGGGCGGCGAGGCGCAGCGTTATGGCTATGCCATCGCCTGCTTTGGCGCGGCGGCGGAAATCTCCTACCGCACCTCGGCCTCGCGCTTCCTGAAAAAACTCGGCGGGCGTTTCTCCTATTACTGCCAGACGCTGCTAGTGACGCTGACCTATCCGTACTGGCAGGCGAGCTTGCGCATCGACGATCAGCCGCAGCGCACGGTGACGATCTACACCGGACTGGCCTGCAACACGCCCAACGGCGGCGGCGGCATGAAACTGGCGCCGGGCGCTTCGTTCGAGGATGGCGTGCTCGACCTGGTGCTGTTCCGCGACATCACCCGCCGCGACATCATCTTCCAGAAGCCGAGCTGGCTCTATGAAGGCCGGCACGTCGAGCACCCCAAGGTTGAGGTCGTGCGCGGCCGGCGCATCGCGGTCGAAGGTCCGCCGATGGCGCTGGTCGATCTCGACGGCGAAACGGTAGGGCGGCTGCCGATGATCGCGACGGTGCTGCCGAAAGCGGTGACGGTGAAGGCGCTGGCGTGAAGCGTATCCTTTGCCGGGTTCAGGATGAAGGAAAGAGGGCGGTTGCTACCTCTACCTTCATGGTGAGCCTGGCGAACCATGCGGCCACAACCGCTAATTCAATCCCCCCGCGACTTCCTTCAGGCCGGCGCCAACGGTGTACCGGCGAACACCAGCAGCGAATCGGCGCGCGCCAGGCCGATCAGGCCCAGCCCGCTTTGCTGCGCCAACTCGACTGCGCGCGCGGTCGGCGCCGACACCGCGGCCAGGATCGGCATGCCGACCGTGGCGGCTTTCATCACCAGCTCGATGCTGCAACGGCTGGTCAGCAGCAGCGCACCGCGGCTAAAATCAGTTTTGGCCGCCGCCAGCGCGCCGATCAGCTTGTCGAGCGCATTGTGCCGCCCGACATCCTCGCGCAAGGCAACGAGATTGCCGTCAAGATCGATCCACGCCGCGGCATGCACGGCCCCGGTGTCGCGGTTCAATTCCTGCTGCAGTGGTAAGGCCGCCAGCCCGCGCCGCAGCGCCGCCTCGCTGATACGGGCGGCTTTCTGCAAACGCGGCACGGCGCGGTTGGCCTGTGCCAGGCTGTCGACGCCGCACAAGCCGCAGCCGGTCGGTCCGGCAAGGCTGCGGCGGCGTTCGGAGAGGGCAGCGGCGCGGCGGGCGGTCAAGGTCATCGCCACTTCGCTGCCGTCTTCGTGCTCGATGATGTCGATGTCGAGCACTTCCTTGACGGTCGCGACAATGCCCTCGCTCAGCGCGAAGCCGCGGCCGAAATCCTCCAGATCGGCCGGCGTCGCCAGCATCACCGCATGGGTGACGGCGTTGAAGGACAAGGCAAGGGGAACTTCCTGCGGCAGGGCGCGGGTGATCGTCTTGGCGCCCTGGCCGCCAGCGGGCACCAATTGGGCCGTGGCCTGAACGCTTGGCATAGGCGGCATCTCTACTTGCCGCGCTTCTCGCGCCAGATGTCGAGCTTCTCCTGGATCGGCCGGTCGGAGAAGGAGAACAGCACCGCATCGCTGTCGGCCTCGTGCACGATCTCCTGCCAGCTCGGCGCCACGAAGATGTCGCGCTTGCCCCAGATGAATTCGCGGTCGCCGATGCGGCTCTTGCCGCTGCCTTCGACGACCGAGAACACCGTGCCGTCGGTCGAACGGTAGGGCTCGGTTTTGAAGCTCTTGGGAAGGAGCTGCATATAGGTGCCGATGGTCGGCATGGCCGATTCGCCGGTTGCCGGGTTGACGTAGCGCAGCTTCAGCCCGTGGCAGGGATCCCATTTCTGTTCGCGCCGCATGGTCTCCAGCGCCTCGCGCGTGCGGGCATAGGGGTAGTTGAAGATCGGCGAGGTGCGGGTTTTCGGCTTCCAGTCCACCGGCAGCAGGCCCGCGCCGTAGCGCGCCAGCGCATCGCCTTCCTGGCGGGTGACTTCCTGCTCGTCCTCGGCGCCGTTCTCGGCGAAGCCGGCGTTGAACATCTGAATCAGCGGAATGTCGAGCCCATCGAGCCACACCATCGGCTCGGCGCTGTCGTTGCCGTGATCGTGCCAGGTCCAGCTCGGGGTGATGACGAAATCGCCCTCGCGCATGGTGGTGCGTTCGCCGTCGACGGCGGTATAGGCGCCGTTGCCCTCGACGATGAAGCGCAACGCCGATTGAGTGTGGCGATGGCTGGGCGCGACCTCGCCCGGCAGGATCAGCTGCAGCCCGGCATAAAGTGTCGGCGTGATCGCAGCCTTGCCCTGCATGGCCGGGTTTTCCAGGATCAGCACGCGCCGCACCGCTTCCTTGGCGGTGATCAGCGAACCGGATTCCATCAGGTACGGCCGCACGTCCTTGTAGTGCCAAAGGGCTGCTTCGTACGGCGCATTGGGCTGCGGCGGCACCAGCTGGTGCAGGCTCTCCCACAGCGGCGCCATGTTGAGCGGCCCCAGCCGGCCGTAGAAATCCTTGCGCCGGTTGTCGCCGGTCTTCTGCGCCGCGGTCTGCATGTTTCCTCCGGCTCTAGTCGAGCGGGATTGTTTGATGGGCAAACTATACGCCCTGGTTTTTTCTTCGTCATCGCCCGAACTACTTGCTTGTCATCGCACGGCTTGACCGGGCGACCCGCGCCGACCCCAGTAAAATTCCTCACCCTGAGCTTGTCGAAGGGGGAGGGTTCACAAGGTTACCTGCGCAACTCGTCCGTCGACGGGCTCAGGACGAGGAAAAGAATGCTGACCTGATCTAAGCTGCCGCGTTCAGCCGGCGGCGGGCGGCGCGCTCGCGGGCGGCGTCGCCGAAGGCCTGGAACAGGCTGAGCGAGACCGGGTTGTCGATGGCGCGGTACTCCGGATGCCATTGCAGGCCCAGCACGAAGCCGGGCGCGGAGGGCAGGCGCACCGCTTCGATGGTGCCGTCCTCGGCGGTGGCTTCCACCACCATGCCCGGCGCGACGCGGTCGATGCCCTGGCCATGCAGCGAATTGACGACGATCTGCGTGCAGCCGAGCCGCTGCGCCAGCCAGCCGTCCTTGTTCAGCGCCACGTGATGGGCCGGAGCATAGCGTTCCTCCAGCGGCCGGTCGCGCGGCGCGCGCGAGCGGTGGTCGAAACGGCCCGGCACTTCGTGCACGTGCTGATGCAAGGTGCCGCCCATGGCGACGTTCAGCTCCTGGATGCCGCGGCAGATCGCCATCACCGGAATGCCGCGTTCGATGGCGCGGCGGATCAGCGGCAAGGTGGTGGCGTCGCGCTGTGCATCGTGCTCGATGCCGGCAATCGCCTCGCCCTGATAGTGGTGCGGCTCGACATTGGAGGGGCTGCCGGTCAGCAAGACGCCGTCCAGAACATCCAGAAGCGGGTCGAGCGCCAGCCCGAGCGCGTTTTCGCCGTCGCGCTGCCAGCCCAGCGCCGGCAGGATCAGCGGCGCGCATTGGGCGGCCTGGCGCACGGCGGTCAGGTACTTCTCCTGCACCGTGTGGAACGGCGAGGCGCTGATCTCCTTGACGCAGGCCGGCAGTCCGATCAGCGGCAGGACACCGGGTTTGCTTGCGATGGACGTCATGGGTCGCTCCTGGCGATCACGAGATGTTTGTCCCTCGCTCACGCCTCTCCTCGCTATGATGCGATATGGACGAATTGCTCGCAATGTCGCCGGTAACCAAGGCGCTGGCGGTGGGACTGTGGTTTCTGCTGCTGCTGGTGGGGGAGCGGCTGTTTCCGGCGGCGATTCCACCCGAGACAGCACGGTTTCCCGGCCCCGGCTGGCGCCGCCTGCTGCGCAATGCCGGTTTCTGGATGCTGAACGTCCTGCTGTCGCTGGCGATTGTCCTGCCTTTGACACAGGCTGCCGCCACGGCTTTCCCGGCCTTGGGCGCATGGCGGCCTGGCTGGTGGAGCGGCGCCACCGGCCTGCTGCTCGACCTGCTTCTATTGGATTTCCTGATCTACTGGTGGCATCGCGCCAATCACGTCGTGCCTTTGCTGTGGCGCTTCCACGAGGTGCATCATCGCGACGAGTTCCTCGATGCCAGCTCCGCCGTACGGTTCCATTTCGGCGAGGTGGCGTTGAGTGCGCTCATGCGGGCGGCGATCATGATCCCGCTGGGCTTGCAACTGCCGTCGAT
The DNA here is from genome assembly GCA_029266575.1 of Alphaproteobacteria bacterium. Lineage (GTDB taxonomy): Bacteria > Pseudomonadota > Alphaproteobacteria > Reyranellales > JAQSWP01 > JAQSWP01. The sequence goes on along the minus strand of JAQSWP010000008.1, from coordinate 27,824 downwards.
CCTGGCATTCGAAACCCTGGTACTGATCGGCACCATGTTTCACCACTCCAATCTGCGCCTGCCGCGCCGACTGGAGAAAATCTTGTCATGGATCGTGGTGACACCCTCGATCCACTGGGTGCATCACCACCAGGTTCGCGCCGATACCGATTCGAATTATGCGACGGTACTGTCGCTGTGGGACCGGCTGTTCGGCAGCCGCAGTCGCACCCACCGCTCGCTCACCATGCCGATCGGCGTCGAGGGTCGGCGCGAGGAAAGCTTTGGCCGCCTGGTGGTGCTGCCCTTCGTGGGCCGCGACTAGTCCGTCTGCCGCTGCTGCAGATGCGGGTTGGAATAGACGAAGATCTTGGGATCGATATCGATCCCGGTCTCGACGTCGAACAGGCCGACCGTGACGGTGCGGCCGCTCTTGTAGGTTATGGCCCAGCGCTTGAGCTGCAGCGGCCGGTCGCCGAACACGATCTGCAGCTTCTCGCCGCCGGGATTCTTCTTCTGCACCAGATTGACGGCGATGAAGCCCGGCTCGCGCTCGATGCCGGTGATTTGCAGCCGGTCGTCGAACTTTATGGTCTCCGCCACCAGCACCGAAAGCGGCGTGGCGTCGAGCGACACCTGGGTCAGCGCGCCGCCGCCGACATAGTTGAGCCGTGTGCCGTCGGCGATGATCTCGTAAGGCCCCTTGGGCACGAACTGGAAACGCAGCTTGCCCGGCCGCTGCAGATGCAGCACGCCTTCGAGCTGGCGGCCGTCATCCTCCGTCTGCACGAACTTGGCGCGCAGCGTGGTGATGCCGTTCATGTACTTCTCCAGGCGCGCGATATCGGCGCGGTCGGCGGCGCTGTTTTGCGCCTGGGCGGCGAAAGGCAGCGCGCTCGCGAGGGCGGCAGCCAGCAGCATGCGACGGGAGATCGGCATCTTTTTCCTGTTCGATTACGGGCGGAAGCGGCCGGCGCGATTGGGATCGGGGTCGGTGAAGACGAAAAGATCGTCGCGCAACGCGCCGCCCAGCTTGAGATTGGTCAGGGTGACGCTCACCGCCCGGTTGCGGCTGTCGATCACGGTCCAGCGCTGCAATTGCAGCGGCTTGTCGCTGAACGACAGCACCACCTGGCCTTCGTTGGGGGCGCGCGCCTGCACGGTGGCGATGTGCAGCATGCCGCCTTCGCGATCGACCTTGGTGACGATCAACTCGCCCGACAGGCTGATGCGCGGCGACACCAGGAATTTCGCTGCCGTCAGCCCGGTCGGCAGCTGGCTGATCTGATCGGTGTCGGCGTCGTAATAGGTCACCTGCTTGCCGTCGGCGACGATCTGGATGCGCGCCGGCGGATCGTACTGGAAGCGCAATTTGCCCGGCCGCTTGATGTAGAAGGCGCCGGTAAGCGGCGCACCGCGCTCGACGATCTGCGAAAACCGCGCCTCAAGCGTGGTGATGCCGTTGAGATACTGCTCGACGCGGGCAATATCCTCATGGTCCTGCGGCGACAGCGGCGCGGCCGGACCTTGCGCCGGCGCATTGCGCTTGCTCTGCGCGCGGGCGGCAAACGGTACGCCACCGGCCGCCAGCGCCAGAAGCGCGGCGCCTTGCCCCAGAACGGTGCGGCGGGGAAGAGCGGATGTCATTGCGGGTCCTTAAACGCACGAACGGCGGAAGAGTGCTATCGCTGCCCGTGCAATAGGTCAAATTTGTGGTTGGACTTTCAGCACCTGGGAGCGGGCGATTTCCGTGCCGATGGACTATACGGCCACCGGCGGCTGACGCATCCCCGCGGCTTCAACGAGCTCGGTAAAAATCGGTAAAGACGGCAAGGGGCGCCTGCGCTGTCAGCGCCGGCAGCGGGAAGGCGCGCCACGGCGCGGCAGGTTCGATGACGGAAAAATTCGCCAGGAAGCGGTCGCGCAGCTCGGGTTTGATGGCCTCGTCATGGTGCAGGAACTGGCCCCAACTGGAGGTGCCGTTGAGCCGCACTCTCTCGGCCGGTTGGGCCGAGGCGCCATAGAGCGGCGGGAACAGCCGGCGATAGGCATCGATATTGTAGAGCCAGGAAATGCCCCGGATGCTTTGCGCGCCGGCAAAGCGCTCGACGATGAAGGCGACAAGGCGGGCAAGTTCCGCCTGGCGCCGGCCAATCTTGGAACGGTGCAGCGGGCTCAACCCGTCCCGGTCGGCTCTGGTGAAATGGATGCGCACTATGCCGCGCGCGTCCGGCGCTTCGCAGCCGAAACAGCCGAAGAAATACTGCTCGGGCGGCAGCGTGTCTTCCGGTGCGGCGAAAAAGAATTCCTCCGTCCAGGCCCGCCGCGCGAGAAGATCGGGCAAGGCGGACAAACGCTCGGCATACCCTCCCCAGGCAGGCGCCAGTGCGCGGTCAGGATCGCCCAAGCCGAAGCGGCGATGGAAGTTGGTGTAGCGCAGCACGGCGTCGGACAGGGTCAGGCCATTGCGCGCGCCGACATGCTCGGCGAAGCGAAGCTGCAGTTCGAAATAGTCGCCGAGGCGTGCGGCACGCGCTGCGCGTTCGGCGCTGCTCATTGCCGCAGCTTCGTCAGTTCAGCCGCTCGCTGTCGTCGATGTCGCGGGCCAGCACTTCGCGCTTGCCGACATGGTTGGCGGGGGAGACCACGCCTTCCGATTCCATGCGCTCGATGATGCGGGCGGCGCGGTTGTAGCCGATCTGCAGATGGCGCTGGATGAAGCTGGTCGAGGCCTTGCGCTCGCGGGTGATGATGGCGACCGCCTGGTCGTAGAGATCGTCCGATTCGCCGCCGCTCTCGCCCGGCATGCCGCCGATGCCGGCGCCGCTCTCGCTCTCCTCAGTGATCGAGTTGAGGTACGAAGGCTCGCCCTGGCTGCGCAGGAACTTCACCACCTTCTCGACTTCGGTGTCCGAGACGAACGGCCCGTGCACGCGGGAGATGCGCCCGCCGCCGGCCATGTACAGCATGTCGCCCTGGCCCAGCAGCTGCTCGCCGCCCTGCTCGCCCAGGATGGTGCGGCTGTCGATCTTGGAGGTGACCTGGAAGGAGATGCGGGTGGGGAAATTGGCCTTGATGGTGCCGGTGATGACGTCGACCGAGGGACGCTGCGTCGCCATGATGACGTGAATGCCGGCGGCGCGCGCCATCTGCGCCAGGCGCTGGATGGCGCCCTCGATATCCTTGCCCGCCACCAGCATGAGGTCGGCCATTTCGTCGATGATGACGACGATGAAGGGCAGCGATTCCAGATCGAGCGGCTGTTCTTCGAACGTCGCCCGCAGGGTGTCGGGATCGACGCCGGTTTGCACCGTGCGGGTGAGAACCTCGCCCTTGCGGCGGGCTTCGGCCACTCTCTCGTTGTAGCCCGCGATATTGCGCACGCCCAGCTGGCTCATCAGCCGGTAGCGGTTCTCCATCTCGCGCACCACCCATTTGAGGGCGACGATGGCCTTGCGCGGCTCGGTGACGACGGGGGTCAGAAGATGCGGGATATCGGCATAGACCGAGAGTTCCAGCATCTTGGGATCGATCATGATGAAGCGGCAGCGCTCCGGCGTCAGCCGGTAGAGCAGCGACAGGATCATGGTGTTGATCGCCACCGACTTGCCCGAGCCCGTGGTGCCGCCGATCAGCAGATGCGGCATGCGGGAAAGATCGGCGATCACCGGCGAGCCGCCAATGTCCTTGCCGAGAATGAGTGGCAAATTGTGGCGTTCGTCCTCGTAATCCTTGGTCGACAGCAGCTCGCGCAGGTACACCGTTTCGCGCCGCTGGTTGGGCAGCTCGATGCCGATGACGTTGCGCCCCGGCACGGTGGCGACGCGCACCGAGACGGCGCTCATCGAGCGGGCGATGTCGTCGGCCAGGTTGATGATGCGCGAGGATTTGGTGCCGGGCGCCGGCTCCAGCTCGTAGAGCGTCACGACGGGGCCGGGACGCACCTTGACGATCTCGCCCTTGACGCCGAAATCGGACAGCACGGTTTCCAGCATGCGCGCGTTTTGCGTCAGCGCATCCTCGTCGATCTGGAGGTTGATCGCGGCTTTGGGCGCCGCAGCCAGAATGTCGATTGGCGGGGTTTCGTATTTCTCGAAACCGAGCTTGAGCTGTGCCTGCTTGGTGCCGATGCGCGGCTTGCGCTGCGGGGTGATGACGCGCGGGGCGATGGCGATGCCTTCGCCGTCGATGGTGGTGATTGCCGGGTCGTCCACCGTCGCTTCGTCTTCGTCGTCGTAGTCATCTTCAACTTCGATCGCGGCCGGCAGGCGGGCAGCGGCGGTCTCGATCTCGCCCGCCAACACTGTCGCTTCGCGCGCCATGGTCGGCTCGCGTCGGCGCGAACGGGCGCCGCCCTCGGACTGGAACAGCCGGTCGAGCCGGGTGAGCCGCGCCAGCCGGCGCCACAAGGTTTCGGCCACCGGCGCACCATTGAGCGTGCCGGCGAGATCGGGCGGCAGCATCTCCAGCTGCTCGAACACGCTGGGCTTCGATTCCCGCCGGGCCAGCCGCCACAGGAAGCCCAGCACGCCCATGATGCCGGCAATCAGCAGGCCGACGAACTTGAACAGCAGGCGCACGATCAGCGGCCAGTCGTCGCGCTGCATGGCAAGGGTCGGCACCAGGCACAAGAGCGAAGCCACGCCGAAGCCCAGTCCCAGCAGGCCGGCCGACAGACCGTTGCCGAGTACGAAGGAATAGGAGCGCATCAAATCGCCCAATTCGCGGCCGGTAATGCCGCCCGGCCCGGCATGGGTGATCCAGTTCGAACCGGTACCGCCGAAAAAACTCAGTGCGGTGGCTGCCAGCAGCAAGGTCAGCGGCAGCAGGGCCAGGCGCAGCGCAAAGCGCGGCACCGAATGGCGGCGCATCAGACGCAGACCCCACACCGTCACGACGAACGCCAGCAGCCAGGCGGCCAGGCCCAGGCTCTGCAGCAGCGCGTCGGCTGCATAGGCGCCCTTCAGGCCGAAGATGTTCTTCGGCACTTGCGGCGTTGCGACATTGAAGGAGGGATCGCCGCGATCGAAGGTGGCCAGCGCCAGGAACAGGCCCAGCCCGCCCGCGAGCAGCGCAGCGCCTAGAACTTCCATCAGGCGCAGGCGCAGGAACGGACCGGCGCCTTCGGGAAAGAAGCGCCGTTTGCGCACGGCAGGCAGGTTCATCAAGGTCATCGGACCGGTTCCCCCTTGGCCCTCAGTTCATTCTCACAGTACGTCGGCCATGCGGCGCATGGCCTCGCGCGTGGTCTCGATGTCATGCACCAGCGCGACGCGGATATAGCGCCGGCCCGGATTGTTCTCGCCCTCGCCCTTGGCGAGATAGAGGCCCGGCACGACTTTCACCGCCGCTTCGCCCCATAGCTTGCGCGCCGCCGCTTCGCTGTCGCCGACATCGAGCCACAGGAAGAAGCCGCCGGCGGGTTTGTAGAAAGCGAAGCGGTTGTGGAGGAACTGCGCGGCGATGTCGAAACACTCGTTGTAATGCGCCCGCACGTCTTCGACATGCTTCTCGTCGCGCCACAACGCGGTCGAGGCGGCCATGATTGGCGCCGGCACCGAAGCGCCGCCATAGGAGCGCAAGCGGTTGAGCAATTCGATCAACCTGGCGTCGCCCGCCACGAAGCCCGAGCGCAGCCCGGGCGCGGACGAACGCTTGGAGAGCGAATGAAACACCAGCAAATTCGCGAAGATTTCGCCCGGCGCTTTCAGCGCCTTGGCCGCTTCCATGCCGCCGGCCGGCTTCTGGTCGCGATAGATCTCGGCATAGCATTCGTCCACCGCCAGCACCGCGTCGTGCTTGCGGCAAAGGTCGAGCGCATGGATCAGGTAATCGAGGCTGGCGACGGCACCCTGCGGATTGGCCGGCGTGCAGATATAGACCAGCGCCGTGCGCTGCCACGTCGCTTCGTCGACCGCATCGAGATCGGGCAGGAACGCCGATTGGCGCGTACATTCCAGCAGCTTGGTCTCCGCCCCCGCCATGGCGCCGGCGCCGATATAGACCTGGTAGAACGGATTGGGCGCCAGTACGACCGGACGGCCGCCGCCTTTTTGTTCCGGCACCACGGCCAGCGCGGTGTGGAACAGCGCTTCACGCGAGCCGGCGACGGGAAAAACATGGCGGTCGGCGCTCACCGTGCCGGCCGGCAGGGCGTAGCGGCGGGTCAGCCAGTCGGCGATGGCCTGGCGCAATTCAGGCGTGCCCGAGGGCGCCGGATACCGGCCCCAGCCCAGGGCCTCGCGCTGCAGGATTTCCGGCACGAAGGCGGGCGGATTGAGCTGCGGTTCGCCGATCGACATGATGATCGGCTTCTTGTCGGCGGGCGGAGTCAGGTCGGCGATCAGCTTGGCGAGCCGCGCGAACGGATAATCCTGGAGCAGATCGAGTTTGGGATTGACCATGGAAGCCTCCCGATTCTTATACTGGAACCGGGAATCTATATCCATCAATAAGTTAGGGCGTCTTATTCGTCCATGAAATCAAGAAAATAGCCGCCGGGGCGAAGGACTGTCCCCAGCGGCTGTTTATCAATGAATGACCTCGCCATGCAGGTTGAGGTCGAGGCCTTCGATTTCGACCTCTTCCGGCACCCGCACGCCCATCACCAGGTCGATGCCCTTCAGGATCACCAGGGTCAACCCGCCGCTCCACGCCAGCACCGCGCCGACGCCATAGAGCTGCTTGAGGATTTGCTCCGGCTTGCCGTCGACCCAGCCGCCGACATCGGACAGGGTGATCACGGTCGTGGCGAAAATGCCGGTGGCGATGGTGCCCAGAATGCCGCCGACGCCATGGACGCCGAAGACGTCGAGCGAATCGTCGTATTTCAGCTTTCGCTTCAGCCAGGTCGAGGCCCAGAAGCACACCACGCCCGCCACCGCGCCGATGATCAGCCCCGAGACCGGCGTGACGAAACCGGCCGCGGGCGTCACCGTGCCCAGCCCGGCCACGGCGCCGGAAACGATGCCCAGCACGGACGGTTTGCCCATCACTTTCCACTCCGCCAGCATCCAGGTCAGGGCCGCGGCGGAGGCCGCCATGTGCGTGACCAGCATCGCCATGCCGGCGCGATGATCGGCTGCCAGCGCCGAGCCGGCATTGAAGCCGAACCAGCCGACCCACAGCAGCGACACGCCGATCACCGAGAAGGTGAGATTGTGCGGCGCCATGTTCTCGGAGCCATAGCCACGGCGCGGTCCGAGATAGATGGCGGCGACCAGGCCGGCGATGCCGGCATTGATATGAACCACGATGCCGCCTGCGAAATCGAGCACGCCGGCTTTTTGCAGGAAGCCGCCGCCCCACACCCAATGCGCCACCGGGCAATAGACCACGATCATCCACAGCGCCATGAAGATCAGGAAAGCCGAGAACTTCATGCGATCGGCCACCGCGCCGGCGATGATCGCCGCCGTGATGATGGCAAACGTCATCTGGAACATCAGGAATACGGTCGCCGGAATCGTCGGCGCCGCCTCGTGCGCACCGAACGGTTCGCCAGTGAAGAAGGTGTTGCTGAAATCGCCGATGAAATCGTTGCCGGCGCCGAACGTCAGGCTGTAGCCGAATGCCAGCCACAGCACCGAGATCAGCGCGCAGGTGGCCAGGCTTTGCGCCAGGGTCGAGAGCACGTTCTTCTTGCGCACCATGCCGGCATAGAACAGCGCCAGGCCGGGAATGGTCATCAGCAGCACCAGTGCGGTCGCCACCAGCATCCAGGCGGTGTTGGCGGCATTGATGTCGTGGTCGCCCTGCGCCAAGGCAGGCGTGGCGCACAACACGGCGATCGCGCCGGCCAATGCCGGCACGCGAAACAAGTGACGGATCATGTTTGCTCTCCCCCTAGAGCGCTTCGCTTCCAGTTTCTCCGGTGCGGATGCGGCGGGCCGACCCCAGCTCGAGGACGAAGATCTTGCCGTCGCCGATCTTGCCGGTATGAGCCGCCTTGGCGATGGCCTCGATCAGCGGCTCGACCATCGGATCGTCGACGGCGATCTCGATCTTCACCTTGGGCAGGAAGCTGACCACGTATTCCGCGCCGCGATAGATCTCGGTCTGGCCTTTCTGGCGGCCATAGCCCTTGACCTCGCTGACGGTGAGCCCGTGAATCCCTAAGCCCGTGATGGCGTCGCGCACATCGTCGAGCTTGAACGGTTTGATGATTGCCGTGACCAGCTTCATGTTCTCTCCCCCACTAACGGCCGTCGGCGGATCGCGCTCCGTCTGCGGCCAGCCTGATCGTATTTCAGGCAAGGCAGGGTGGGCAAAATCGAAGCATTTGCCAAATAAAAAAGCCCGGCCCCTCGCGGGACCGGGCTTCGGCCAGTTTGGCTGAGGGCGGCTGCCTGCCTCCAGCCGGAGGGACCGCTTAGTGAACCGTCTCGCCGTGCAGGTTGATGTCGAGGCCTTCGACCTCGACTTCTTCCGGCACCCGCAGGCCCACGATCACGTCGACCACCTTCAGGATGATGAAGGTGACCAGCGCGCACCAGGCGATAGTGCCGGCGACGCCGTAGAGCTGGGTCAGCACCTGACCGGCATTGCCATCGATCAGGCCGACCGCATCCTCGCCGCCCTTGATCGCCTTGGTGGCGAACACGCCGGTGAGCAGAGCGCCGACCAGGCCGCCGATGCCGTGCACGCCGAAGGCGTCCAGCGAATCATCGTAGCCCAGCATCCGCTTCAGGCTGGTGGCAGCCCAGAAGCAGACGACGCCGGCGACCAGGCCGATGATCAGCGCACCGACCGGGTTGACGAAGCCCGCCGCCGGGGTGATGGCCACCAGGCCGGCAACCGCGCCGGAGATGATGCCCAGCACGCTCGGCTTGCCGCGGAACGCCCACTCGGCGAACATCCACGCCAGCGCCGCAGCCGCCGTGGCGATCTGCGTCACCGCCATAGCCATGCCCGCCGTCGCGTTGGCGGCGACAGCCGAACCGGCGTTGAAGCCGAACCAGCCCACCCACAGCAGCGACGCGCCGATCAGCGAGTACACCAGGTTGTGGGGCGCCATGTTGTCGGCGCCGTAGCCCTTGCGCTTGCCGAGGACCAGGGCGCAAACCAGGCCGGCCACACCGGCATTGATGTGCACCACCGTACCGCCGGCGAAGTCGAGCACGCCCGCATCGCCCAGCCAGCCGCCGCCCCAGACCCAATGCGCAATCGGCGCATAGACCAGGAACAGCCACAGCGACATGAAGCACAGCATCGCCGAGAACTTCATGCGCTCGGCGAAGGCGCCGGCGATCAGCGCTGGGGTGATGATGGCGAAGGTCATCTGGAAGGTCATGAAGACCGATTCCGGAATGGTCGGCGCCAGGCTGTGCGTGGTGTCGTTGGCCATGCCGCCCAGGAACAGCCGGTCCAGGCTGCCGATGTAATTGCCTTCGCCGGTGAAGGCGAGGCTGTAGGCCGCTACCATCCACAGGATGGTGACCAGGGCGGTGACGGCGAAGCTCTGCATGGTGGTCGCCAGCACGTTCTTCTTGCGCACCATGCCGCCATAGAACAGCGCCAGGCCCGGAATGGTCATCATCAGCACCAGAACGGTGGAGGTGAGCATCCAGGCGGTATCGCCGGTGTCGAGCTTGGGCGCTTCGGCGGCCGCGGGCGCGGCAGCCTGGGCGAACGCCATCGAAGCGGTGCCCAGCGTGACGATCGCGGCGGTGCAACCGGCGCCGATCTTGTGACTGATCTTGTTCAACATCGTCCCCCTCCTAGAGCGCGTCGGCGTTGGTTTCGCCGGTGCGGATACGAACCGCCATCGCCAGATCGAGCACGAAGATCTTGCCGTCACCGATTTTGCCGGTGTTGGCAGCCTTCTGGATCGCTTCGACGACTTTCTCGACCAGCTGGTCGGTGACGCCGACCTCGATCTTGATCTTCGGCAGGAAATTCACGGCATATTCGGCGCCGCGATAGATTTCGGTCTGGCCCTTTTGCCGGCCGAACCCTTTGACCTCGCTTACCGTGAGTCCCTGGATGCCCAGCGAGGTCAGCGCTTCGCGCACCTCGTCGAGCTTGAAGGGCTTGATGATGGCAACCACGAGTTTCATGGTTTGTCCCCCTTTTCATACGTTTGCGCCCGACTGGGGCGCTGGCCTGATCGCCGGTTTGAGCCGCGCGACCAGCCAGCAAGACTCAAGAACCATGCCAAGCGTCGATCCTCCAAAAAATCGCGTAAAAACAACGGATTAACCGCAGACTGCGCTGCACTGCGGCAAAAGCCTTTGCAGTGCTGCTCAAAAAGCAGGCACGTGGTTAAAAAGGGGCAATTCGCGCTGCGACAGCGTTACGGCTCGACCGGCCGGGCACGGCAGGGGAAGCTTGGTCATGACGCAGCAGCGCTATGACGTAGTCATTGCCGGCGCCGGCATGGTGGGCGCCACCTTAGCCGTGGCGCTGGGCTCGGCCGGGCTGAGAGTCGCCATCGTCGATCGCATGACCGCCGAGGCGATGGCGGACCAGAGCTTCGACGGGCGCACCTCTGCCATCGCCTTCGGCTCGCAGCGCGCCATGGTCCAGCTCGGCTTGTGGCCATTGGTGGCCGACGATGCCTGCCCGATAAAGACCATCCGCGTGTCCGACGGGCCTTCGCCGCTGTTCCTGCAGTTCGATCCGCGCGATCTGCAGCGCGATCCGCGCCAGCCCGCCGAACCGTTCGGCTACATCGTCGAGAATCGTTTCCTGCGCCGGGCCATGCATCAGCGTCTGCTGGCGATGCCCAATGTCGCGCGCCTGCTGCCCGACTCCATTGTCGAGACGCAGAGCGATTCCGGCAGCGCCATCGTCCACCTCACGAGCGGCCAGACCTTGCACGCCTCGCTGCTGGTGGTGGCTGAAGGCCGGCAATCTTCGCTGCGCGAGAAGCTCGGCATCGGCCTGCACCGCTTCGACTATCGCCAGACCGCCATCGTCTGCTCGGTGCGCCATGAACTGCCGCACGGCAATGCTGCGCAGGAACGTTTCCTGCCTGCCGGTCCCTTCGCCATGCTGCCGATGACCGACGATGCGGAAGGCCATCACCGCTCCTCGATCGTGTGGACCGAACAGCAGGCGGTGGCGCCCCTGATGCTGAAGCTCGACGACGAAGCGTTCGGCGTCGAGATCAACCGCCGCTTCGGCGACTATCTCGGCAAGGTGACGCCAGTCGGCGGCCGCTGGGCCTTCCCGCTGGCGCTGCAACTGGCGGAAAACTACACCGCGCCGCGCGCGGTGCTGGTGGGCGATGCCGCGCACGGTATCCATCCCATTGCGGGCCAAGGCCTCAATCTCGGCCTGCGCGATGCGGCGGCACTGGCGGAAATCCTGGTCGATGCGGCGCGGTTGGGCCTCGACATCGGCGCCGCCGATATTCTTTCGTCCTACGCGCGCTGGCGCCGCTTCGACATTCTCACCATGGCCACCGTCACCGACGGCCTCAACCGGCTGTTCGCCAGCGATGCGCCGCCGATCCGACTGCTGCGCGATGCCGGGCTCGGCCTGGTCAACCGCACCACGCCGCTGAAGCGCGTCTTCATGCGCCATGCCATGGGCGCGCTCGGCGATCTGCCGCGCCTGATCAGGGGCCAGGCGCTTTGAATATCTGTGGCATCGTCGCCACGACGCCCGGCAATCGCGTCTTTCGCGCCCATCGGCAATTGACGCCGGCTGTCGCGTAAGGCATTTCACGCGCGCTATGTTGAAGCATCACACCTTTACGATTTGGTTTGCGACCCACCGCGCGTGGGCCGTTGGCTGCAGGTGTGGCTGTGCCTGATGCATAGTTAATAATTCCTGCAACCAGAGGCCCCGCCGGCAACGGACGGGGCCTTTGGTTTTTCAGGCGTCTTCCGTTTGCCCGCGCGGCAGAGGGAGATTTCCATGCCGGTTCGATATTGGCTGCCTGCCGCCATGGCGTCGCTGCGGCGCGGCTGCATTCGGCGCTACCGCCTGTTGTGGCTGCAGGCGCGGCTAAAACGCCGCGGCCTGGGGCGTTACGGGGAGGATTCGCCTCCGCCGGGCGAACAATCCGCTATCAGGCCACCGCCTTTCCCGTGGTGGCAAGGATGACGGGAACGCCGGCCACGGCGGCGGCGTTGATTCGCGACCGAATTGCGGCAGGTGTGGTCTTGAACCCGCCGGATTCGTTTCCTAATTCGCAAGCCCTCGGCAGGCGTCCCGTCCTGGCGCCGCAATGGAGGAATTTCGATGTTTCGTCCGATCCGCTCTCTGCCGGTGGCGCTGGTGCTGGCTTTGGCCGCCCCGCTTGCCACATTCACGCCTGCTCTGGCGCCCGCTCTGGCGCAAAGCCGCACCCCGGTGCTGGAAGCCCAGCCGATGCCGTCGCTGGCGCCGCTGTTGAAAAACGTCACCCCGGCCGTGGTCAATATCTCGGTGGTGGTCGCCAGCCAGCCGCAAGACAACCCGCTGATGCGCGATCCCTTCTTCCGCCGCTTCCTGCCGCCGCAGGAGCAGCCGCAGCAGCGCCAGGCCGCCGGTTCCGGCGTCATCGTCGATGCCGCGCGTGGCTACGTGATGACCAACAACCACGTCGTGGGCCGCGCCGAGAAAATCGCGGTGACTTTGAAGGACGGCCGCACCCTCAATGCCAAGCTGATCGGCGCCGATCCCGGCACCGACATTGCGGTGGTGCAGATCCCGGCCGAGAATTTGACCGCGCTGAGTTTTGGCGATTCCAGCGCGCTGGAAGTGGGCGACTACGTGGTCGCCATCGGCAATCCGTTCGGGCTGGGCCAGACCGTGACCAGCGGCATCGTCTCCGCCCTGGGCCGCTCCGGACTGCGCATCGAAGGCTACGAGGACTTCATCCAGACCGATGCTTCGATCAATCCCGGTAACTCAGGCGGCGCGCTGGTCGATCTGCGCGGCCGGCTGGTCGGCATCAACACCGCCATCATCGCGCCGTCCGGCGGCAACGTCGGCATCGGTTTCGCCGTGCCGATCAACATGGCGCGCTCGGTGTTCGACCAGCTCGTGCAATACGGCAAGGTGCAGCGCGGCCGGGTCGGCGTGCAAGTGCAGGACGTCACGCCCGATATCGCCAATGCCATCGGCATGAAGCAGCCGACCGGCGCGCTGGTGGCTCGGGTCGAGCCCAATTCGCCCGCCGCCAAGGCCGGGCTGAAACAGGGCGACGTGATCTTGAGCCTGGACGGCGCGCCGGTGCGCAATTCGGCCGATCTGCGCAACCGCGTCGGCCTGGTGCGGATCGGCGAGAAGATCGACGTCGTCTATCGCCGCGGCGAGGACCAGCGCGACACCACCATGCGCGTCGCCGACCTGCCAGTGCAGCAGCAGGACGAACGCCAGCCGCAACGCCGGCAGCAGCGGTGATGAGCCCACAGTAGATGTCATCCCGGCCGAGCGAAGCGAGGGCCGGGACCCATAACGCCGGTGGCTAAGGGTTCGTTCTTGAGCACCAGCGCTATGAGTCCCGGCTCTCCGCCCTACGGGCTACGGCCGGGATGACAATTTTAAAAGCGCGATAAGCCGAAGGTTCTTAAGGATCCCGGCTCAAACCGCGCTGCGACAGCGCCATCAGATACTCGTCCCACACCCGCTCCTGGCGGCGGCCGAGATCGTGCAGATAGGCCCAGGAGTAGATGCCGGTGTCGTGGCCGTCGTCGAACAGGATGCGGATGGCGTAGTTGCCGACTTCCTCGATGCCCGCGATCTTCACGTAGCGTCGACCGGCCAGGATGGTCTTGTGCGCGCCATGGCCCTGCACTTCGGCCGACGGGCTCTCCACCCGGAGAAATTCGGCTGGATAGGTGAACCTGCTGCCATCGTTGAAATCGATTTCCAGCCGTCCTGCCGCCTTGAAGGCGCGAATCTCGATTGGCCAGGGTGTGCCGGGGTTGTTGCCCGATTGGGTGGTGCCGGCCATCACTTCTGATCCAGCGGCCGCGCCTCGTCCGGCAGCATGATGGGAATGCCGTCGCGGATCGGATAGGCAAGACCGGCGCGCTCGCTGACCAGCTCCATGCGCTCGGCATCGAAGCGCAACGGACCCTTGGTCAAGGGGCAGACCAGAATTTCCAGCAGCTTGGGATCAAGTCCCGCCGCGGCGGCAGCGTTGCGTGCATCGGTGCTCATGGTTCGACTCTTCCAGCTTGCGGCGAGGGCGTCAACGCCGCCCCATCTTCAGTGCCGCGGCGCGTCGTTGGAATTGGCCGCGAGCGCTTGCGCCGACTCCAGCAGGCCGATTAGCACCTTGCCGCGCATGGTGCCGTCCTGGGCTTCCAGCAGCGCCTGTTTGTCGAGCGGTTCAAGCGGCGCCACCATGCTGACGGTGCCGACTAGGGCGGCATCGTCGAGCTGCTCCAGCGCCTGCCAGTCGACGGAGAGATTATTGGCGGCGAAAAACCGCCGCAGCGCTGCCAGCAAACGCGGGCGATCGACTTCGGTCATGGCTTTCGCCATGTCGGCGCGGAAACCCGTGTAATCGACCTGCGCCAGCCGGTAACCCCCCGGCGTCAGGGCTTCCTCACCCGAGATGGCGAAGCGGCACAGGCCGAGCAAGGTCACCAGAACGCGCCCGTCGCCGGTTTCGGTGAAGCTGACGATGCGGCCGGCGCAGCCGATCTTCTGCACCGGCGGCGGCAGATCGCTGCTGCTCAAACCGTCGCCGGCGAAGCCGCCCGGCGTCAGCGGCTGCACCATGCCGATCAGGCGCTGGGCGCCGAGCGCATCCGCAATCATCGCGAGGTAGCGCGGCTCGAAAATATTGAGCGGCAGCCGCCCGCCCGGCAGCAGCAGCACGCCGGTCAGCGGAAAAATCGGCAGGGTCGCGGGCAGCGACTGGTAGTCGGTGGTGAAGGGGTTTGCCGTCACGAGAACAGGATCGACGACAGCCGCTTGCGCGCGTCGATGGTGAGCGGGTCCATCGGGCCCAGCGCCTCGAAGAACTTCACCAGCTGCTTGCGGGCGCCCTCTTCGTTCCATTTGCGATCGCGGCGCACGATCTCGAGCAACGCGTCGACCGCGCCCTCGCGTTCGCCGCTGGCATAGAGCGCCATGGCGAGATCGAAGCGCGCCTGATGGTCTTTCGGGTTAGCCTGGACCTTGGCCTTCAGATCGTTGACCGGCCCGGCCTGCTTGGCCGCTTCCGCCAGCTCGATGGCGGCGCGGGCGGCGACGATCTCGGCGTGGTTGGCCTGTTCCTTGGGCGCCGCCGCCAAGGTGTTCTTGGCGCGCTCGATGTCGCCGCTCTTGAGGTAACAGCGCGTCATGCCGGCGATGGCTTCGACATTGGCGGGATCGTGCTGCAGCACTTCGCTGAAAATCTGCGACGCAGTCATCATGTCGCCGCTATCCAGCGCCTCCTTGGCCTGCGCCAGCACTTCGGCCAGCTGCGCCGCTTCGTCGCCGCCGGCAGGGGCGCCGGTGGTCTGCATCAGCTTGGCGATGAATTCCTTGAGCTGGCTCTCGGGCAGCGCGCCCATGAAGCCGTCGACCGGCCGGCCTTGGTAGAAAGCATAGACCGTGGGGATCGACTGGATGCGCAATTGCTGCGCCAGTGCCTGGTTTTCGTCGATGTTGATCTTGACCAGCTTGACCGCGCCCTTGGCGGCGGTAACGACTTTCTCCAGCGCCGGGGTGAGCTGCTTGCATGGCCCGCACCACGGCGCCCAGAAATCGACGATCACCGGCTTGTCGCGCGAGGCGTCGAGCACGTCCTTGGCGAACTGCGCCTGAGTGCTGTCGATGATGTCGCCGCCGGTGGCGGGCGGGGTCTGGCCGAGAAGCGTTTCCATTGGGTCCGTCCGGTAAATCTTGAAATGTCAGAGGCAGAACATGGGCTTTCCGCGCTTATGAGGCAAGCCCACGCAAGTCCCTGCGCTGGCGGGAGTTTTTCATTTTGCGGGGCGCGGGCGGCATCGCACTTGCCCCGCTTCGGCAATCTTCCCTTTGCCGCGCGAAGCGCAGTCTGACCACAGAGACACAGAGGCACAGAGGCACAGAGACGACGAAACTTTCTTGCCTCTGTGCCTCTGTGGTTATCTATCCGGTGGGTCGTTCGGGAATGTCGATCAGCTTCGGCTCGTGCCCGGTGGCGCGCAGAAAGCGCAGTAGGTCTTCGCCCTGCAGCGCCACCGTCATGTCATTGACCAGCGGATGACAATGGATGGCGCCTCCGCCCATGACGCTGCGGTCGATGAAGACGCTGACAGCCGCATCCGTGTCGTTGACGACGGCGAAGGGCGTGACCGCGCCCGGCAGCACGCCGAGATATTTCATCAGCCGCTCGGCGCTGCCGAAAGAGAGCTTGCCGGCGCCGATGACGGATGCCAGCGCCTTCAGGTCGACTCTGCGGTCCTCCTGAGCCACCACCAGGAACATCGTCTCGCGCCGGTCGCGCACGAACAGGTTCTTGATGTGATGGCCCGGCAATTCGCCGCGCAGCGCCTTGGAGTCCTCCACCGTGAACAGCGGCGGATGGCGCACGACATGATGCTCGATGCCGAGCGCGGTCAGCCGGTCAAGCAGTTGCTGCGGCGAGGTCGGGAGGGCAGGCTCGTTCATGGTAGCGGCAGAGTAATGACTGCCAACGGCCATTTGAAGGGTTAGCGTGTGAAAGAGAAATGGTAGCCGACATAGAGCCGGATCCAGTCGCTATGCACGCCTTCAATCCGTTCGTGGCGATAGCCGGCGCCGAGTTCGAGTCCATGGCCGATCTCGCGCGCCACATTGAAACCCACCATCCAGTCGGTAACGTCAGGTCCGTCGATGCTGGCGACGGTGATGTGCCGGCGCGAGCCAGCGACGCCGATGGCCCATTTGTCCAGCTCCAGATTGAGCCCGACCGTCAGCATATTGGCCGTCTCGATGCCGCCTTCGAAATTGTCGAAGTGCACATATTCGACCAGTGGCGTCAGTACCGAACCATCGGAGAATTCGAAGCGATAGCCGATGCCCATGGCATAGGCAGTCTCGTCCTTACGTTCGATGCGCCCGCGTGAAAGATGTCGGACACCCAGATGATAGAACAAGCCCGGCGCGAACTCGAATTCGCCGCCATCGAGCGTGGCGGAAAAATTGTTTAGTCTGCCCGTGTTGCCCGGTCCGCCATCGCGGCGGCGCAGATTCGATAGCCGGTTGGCGCGTTCATCGTTGGCCTGAGGCGAAGCGAAGAGCGAAGCGTGCAGGAACGTCGTGTCGACGAAGAAGACCGCGGCATTGACTTCATGTCTGCCAAAGCCTGATGGGGCGAACTTCACGCTGCCACCAAGGCCGATCATCTCGGTGGTTTCGTATTCCTCGGAGAATTCCTCATGCAGCAATTCCGGCAATCGCGCCCACGCTATGCCGAAGGTCGGATTGAACTTGCCGGCATAGAGACCGAAATCTTCATGATCGTAATCGACATAAAGCTGTTCGACGAACAGTCCGGTGCCGCTGATATAACGGTCACGCCCTGGGCGCGGATCGCGCACGGACTCTACTTTAAGCGTGCTCTGCAGCGATAATTCCCGAGTCAGATAGAAACCCAGATTGGCGTCGCCATGCAGGTTGACATCCAACCGTTCGTTTTCCTTCAAATCGGATTGAGGAAAGGAATCGAAGCGCAGCTCGACATGCCCGTCGGCGACGAATTTCGCATAGTCCTGCGCTAAGGCCGGCGCCATCAGTCCCAGCGTCAGGACAAACCCCGCCCCTGCGATTCTCTTCATCGCCCTCTCCTCCCGGTTCGTGAATGAATTCGCCGCTCGCTCAGTTCCGCGCCATGCCCGCTTTCAGCGCCGCAGCATTGTGCTCGAACATTCCGGTGTAGCTGTCGACCGGTCCGCCCGGCGGCGACAGCGCATCGGAATAGAGCGTGCCGCCCACGCTGGCGCCGGCGTCGCGGCCGATCTGCTCGACCAGCTTGGGGCTGCTCATGTTCTCGACGAACAGCGCCCTCACATTTTCCTTTTTGATCTGCGTGATCAACGCTGCGATCTGGCGCGGCGTCGGTTCGCTTTCGGAAGAGACGCCGGCGGCGGGAATGAATTCGATGCCGTAAGCCCTGCCGAAATAAGCGAAGGCATCGTGCGAGGTGATGACGCGGCGCTTGCCTTGGGGCACGGCAGCGAACTCGCTGCGCAGGCGCGCATCCAATGCGGCAAGCCGCTGCTTGTAGACGCTCGCACGCTTCACGAAGAACTCGGCATTGGCGGGATCGGCTTCGGACAGGCCGCGCGCGATGGTATCGACATAAAGCATGCCGTTGCGCAGATCCTGCCAGGCGTGCGGGTCGGGAAGTGAGTCAACTTTCGCTTTCTTGCGCGTCGAGGCCGAACCGCCAGGGGAATGGCCGTGGCTATGGCCGTGATCGTCCGCCGTCAGGGCCGGCGAAACGCCGGCACTCGCCACCACGATCTTGCCCTTGAACCTGGCCGAGCGCTGCAACCGCTCGATCCACCCTTCGAACCCCAAACCGTTGACGATCAGCACGGAGGCTTCCGATACCGCGCGGCCGTCCGCCGGGGTCGGCTGGAACACATGCGCATTGCCATTAGCGCCGACCAGCGAACGCAGCTCGATGCGATCGCCCCCGATCTCGCGCGCCATGTCGGCCAAGATGGAGAAACTCGCCACCACTTTCAGCCTCTGTTGCGCCTGACCAAGGGGGGCGAAGGCGAGGGCCAGTCCAAAAATCAGCAGGAGAGCAGCAAGCGCACGAAGGCGGTCCATGGCAAGCCTTTGATAAGGAAAGAAATTGCCGTCCGGAGAAATGGACGGCAAGAGAACGTTATAATATAACATTTCATCAATCAAGTGCAGCGAACTTGACGTTTTGAGGGGCCGAGAAGGCTTGCAATGGAATCGCGCCTGACTATGATGCGCGGGCTTTTGCGGGCGTAGCTCAGGGGTAGAGCACAACCTTGCCAAGGTTGGGGTCGAGGGTTCGAATCCCTTCGCCCGCTCCAATTCTCTCAAAATCCAGACGAGAGTTGCGAGCGGTATCGCGGCTGCGCATCGGATTGCCGTCCGCGCCGCATCAACGGCAGAGATCATGACGATCATCCGCATTCTGCGCTTCTGCGGTCTGGCCTTGCTGTTGGCCTTCGGCGCGCCGGTGGCGCTTGCGGCGGCAATGCACTGGGCCGGCGACGAACTCGACTGGCGCGCCGCCCGCCGCGACAGCGCCGGTTTGCTGCCCAAAATCGAAACCGCGCCGCACGCCATGGTGCGGGTGTTCGCCGCGCGTACGGTGCGTTGGCGCGGCATCTTCGCCACCCATTGCTGGATCGTGGTGAAGGACGAGAACGGCCAGCGCTACGAGCGTTTCGACTACACCGGCTGGGGCGAGCCGGTGCGGATCAACGGCTATGCGCCGGACGGTCTGTGGTTCGGGCGCGAGCCGGAGCTGCTGCTGGCGGTCGATGGCGAGAAGGCGCGCCAGGCGATTCCGAAATTGCGCGCCGCGATCGCTTCCTACGCTTTTCGCGCGCAGGGCGATTATCGCGCCTGGCCCGGCCCCAATTCCAACAGCTTCGTCGCCACCGTGCTGGCTGCCGCGCCGGAGCTGCGCGCCAAACTGCCGACCACCGCCATCGGCAAGGATTTCCCGGTCGACGGCAACTGGCTGGCGTCGACACCATCGGGCACCGGCTATCGCTTTTCCGCCGGCGGCTACGGCGGCATCACCTTGGGCTGGTACGAAGGCATCGAGCTCAGTCTCTTCGGCGCGGTGCTTGGCCTAGAGCTGCGCCGGCCGGCGATCAATCTGCCGGCGCTGGGCCGCTTTGGCGTGCCCGACCAGCCGATGCGCTAGAGCAAATCAGGTCTTGACGGAATCGCTAGCGATTCCGTCAAGACCTGTGAATTTGCTCTAGATATTAATGAATAGAGCGGATTCACATGATTAAGCGGAAGCGCATGCGCTTCCGCTTAATCATGATCCGCTCTAAGCGCGATCAGGGAAGCGGCCAGCAGTGCTGCCAGTGTCCAGAATTCCGGCGCGTCCATGGTCCATAACGTCAGCAGACTTATTACCGTCCAGAGCAGCGGAATTGCGGCAAGCGCGTAGCGCATTTGCCCGGCGCCTAGCGCCAGGATGAAAATCGTGAAGATGGACGTGGCATCTGGTGAGATGCCGACGCTTTCCGCTTCATGCCATGAACGGCCAAAGAGCCCGGCCTGCAGTGGATAAAGCAGGACCACCAGCACGGCGAGCGCACGGATGATGTGGTCCCGGCGCGGTGTTGCGATGGGCAGGAGAAAGCCGCCGAAAATTCCCGAGAGGATCAGCGCCAGCGCCTGTATGCCAAAGCCGAAGGCGAACCAGACCGCGGCCCAGTTGATCTCCATGTAGCTTTCATAATGGAACAGCCAGGCGGATGCGGCCCAAAGAAACGCCAGCCTGATCGACGTCACGCGTCCATCCCAGCGGCCGCCGCCAGCGAAAACGGCAATGGCAAGCGCCAGCGCTGCGAACACGATCGCCAGCGCAAAAGTCTTTTCGTTGATCAGCGCGAACTGGCGGAAATAGGTCGCTTGGGAGAACAGCAAAAAATCCGAGAGGGAATAGGACAGCCACTCGCCCATCTAAAGCGCTTCGACGTAGTCAGCCATACGCTTGCGCATGGCCGCATCGGGCAGCTTGCCGGAAGCAGCCGCCATATTCTCGCGCACATGATCCACTTTCGATGTTGCCGGGATGGCGCAGGTGATGGCGGGGTGCGAAACGATGAATTTCAGCACGAACTGCGCCCAGCTTGCCGCCCCGATCTCGCCGGCCCAGGCTGGCAATTTCTTGCCCGCAAGCGTACGCAGCAGCGCGCCTTCGCGGAACGGCCGGTTGGCGATAACGGCGATGCCGCGCTCCTGCGCCAGGGGCAGCAGGCGGGATTCGGCCTCGCGGTCGAGGATGTTGTAGGTGAGCTGCGCAAAATCGATCCTGTGTTCGCGCATGATGCGCTCGAACTCGCCGTGGCGGCGGCCTTCGGAAGTGGTGATGCCGACATAGCGCAACTGACCGGATGCCTTCATCGCCTGCAGGCGCGGCAGATGCTCTTCCCATGACACCAGATTATGCACCTGCATCAGGTCGAACTTCGCCAAACCCCATTTGCGCCGCGACTCCTCCATCTGCGTGGCACCCCGCTCGAGCGAGGAAACCCACACCTTCTCGGCCGAGAACACGTTGCCCGTGCGGCCAAGCTTCTGCAGGCCATAGCCGATCGTGTCCTGCGAGGAGGCGTACATGGGCGAAGAATCGATCATCCGCCCGCCGGCCGCGAAAAACGCCTGCATAACGCCTGAGCAAGTCTCGCGCGCCTTCTGATCGCGCCCGACATTGAAAGTGATCCAGGTGCCGAGCCCGACCAGCGGCACCTTTTCGCCGCTGGAAGGAATGGCGCGGGTCAGCGGCGCCTGCTGGGCGCGGGCCGTCATGGCCGCGAGCGCCGCAAGACCGGCCGCACCCTGCAACAGGCTGCGCCGTCCGATGGAAAATCCGTCGCGAGACATGGATGTGTCTCCATCACTTCCGGCATCCAGTATAGGCGGGCCGCTGTGGCAAAGCCGTGGCGGCCACCGGGATATTCCTCCGTATTGTCGTCCGGGCGTCTGCGGCATGGCAATCTGAAGCGGCGGGCCGGTGTTCCGGCTGCGCCAAAGACCGACACGCTCTCGATGGAGGAATGCAGTGGTTCCGCAATTCGAGTTGATTTGTCATCACACCTACGCCGGCTGGAACGGCTTCGCCGTCGATCTTTCCGACCATGACAGCCATGGCGTGCCGCAAAGCAAGCCGGATATCCTTTTCCTCAATGATGCCTCGAGGGCAGGTTCCGGTGCCGTCGGCTTTCCGCAGGAGAAAAGCCGGCTACGCATCGACACCGCTTCTCCTGCCTGGGGCAAATTGGGCGGAGTCAGGGTCGAGGCGCTCGTGCGCCGCGGCAAGCCCAAGACCCATGCGCAGACCGTCGTCGCAGGGCACAATTCGTTCAGCGTGTTCTTCAGGGGCGGGGTGTTGTTCGCCAGCTTCCACTGCCCGGGCAAATCGACCTATCCGCTGCAGGACAGCGACACGATCAGTCCTTACGAGCACGGCCTCGGTATGCCGGTCACCGACGTCCCGGACGACAGATGGGTAATGGTGTCCTTCTTCCATGATGGCTTCGACACCATGGAGCTTGCGGTCGATGGCGTACGCATCGCCCGCCGCAGCGGACTGCTCGCGACTATTCCGCCGATCGGACCGCTCGGTCTCAGCGTCGGCAACCAGCCCGATCAGGACAATCACTTCCTCAACGGCGAGATCGACGAGCTCAAGATCTGGCGGCGCGATCCCCATCACATGGAGCGCGAGTTCTTCGCCCGGCCGACGGACAAGGCCATCGACGATTGCTGGGACCGATTCTTCCGCGAACTGGCTGCAGCGCTCGACCGCAACCCCGACTGCCGCGAACTCATTGGCCAGCAGCTTGCCGAAACGCTCGATCGGCTGAAAAGGTTAGTTGTGGCCAAAGGCCCCGAGACGCGCGAACGCTTCTTCCACACTTCCGATAAATATTTTGCGCTTTGGCGCGCAGGCAAGCTCGATCATCCCGATATGGCGCGCCTGTTCTCAGACTGGTGCGCCTGGCTGCGGCTGGTCGGCATCTCGATTGCCGACGATCCCGGCGTGCGGGCGCTGGCGGATTCGGACTGCCTGCGACGGATCTTGGCCGAAATGTCGCCGCTGGACTGCGATCAGCAAGTGGCGGCGCTGATCGACTGCATTGCGCGCTCCTGTGGCGGCGGCACGGCCGGCCACCCGATAGCCGGTTAGGGGGCAGGCCATGCCGGAATCCTTTGAAGAACTGGTGCGCCGTTTCGAGCCAATTCTCTATTTCCATCCCAACGAGCGTTTCCTGCCGTCAGACGCCAAGCGCTTTCTCGAGCACTGCGCAATGTGGGCGGCCAAGGTGCCGTTCGACAAGGTGAAGTCGTGGAGCGGGCCGCTGGCGGAGCACGGCACGATACGCGGCACCTCGGGTGAAAAAAAGAAACCCGAAGAGCACTTTCTTAACGAGCGTGTCAGCAACGTGCCGCACCTCGTCGTAGATACCCCAACCGAGGAGCGGTTCCTCGACCTGGCCGGCTGGCGCTTTTCCGACCCGGGGGACGGGTCGGTGCTCGAGCAATTCATAAGCAAACCAACGAGCGACCAAAAAAACCGTTTCGCCCATCGCGACGAAGTGGACCGGCTGTACAACGACGCCGCGCAAGGCCAACCGGCATTGCGCGACAGCAAATCCTGGTATCACGCTGAGCTGTTCGACACCGACCGCCTGCGTAACCTTCTTGCCGAGCGGCCGAACGAGCGCCTGCCGATCCTGCCCGATCTATTCGACCGGCTGAAAAATCCGGCGCTGCTTTGCTATTACCTGTTCTTTCCCGCCCATGACGAGGGCCTGACCTGCGGCAATAGCGAATTTGCGTCGTATGTCGGCGACTGGGCCTGCATGGCCGTGCTGCTCGAAACCGACGATCCGCAGGACGACTACATGCCGCGCTGGATCGGCGTCAGCGGCCGGCGCAACCTCGGCACCAGGCAGGGGTTCGACGAGCGTGAACGGCGTATCGCGATGAATGTGCGGCGCTGGCAGAACATCAGCGACGTGCACGCCCGCGTCCTGCCGGAAACCATCGACGATCATGCCAAGATTTTCGTCGCCGCCGGCACCCATGGCCTGCATCTGCGCTCCGGCACGCATGCCTTCAATCCGTTCACGCCGGATGCGCAACCGCAGCGCTGCGGCAAGTTCGATTCGCCGCAGCCGGCGAAGGATCATTCCGACGACGGCTTTTCCGTGCCCGGGCCGGCCAGCTGGTACAAGCTCGCCGCCGCCGGGCTGCTCGGCCTTGGCCCGATCGGATTCGCCGCCGCCCTTGGCTGGGCGCTGCTGGAAGACAATTGGGGCGTTGGCATCAGCGCCGTGGGAACCGGCTCGGTCGACGACGAGGCGCAGCCGGACGTCACGGCCGAACCCGGCAAGCTTGGCAGGGTGATCCATCCGCAATCGCTGACCTTGACGGAGCCGGGCGCCGAACTAATCCCCTGGGCATCGGACCAGGTGACGATCGACCAGCGCGCCTACAGCCATCTCGTCGATCGCGACGCCCAGGTGTGGTGGCCGAACATGCTGTCCAATGGCGGCTTTCGCGGCCGCTGGGGACCGCGCTGTTCGCTCGACCCTTTCGCGCGCCGCGCCGGCATGCGCTTTCCCGAGTTCTGGCGCATGTTCTTCATCGCCATGGCCAAGGAAATCGCCGCCACCGGTCCATAAAGCAAAGGGCGGCCCGCAAGCCGCCCTTCTTTTGCTTTCTCCATCGGCCTTACGCCACTGCGGCACTCGTCCGCCGCTGGCCCATGAACTCAAGCTCGGCGAACACCGCGACCGCCAGCGCTTGCGCTGCGATCACCACGATGCCCAGCGTGTTGGGCGCGATCAGGCCGGTGAACAGGATGGCGATGCTGGCGAGCACCCAGCCGGCGTTGCCCACGATCACCAGCCAGACCAGCGCCGGCAGCGGATAGCGCCGCAGCACCAGCAGCGCTGCGGCAAAGCCGATCAGGAAAATGCCGATGTAGAGCACGAAGCCCATCGGCAGGTTCAGCAGTTGGGCGACGAAGCCGGGCGCGGCTGCCATCACGATACCCATCAGGCCGCTCGCCATCGCATCGAGCAGCAAGGCCTGGCGCAGAAGATTTCCATTGTTGACCATGACTCGTTCTCCTTCTCGCATGTGGCGCTATTGCGCCGGAACCTGATCGAGGAAGCCGGTCACCGAATGCAAGCGGCCGTCCTTCGAGACCGTGGCGAAATCGGTGCCCTTGATCACCGCTTCGCTACCCTGCGGCCCAAGGCCCCAGCAGAAACGCAGCCGGTCGGCATGGGCATCGGGCTTGCCCAGCAGGCTGAAGCGGAAATCGGGAAAGCGCTGCTGCACGCCTGCGATCATCGTGTCGATGCCATGCTGTCCCTGGCTCTGCATCAGGGGATCGACATACTGCGCATCCTCGGTCCAGGTGCGGGCGATCAGCGCTCGGCGGCTGGCTGCATCGGTGTCGTTCCAGATGGCGATATAGCGGTCGACCAGATCTTTCACGTCGCTCATGTTGCTTCTCCTCGTTGTCGTGCATCCTCTCGATGCTGGCAGCGATGGTGACGCGGGAAGCGGTGTGCGGTCGATTACGTGGCAGGTAAGAAATTCGAGATTCTTTCTTACCTCTCTGGTAATGGACGCGGAGTCTTGCGGGGAGTGGTTATGGACGCGGTGTTCAGACTAAAAGGCGATCGGGTGGAGACCAGCCATTACGCGGCGGGTCCGTGGGATGCGACCATGCAGCATGGTGCGGCGCCGTCATGCCTGATCACGCATGCCGCAGAAAACCTGCCGACCGCGGCTCCGATGCGCGTCGCCCGCGTCACGTCGGAACTGATGAAGCCGGTGCCGGTGGCGCCGCTGACGATCAAGGCGCAGGTCGTGCGCGAGGGGCGCAAGCTGCAGCTTTGCGCCGTCTCTCTATTTGCCGATGGCGCCGAAGTGGCGCGCGGCGCGGTGCTGAAACTGCGCCGCGTCGATCATGGCTATCAACAGGACATTGCCCAGCCCATGCTCGATCTGCCGCTGCCGGAAGAAGGCCAGTCGCGCATCACCATCGGCAAGAACAATCCGTTCTTGAGCGGGCTCAGCACCGCCGTGGTCAGAGGCAGCTTCGAAACCACCGGGCCTGCCGCCTGCTGGTTCCGCGCCGACCGGCCGATCATCGAAGGCCAGCCGATCTCGCCCGCCATGCGCGCGGTGATCGCCGGCGATTTCTGCAACGGCGCCTCGACGTTGCTGCCTTTCCAGTCCTGGACCTTCCTCAATGCCGATCTGACCATTTCGCTGGCGCGCGATCCGGTCGGCGAATGGATCCTGCTCGACGCCGAGACCTGGCTCGGGCCGGATGGATCGGGTATCGCCTTCGCCAACCTCGCCGACACCACCGGCTATTTCGGCCGCGCCATCCAGAGCGTGCTGATCGACAAACGCTAGTCTTTCAGCATCCGCTCGATATGGGAATGGAAGCGGCGCACATGATGCTCGAAGCGGCCCAGCAGGAAATCATTGTTGGCGCCTGACTTCAGGCCGAGCTGGATCTGCTCGGAGATGAACAGATCCTCCTCGCCGAACACCCCACCATCGAGCAGCTCGAAGGAGCGGTCCCAATGGGACTTCTCTTTCTCGTTCTGGGGCTCGTGCGGGGTGAACATGGTGTGCACGAACAGGATCTCGTCGGCGGCGGTCGGGAACATGCCGAGATGCGAAGTGTAGTCGGGGTGATAGACGATCACCGTGTTGGGAAAGATCATATGGGTGAGCGTCGCGTCGCGGCGCATGTCCCAGTCCTGCGGCCGCTTCTGACGCGCTTCGGTCAGACCTTCGCGGCCGACCAGTACGCGCAGGTGCGGGCCGACGCCTTCGCCTGCCGATTTGGTGTCGAGGAAGAACGGGCCAATGGTGCGCGCGTGCAGGCGCTTGATGTGATAGAACTCCTGGAACGCATCCATCACCAGCTTCCAGTTGCACTTTCGCCGCCGCGCATGCTGGCGATAGAAACGATGCGGCCCCAGTTCCATCGCCGCCAGATCGTCGTCGATGCCTCCCAGGAAGCTCGCGACGTCTATGTCCGTCGCGTTGGCGTCGAAGATCCCCCAGATCAGCCCATGCCGCACTTGCACCGGAATGCGCCGCAGGCCGCGCTGGCTTTTGTCGAGATCGGGGAAAGCTTCTGCGCCCGGCACCGTGCGCAAGGTGCCGTCGAGATCGTAGGTCCAGGCGTGGTAGGGGCAGGACAGCGCGCCCTTGCGGCAGACTTCCTCTTCGCCCGCCACCAGCCGCGCGCCGCGATGGCGGCAGACATTGAGCAGGCCGTGGATCTGGCCTTTGCGGTCGCGCACCAGGAGCAGCGGCAGGCCGAACAGGTCGCGTGCGATCATGCTGCCGGGCTCGCGCAGCTGGTCCTCATGGCCCAGGCACAGCGGCACGCGCTTGAAAATGCGCGCCATCTCTTTGTCGTAGATGGCGGGATCGTGATAGATCGAGGCATCGAGCGTGCCGGTGTCGGCATCCCACTCGACGCTTTCCTTCTGCTCCATCTCGTCCAGCATGCGCTGGAACAGGCTGAGCAATGGCTCGTTCGGCGTGGCGTGATGGCGGATGGGGGCGTTCATGCGCGTCCTCCCTTGATGGGTCGCAGCGGCGTGACTGTCGCTTCGCGTGCGCCGACGGCGCCGAGGCAGAAGCGCAGGATGGTGTCGATCAGCCGGTTCTCCTGCATCGGCTTGGCGGCGTCCGGCGCCAAGGGCCCGATCAGCCCTTCGATCAGCGCGCCGACGATGCAGGCCGAGGTGGCTTCGCTGTCCTGCGCCGGCAATTCGCCCTGCTGCATGCCCTCGTCGATCAGGCGGCGGAACAGGCGGCCAAAGGCGCGGCGATATTCCAGGCGCGCGGTGTCGACTTCGACATCGGCCGGTTCGGCGATCATGGCGTAGGCCAGTTGCTTGGCCTGCAGCGCGCGGCTGGCGAACACCCGGATCGCATCCTGCAGGCGCTGCACCGGCGAGCCGTCGGCCGCCACGATCTGCGCCATGACATCGACTTCGTGGCGCGAGTTGGCGCTGACCGCTTCGGCGAAGAGTTCGGCCTTGGACGGGAAATAGCGATAGACCGTGCCGGTGGCGATCCCGGCGGCGGCAGCGACCATGGCGATCTGCGCGTCGCGGAAACCCACTTCGCCCACCACCCGGCGCACCGCCTTGACGATGCGTTCGCGCTTGTCGGCCAGGCGCTCCTCGATCTGCTGTGTGCGGCGA
>JAQSWP010000126.1 GCA_029266575.1 Alphaproteobacteria bacterium | reverse complement strand
GGTGGGCCAGCGCATGGTGGCGGGCGAGTCGGTGCTGGCCGATCTGAACTCTTCCGAGGCCCAGCGCGGCGGTTTCGAGCACTGACATGGTTTTGCCGCCGCCTTTCAGTCGCCGCAAGCTGTCGCCGCTCTCCATCAACCGGCTGCTGCCCAATATCCTGACCTTGCTGGCGCTGTGCGCCGGCCTGACCGCCATCCGCTATGGGTTGCAGGATCGCTTCCAGGCGGCTGTCATCGCCATCTTCATCGCCGCCATTCTCGATGGCCTCGATGGCAGGCTGGCGCGGCGTCTGGGCAGCACCAGCCGCTTCGGCGCCGAGCTGGACTCTTTGTCGGACTTCATTTCCTTCGGCGTCGCGCCGGCGATGATGATCTATCTGTGGACCATGAACGGCGCCGGCTCGCTGGGTTGGGCGCTGGTCCTGCTGTTCCCGGTCTGCAGTGCTCTGCGCCTGGCGCGCTTCAATACCGGGCTGGATGCCGACACCAAGCCGCCGGCCTGGATGGCCGGCTTTTTCACCGGCGTGCCGGCGCCGGCCGGCGCCGGGCTGGTGTTGATCCCGATGATGCTGAGCTTCGAAACCGGCGCCTGGGGTGCCGATTTCTTCGGCCATCCCGTGCTGGTCGGACTGGTAATGGCCGGCGTCAGCGCTCTGATGGTCAGCCGCATCCCGACTTATTCGTTCAAGAAGGTGCGGGTGCAGCCGGGTTACGTGCTGCCGGTGCTGATCCTGATCTGCGCCGTTGCCGCCTTGATCGTCACCGCGCCCTGGTACTGCATCCCGGTCCTGGGCCTGGCCTACAGCGCGACCTTCCCGTTCAGCATCAAGGCGGCGATGCGCGCCAAGCGGGCGGCGGCCAACGACGATGCCGGGACTGTGATCGTGCCGCCGGGGGAGCCGGCCGAGCCGGTGGCGGAACCGCCCGCCGACAGCAATCGGCCGCAGATAAACTAAAGCCCTATTCGGCGGCGTTAGCGATTGGCGGGCCGCCTGCCGTGGCCGGGCGCTTGCGGCGGGTGAAGACTTTCAGAATTCCGCCATCGCCGGTGCGAGCTTTGCGTTTGCTGCGCCAGTCGCGATAATTGTCGCGTGCCATCAGCGCGCAGGGCGTCACCACCAAGGTCAGGATGGTGCCGAAGGTCAGGCCGGCGGCCACCGCCAACGACAATTGCGTCCACCACTGGGTCGATGGTCCGCCGATCTCGATGTTGCGCGCGGTGAAATCGAGATTGATGCTGAACACCATCGGCAGCAGGCCCAGGATGTTGGTCACGGTGGTCAGCAGCACCGGCCGCAGGCGCTGCGCGCCGGTGCGGATGATGGCTTCGCGCGGCGGCATGCCTTGGGCGCGCAACTCGTCGTAGGTGTCGATCAGGATGATGTTGTTCGACACGATGATGCCGGCCAGCGCCACCACGCCCAGCCCGCTCATGACGATGCCGAACGGCTGGCCGGTGACGATCAGCCCGACGAAAACGCCGATGGTCGACATCACCACCGCGCTCAGCACCAGGCCGACCGAGAAGAAGCTGTTGAACTGCCACAGCAGGATCACCGACATCAGGCCGATGGCGATGATCAGCGCCTTGAACAGGAAGAGGCCGGTCTTCTGCTGCTCCTCGCTCTCGCCCTTGAAGCGCACCTTCATGCGGTGATCGAAGCCCGCTTGCGCGATCCAGGCCTGGACTTCCTGCATCTTCTTGTCGACCAGCAGGCCGGGCGCCACGTCGGCCTTAACCGTCATGACGCGATTGCCGTCGACCCGGTCGAGTTTGCCGACCTTGGGCGCGGGCTTGCGCTCGACGAAATTGCCGATCGGCACCATGCCGGCATCGGTCTTGATCTTGATCTGGTCGAGCTGCGCCAGGGTCCGGTACTGCGCCGGGTAGCGGACGCGGATTTCGATCTCTTCGTTGACATCGTCCGGCCGGTACTCGCCGAGCTTGATGCCAGCCGTCACCAGCTTGACGATGTCGCCCACCGCCGAAACGTCGGCGCCGAACTTGGCGGCCTGGGCGCGATCGACCTCGATGCGCCAGTCGATGCCGGGCAGGGGGCGGTTGTCCTCGACGTTGACGAAGCCGCCCATCTCGCCCATCGCCTGGCGCAGCTTGACCACGGCCGGTTCCAGCAATTCGGGATAGCGCGTCTCCAGTCGCACCTGCACCGGCTTGCCGACCGGCGGACCGGATTTCTCCTTTTCCGGCGAGACGTAGACACCGGCAATATCGGCGGTGCGGTTGCGAATCTCCGCAAGGATCTGGTCGGCCTTGCGCCGCTGGTTCCAGGTGACGAATTCGAGCTGGATGGTGCCGATAACGTCCTCGGCCTGCTCCTGCTGGCCGCCGCGCAGCTTGCCGGTGCGGGCATAGATCGTCCTGATCTCCTTCATGTCGAGAATGCGGCTCTCGACCTGGCGCACGATGGCGTCGCGCTCGGCCATGGCGAGATTGCCGCGCGCCGAGATCTGCACCACGGCGTTGTCGGGTTCGATGCTGGGGAAGAACTCGACGCCTTTGCCCATCGAGCCATAGATCATCACCACCGCGACCAGGATGGCGAAAGCGCCCAGCAGCACCCGCGCCGGCCAGCGCAACGCCACTTCCAGCACCTTGACGTACCAGCGCGTGCCGCCGCGCAAATCGTTGAGATCGCCGGATTCGGCGGCATTGAGCGCTTTCTGCGCTTCGGGATCGAGCGTGCTCGGCTTGCCGAACAGCGAACCCAGCACCGGCGTGAACAGCAGCGCCACCAGCAGCGACGCCGACAGGGTCAGCAGCAAGGTGATCGGCAGATACTTCATGAACTCGCCGACCACGCCCGGCCAGAACAGCAGCGGCACGAATACGGCAAGTGGCGTCAAGGTCGAGGAGACCACCGGCCACGCCATGCGTTTGGAGGCCTCGGCATAGGCCAGCCGCCTGGACATGCCTTCGGCCATCTTGCGGTCGGCGTATTCGACCACCACGATCGCCGCTTCCACCAGCATGCCCGAAGCCAGGATCAGGCTGAACAGCACGACGATGTTCATCGTCATGTTGAGGGCGCCCATGGCCAGGATGCCGGTCAGGAAGGAGGCCGGGATCGCCATGCCGACCAACAGGCCCGAGCGCAGGCCCAGGGTGGCGACGCACACCACCAGCACCAGGATGACGGCGGCGATGACGTTGTTCTGCAGGTCGGCCACCAAAGTGCGGATGGTGTTCGATTTGTCGCGCGAATAGGAGATCTCGATGCCCTGCGGCCAGTTGGCGCTTTCGGCTTTCACCACCGCACGCACCCGCTCGATGGTCTCGATGATGTTCTCGCCGGTGCGCTTGGAGACTTCCAGCGCGATGGCGGGCTTGCCGTTGACCCGGGCGAAGCTGTCGGGGTCCATGAAGCTGCGCGTCACGCGCGCCACGTCGCGCACCTTGACCACGCTGTCGCCAGAGACCTTGAGCGGCTGGTCGAGGATGTCCTGCACCGTCTCGTAAAGCCCGGGCACCTTCAGCGCGAAGCGGCCGGCGCCGGTATCCTTGGCGCCGGCGGCGATCAGCCGGTTGGAGCGGCTGACGGCGCCCACCGCCTCGTTGGCGTTGATGCCGTAGCTTTCCAGCAGCAGCGGATCGATCAGGATTTCGACCTGCTCCTCGCGATCGCCGGCGATATTGGCGTTCAGCACGGACGGAATGGCTTCGATCTCGTCCTGCAGGTCGCGGGCGATGCGCAGCAGCGCGCTTTCGGGAATGTCGCCGGCCAGCGTCACGACCAGAATCGGGAACAGGCTGAGATTGACTTCGTGCGTCTTGGGCTCGTCGGCCTCGGGCGGCATTTCGGGGCGCGCGTCCTTGACCTTGTCGCGCACGTCGGCCAGCGCCTTGTCGGAATCGAAGCCGGCCTCGAATTCGAGCAGCACGTAGCCGCCGCCTTCGAAAGCGGAGGAGCGCATTTCCTTGACGCCCTCGACGGTGCGCAGCTCCTGCTCCAGCGGCTTGACCAGCAGCCGCTCGGCGTCCTGCGGCGAGATGCCCTGCAGGGTCACCGTGGTGTAGATGATCGGGATGTTGATGTCGGGCTCGGCTTCCTTGGGCACGACCGCGTACATGATCAGCCCGGCGCCGATCAGGAACACCAGTGCGGCCAGGACCAGCCTGGTGCGCGAGATGGCGGAATCGACCAGCGTCATCGCTGCCTCACTTCGCCGGCTGGACGACCGGCGTCACCAATTGGCCGTGCACCACGTATTCCTGCCCCACGATGACCAGCCGCACCTGATCCGGCAGGCCGCCCAGCCACATCGCATCGGCGCTGTCGGACAGGATCTGTACGGGAATGAACTGCACCTTGTTGTCGGCGCCGACCGCCTTGACGCCGATGCGGCCGTCCCCGTCCAAGGTCAGGATGGCCGGCGACACGCGATGGCCCTTCACTGCATCGAGCGGCAGGCGCAAATCGGCGGTCACGCCGGAACGGGCGCGGCCGTCAGGATTGGGCGCTTCCAATTCGACGCGGAAAGTGCGCGTGGCAGGATCGGCGGCGGCGGAAACGAACCGGATCTTGCCGTCCAGTTTCTCGCCGGTGATGAGCTGGGCGCTGCCCGGCTTGCCGACGGCCAGGAACGGCACTTCGCGCTCGGTGACGGCGCCCACCACCAGGATGGTGCGCAGATCGACCACGGTGCCGATCTTGTCGCCGACCTTCAGGTAGGCGCCGACCTCGATGCCGCGCTCATCGAGCGAGCCGTCGATCGGCGCCTTGATGTCGGTGTTGGCGATGTCGACTTCCAGCCGCGCCATCCCCGCCTTGGCCGCTTCCAGCCCGGCGCGGGCTTCGCTGGCGCGCAGGCTCGCCCCGTAGCCCTGCGAGGCCAGGCTGGCGGCAGCGTTAAGCTCGCGCTCGCGCTGCACGATCATGGCTTTCAGTTCGGCGAGGCGGGCAGGGCGGTCGTCCAGCGCCAGTTTTGCGATGATGTCGCCCTTCTTCACCGGCGCGCCTTTTTCCACCAGCGTCTCGACCACGCGGCCGGCGGTCTCCGCCTTCAGTTCGACGATGCGCACCGCCAGACTCTGGCCGCGCACGGAAATCTCGCGCGTCATCTGCTGCGCGGTGAAATCGGCCACCCGCACCGAGGGCGCGGTGAGCGCTGCGGTCTGCGTCGGCGCCGCTTTCTGGTCCTTTTTCGATTCGGCGAAGGCGCCGCTCAGCATCCACAGGCCAATGGCGCCGACAATGCCGAGAGCGATGGCGTAGGAGCGATTGATCTTCATGGCGTCTCTCCGCTCACCCGGCCTTGCGTTCGGCCATCAGCGCCACGCGCAGCGCCTCGTGCCGGTTGTCTTCCAGGAAATCGATCGACGCCTTGTAGACCGCAGCGCCGTACATGCAGATGAAACGCTCGCCCGGCGCCAGTTCGCCCTGCAGCCCGCGTTCGCAATTCTCCAGCTCGCCGCGCAACTGGCTGATGCGATCGGTGACGAGCTGGTCGATGTCGCGCGCCGGCAGCAGGTGGGCGAACACCATGATCAGCATGAAATCGGAGCGGAACTTGTCCGGCGCCGGCTTCTGCCGCAGCGCTTCGAGCAGCGCCAGACGCCCCGTGGGCGTGATGCGATAGATTTTCTTGTCGGGACGCTTCTCCTGCTCGAGTTCGCGCAACGTCACCAGGCCTTCGTCGGTCAGCTTGCTGAGCGCGGGATAGATCGAGCCGTAACCGGCATCGGAGAAGACGTTGAAAATGCCGTCCGCCACTTCCTTGCGGATCTCGTAGCCGCTGGCTTCGCCACGCGACAGAACGGCCAGGCAGAGGGTTTTCACGTCCATGGACAGTCCCCTTTCGAGACGGCCCAATACCTCGCCGCCCCTATATTGTCAAATCATATATCGATTTAATATAGGGCAAGAATGAGACGAGCGTCACCAATTTCTTCGACAAACGCAGGGCTTTCATCCCCTTAGGCCATGATGGCGCCATAACGGCGGCGATGCAGGACGATCAGCATTCCCGAGATGAAGACGGTTATCAGATTCCAGGCGATGCCGTGGACGAAGGCGGCGTCATACGAGCTGGTCCAGTCGAAGATCGCCCCCGACGCCCAGCCGCCCAAAGCCATGCCAAGGAGTGTCGCGGCGATCGCCAGCCCGACCCGCGTGGCGGCCTGCTCGGGACGGAAATACTGACGCACGATCAGCGCGTAGGACGGCACGATGCCGCCCTGGAACAGGCCGAACAGCGCCGACACGACGAAGAGAATGTCCAGCGACTGGTTGGGCAGGAACAGCGCCAGCGCCACCGCCTGCAGCGAAGCGCTGAGGAACAGCGTCGCCGCACCGCCGATGTAATCGGAGATCCAGCCGAACACCAGGCGCGAGACGATGCCGCACGCCAGCATCACCGACAGCATCTGCGCGCCGCGTGCAGTGCCGTAGCCGAGATCGGCGCACAGCGCCACGATATGGACCTGCGGCATCGACATGGCGACGCAGCAGGAGATTCCAGCCAGCAGCAGCAGACCCTGCAGCACGTTGGGATGCATGCCGAGCGGCCGGTCGGCGTCGGCGGTGATGCGCGCGGCCTGGGCCTGTGCTGCCGTCGGCGTGGCGTGCACGGCCAGGATCGGCGGCACCGGCCGCAGCAACAGCGACAGGGCGCAGACCAGCACGAAGCAAAACACGGCGCAGAACTGGTAGGCGAACTGCCAGCCGTGATCTGCCACCATGGCCTGGATGATCGGCGGCCAGATGGCGCCCGAGAGATAATTGCCGCTCGCCACCAGGGCGACGGCGATGCCGCGGCGGCGGTCGAACCACAGCGAGATGTCGGCCACCAGCGGCGCGAAATTGGCCGAGCAGCCGATGCCGATCAGGAAACTTGCAATGCCGAACACGATCACCGAATCGGCCTGCGAAGCCAGGAACATGCCGCTGCCCAGGAAAACCGCCCCCAGCATGACCGGTCGCGTGATGCGATAGCGGTCGACCAAGGGCCCCATGGCGACGCCGCCCAGTCCGAAACCGATCATGGTCCAGGTGAAGGGCAGCGACGCGCCGGTGCGCGCGATGCCGAATTGCGCCTGCACGTCGGGCAGCACCACCACCACGATATACATGCCGACATTGCCGACGGTGGCGATGGCCAGCGACGTGATCAGGCGCAGGATCGGATAGTGACGGTGCCGGTGCCAGGCCGGCGCGTCAGAGACGGTGAGATGCGACATTCGGTTTTACACCCCACCTATTCATATCTAGCGGCGGCGCTTGTCCCGCACCGTCCGTGATTGCCCGCAATGATTAGCGCAGATCGACCGGCTCCGAGGCCGAGGAATTTGCGCGGCAGCCATGCCGTGTCTGGCCCCGAAGCCGTCCGATCGGCTAACATCCCATTGGATCGTCCAATGATGGTCCGACTGGATGACAGGGAGGAAGAATGTTCTCGCATGTTTTTGTCGGCGCGGAAGACGTTACCGCCTCGAAGAAGTTCTACGATGCCGTGCTGGGCGCCATCGGCGTGCCGGAAGGCAAGACCGACCCTAAGGGCCGGGTGTTCTACCGCACTCAGACCGGCCTGTTCGGCCTCACCAAGCCGATCGACGGCAAGGCGACCACGCATGCCAATGGCGGCACGATCGGCTTCGCCTGCGACAGCCCGGAAAAAGTGAAGGCCTTCCACGATGCCGGCGTCGCCAATGGCGGCAAGAGCATCGAGGATCCGCCGGGCTGGCGCGAAGGCGCCACGAGCCGGCTCTATCTCGCCTATCTGCGGGATCCTTACGGCAACAAGATCTGCGCGATGCATCGCGGCTCATAGCGCAAGCTGGGCGGCGAGGAAACTGGCTGGGGGACT
Organism: Alphaproteobacteria bacterium; assembly: GCA_029266575.1. Taxonomy (GTDB): domain Bacteria; phylum Pseudomonadota; class Alphaproteobacteria; order Reyranellales; family JAQSWP01; genus JAQSWP01. The sequence continues at coordinate 2,045 of JAQSWP010000126.1, read as the reverse complement.
AGGACTCGAACCTAGACTAACGGGGTCAGAACCCGACGTTCTACCATTAAACTATCCCCCAGCAGGGGCGTGCGCCTCCCACGGGAGGCGCGGCGGCGCAGCTTTTAACACGCAATCTTGCGCCTGAACAAGCGTCCCGTCCCGCGCCGGATTTAGGTGGCGATTTGCCTCAACGCGGCGCTGGAGCCTCGCGTTCCGGCAGACGCGCGCGTGGCCCGAATTTAAAGGTTCGCCGCCTGCCGCTCCTCGGGTAAAACCAGAGCAGCAAGGAGGGTGGCGGCTGAGATGGAGGCGCATGACGATATCGCCCCGGCCGGCGTCCGCCCGGATGCCGAGCCCGTGTTCGCCGCCATCGACCTTGGCACCAACAACTGCCGGCTGATGCTGGCGCGCGCGCGGGGCGAGGGCTTCGCCATCGTCGATTCCTTCTCGCGCATCGTGCGGCTGGGCGAGGGGCTGGCGCGCAACGGGCGGCTGATGGACACCGCCATCGACCGCACCATGCAGGCTTTGGAAGTCTGCGCCGGCAAGATCCAGCGCTGGGGCGTGATCGACCAGCGCCACATCGCCACCGAGGCCTGCCGCCGCGCCGCCAATTGCGACGAGTTCGTGGCTGGCGTCGCCGCCCGCACCGGCCTGGCGCTTGAGATCATTCCGCCGCGCGAGGAAGCCCGCCTGGCGCTGGCCGGCTGCATGGCGCTGATCAACCAGCGCCAGCCGCGCGTGCTGCTGATCGATATCGGCGGCGGCTCGACCGAGGCGAGCTGGATCTCCACCGACGGCGGCAAGCCGGAGCTGATCGATTTCATCTCGCTGCCCTATGGCGTGGTGACCTTGAGCGAGCAGATCGCCGACGACTATGTCTGCAACCGCCTGCCGCTTCAGCGCTACGAGGCCATCGCGGCGCAAGTCACCGAGAAGCTCAACGAGTTCGACGCGCGCCATAATATTTCCGCCGCCATCGCCCGGCGCGAGGTGCAGATGATCGGCACCTCCGGCACCGTCACCACCGTCGCCGCCATCAATCTCGGCCTGCGCCGCTACAATCGCAGCCAGGTCGACGGCACTCTGATCACACGTGGCGCCATCAACATGGTGTGCCGCTCGCTGCTGCTGGAGAATCTTGCCGGCCTGGCGGCCAATGGCTGCATCGGGCCGGAACGCGCCGATCTTGTGCTGGCCGGCTGCGCCATTTTGGAAGGCGTCTCCAAGCGCTGGCCGGTCGATCCCATCGTCGTCGCCGATCGCGGCCTGCGCGAGGGCGTGCTGCTGGACTTGATAAGGCGCGATCGGGCAAACAAGCCGGTATGAGCAAAGGCACCAAGAAGAGCGGCGGCGGCGATCGCCCCGGCGGCGGCCGTGGCAAGACCACGCGCGTCAAGACCGCGCGCGGGCGCACCGTGTCGCAGCAGCGCTGGCTGCAGCGCCAGCTCAACGATCCCTTCGTCGAAGCGGCCAAGCGCGAAGGCTATCGCTCGCGCGCGGCCTATAAGCTTTCGGGCCTGGACGATCAGGTGAAATTCCTCAAACCCGGTCTGCGGGTGATCGATCTCGGCGCCGCACCCGGCGGCTGGACGCAAGTGGCCGTGCAGCGGGTCAAGCCGAAGAAGGGCGGCGGGCAGGTGATCGGCATCGACCTGACGCCGGTCGATCCCATCGCCGGCGCCACCATCCTGGAAGGCGATTTCATGGCCGACGACGCGCCCGACCGGCTGAAGGCGCTGATGGAAGGGCCAGTCGACGTCGTGCTGAGCGACATGGCCGCGCCCGCCACCGGCCATCCGCAAACCGCCCATCTGCGTATCATGGCGCTCGCCGAAGCGGCGCAGGATTTCGCCGAGCAGGTGCTGGCGCCGGGCGGCGTCTTCGTCGCCAAGGTGCTGCGCGGCGGCACCGAGCGCACGCTGCTCGAGCGGCTGAAGCGCGGCTTCGAGAAGGTGCGCCACATCAAGCCGGCCGCCAGCCGCGCCGATTCGGCGGAGATTTTCGTCGTGGCGACCGGCTTTCGCGGGCTTGATTAGAGCAAATCACGTTTTGACGGCATC
>JAQSWP010000292.1 GCA_029266575.1 Alphaproteobacteria bacterium | reverse complement strand
CGCGCCTCGCGCGCACGTGGCTATGTCGCCGGCCGCATGTTGCAGCAGGGCTGCATGGTCCCGGCGGTCGGTGGCGGGCTGTGTCAGCTATCCAACGCGCTCTACGACGTGGCGCTGCAGGCCGGCTGCACGATCGTCGAGCGTCACGCCCATTCGCGCGTGGTTCCGGGCTCGCAAGCTGCCATCGGCCGCGATGCCACGGTGGCGTGGAACTATGTCGACCTGCGCTTCAAGGCGCCGCGCGATTTGCGGCTGCAGGTGCGGCTCGACCGCCACGACTTAAGCGTGCGGCTGCTGGCACGCGAGGCGGTGACGCCAACGATCGACCGGCTGAGCTTTGCGCCCGGCGATCGGGCGGCGCAGAGCTGCGACACCTGCGACGAGATCGATTGCTTCCGCCATATCGCGCCCGACACCAGCTTGGACGCCGCACCGGCCCAACGCACAGCCTTCATCGTCGATGGCGCGACGCCGGAGTTCGCCGCCTATGTCGCGCGGCAGCGATGCCAGGGCGATGTGCTGGCGCTGCCCATGACGGGGCGGCGCTACGCCTGGCCAACCGACGGTTTCGCGGCAGTGCTGAGCGCACCGCTCGCCACGTTGCGCCGCAGCCTGGAATCCCGCCGCCTGGCCGATCAGGGCGCGACGCGGCAGCGCGCTTTGCTCGAGCATGCCGAACGCCTGGCGCTGGCTCTGGCACGGCAATTGCCGCCGGAAGTCACCGAGCTTGTGGTAGCGCAACCCCTGCTGCCGTTCCTGTGGCGCAACGGCGAGCTGGGCGGGAGGCGCGTCACGGTGCTGATGAGCCGCCTGCCGATGGACCTGCTGCAAGCTCGCCTCGACGCGGCGGCGGCGCAACATTCCGAGAGCCCGACCCTGCGCGACTTTCGCGCACCGGTCGATTTGGTCAAGGCCGAACGCGAGGCGCTGGACTATGCCGAGCGTATCGCCACGCCCCATGCGGAGATCGCCGCGTTGTTCGACAAAACCCAGTTGCTGCCGTGGCATGTGCCGCCGGCCACGACGACGTCGCCGATCCATCGCGTGGCCTTCGTTGGCCCGACATTGGGCCGCAAGGGCGCCTACGAAATGCTCGAAGCAGCCCGTGCCTTGAAACTGGATTTGCTCGTTCCGAGGCGCGATCTTGAAGCGCCGGATTTCTGGTCCGGCATCGCCGTCACGCGCGGTGCGCCGCTTGAGGGACAGATCGTGGTGCAACCGGCCTTCGTCGAGGAGAACCCGCGCACGTTGCTAACAGCATTAGCCAGCGGCCGGCAAGTGATCGCCACCTCAGCGTGCGGATTGCCGCCGCAGCCAGGCCTTGTCCTGGTGCCGTACGGCGACAGGGCGGCACTGATCGACGCCTTGCGCGCCGCACTTGGCCGGCCGGCATCTTAAGGCCTCCTCTTCGCCGCGTTTCATGCAGGCGGGGAAGCCGGGACGTTCGTATGCACCCAGGTTGGCAGGGCAGCCCGCAGGCCAGGTTCTGCCTGGCAGGCATTTGATTAGGCTTGATATTTTCATGCCTGGCGGCTCCAGAAAGGGCCGGAATTGGAGCAAGCCCGGCTCGCCGCGGCAAGCGGGGGAGCGTTCCGAAAGCGGCAATGGATTTGCTGCCCGCCGACCCTTATATAGCGGGCAATGAACGGGCTTCCTTTCACCAAGATGCACGGGCTGGGCAACGATTTCGTCGTCATCGACGCGCGCGCCCAGGATCTGAAGCTGACCGACGCCCAGGTGCGCAAGGTGGCCGACCGCCATATCGGCGTCGGCTGCGACCAGCTGATCGTCATCGAGCGTTCCGCCAGCACGCTGGCCGACGCCTTCATGCGCATCCTCAATGCCGACGGTTCGGAAGTCGGCGCCTGCGGCAATGCCACGCGCTGCGTCGCCGCCGTGCTGATGGACGAGAAAGGCGCGCAACACGCCATCATCGAGACCGCCGCCGGCCTGCTCGATGCCGAGGACGTGCCCAACGGCGGCAGCCGGTTGATCGGCGTCGATATGGGCGAAGCGCATCTGGACTGGCGCGAGATTCCCTTAGCGCAGGCCGGCGATACGCTGCATGTGCCGTTGAGCGTCGGACCGTTGAGCGATCCGGTGTGCACCAACATGGGCAACCCGCACGCCACTTTCTTCGTGCCGGATGCCGATGCCATCGACCTGAAGATCTGGGGACCGCTTCTCGAGCATCACAAGATCTTCCCCGAGCGCGCCAATATCGGCATCGCGCAAATTCTCTCGCCCCAGAAGCTGCGCCTGCGGGTGTGGGAGCGCGGCACCGGCATTACGCTCGCCTGCGGCTCGGGCGCCTGCGCCGCCGCCGTCGCCGCCGCCCGCCGGGGGCTCACGGGCCGCAAGGTCGAGGTGGCGCTGGATGGCGGCTCTCTGTTCATCGAATGGATGGCCGACAACCACGTCAAGATGACCGGCCCGATCGCCATCTCCTTCGCCGGCACGCTCGATCGATCGCTGCTGGCATGAGCGAGAAGAAATCGTGGCTGTCGCGGCTCAAGGAAGGTCTCAGCCGCAGCGCCGGCAAGCTGGCCGGCGGCATCACCGGGCTGTTCACCACCCGCAAGCTCGACCAGGCGACCCTGGACCAGCTCGAAGAAGTGCTGATCGCCAGCGACATCGGCGTTGCCGTGGCGCAGCGGCTGACCGGCAACCTGGCCAAGGACCGCTTCGGCAAGGATGTCAGCGAGCTTGAAGTGCGCGAGCGATTCGCCGCCGACATCGCCGAAATCCTGCAAAGCGTCGACCATCATCTGCAGATCGATCACAGGGCTACACGGTGATGCTGGCCGCCTGCGACACTTTCCGCGCCGCTGCGGTCGAGCAGTTGCGGGTCTGGGCCGATCGCGCCGGGGCGGGCTTCGTTTCCGGCAAGCAGGGCGCCGATCCGGCCGGCCTGGCTTACGAGGCGCTGGAGAAGGCGCGAGCCGAGAAGAGCGACGTGCTGCTGATCGACACCGCCGGCCGCCTGCAGAACAAGAAAGACCTGATGCTGGAGCTGGCCAAGATCCTGCGCGTGATCCGCAAGCTCGATCCGTCCGCACCGCATTCCGTGTTGCTGGTGCTCGATGCCACGGTCGGGCAGAACGCCCATAGCCAGGTCGAGATTTTCCGCGAGATCGTCGAGGTCAACGGGTTGGTGATCACCAAGCTCGACGGCACCGCCCGCGGCGGCGTGCTGGTGGCGCTGGCCGAAAGATTCAAGCTGCCGGTGGCGGCGATCGGCGTCGGCGAAGGCATCGACGATCTGCGGCCGTTCGATGCGCAGGCTTTCGCGCGCAATCTTCTGGGACTGGAGGCGCAATGAGGGCCTGGATACGGCCGGCACTGGAGATCGGCCCGCTGCTGATCTTCTTCGTGGTCAACAACAAGTTCGGCCTGATGAACGGCACCATGGCGTTCGTCGTCGCCACCGCCGTTGCCCTGCCGCTGAACTGGTATCTGGAAAAGCGCCTGCCGGTGATGCCGCTGGTTAGCGGCGTCTTCGTGCTGGTGTTCGGCGGATTGACCCTGGCACTGGACGATTCGTTCTTCATCAAGATCAAGCCGACCATCGTCAATCTGCTGTTCGCCTTCTGCCTTACCGTCGGGCTGCTGCTGGGCAAGAACTTCCTGAAGATATTGTTCGGCAGTGTCTTCATCCTCGACGATGCCGGCTGGCGCATCCTGACGCAGCGCTGGATCGCCTTTTTCGTGGTGCTGGCGATTCTCAACGAAATCACCTGGCGCTTTTTCTCCGAGGATTTCTGGGTCAGCTTCAAGCTGTTCGGCGCCATGCCGCTGACCCTGGTGTTCTCCTTCGCCCAGCTGCCTCTGATCAGGCGGCACTGGGCCGGCGACAAGAATCCCTTCGCCTAGAGCGGATCACGATTAGATGGAAGCGCATGCGCTTCCATCTAATCGTGTGAATCCGCTCTATTCTTAAAGTTTAGAGCAAATGCACCCCTCTTGACGGCATCGCGAGCGATTCCGTCAAAAGGTGATTTGCTCTAACGCGCCGCCAGCAGTCTGCCGGTGCGGGCGCGGTGCAGCGCCAGCGCTGCCGCCACGATGACCACCGCCACCGCCCGCTCGTAGGGAATGTCGAAGCCGCTTATCGCGACGACGATGCTTTCCAGCAGGCGGGGGATCAGCAGCAGGATGCCGCCCAGCAGCAGCAGGCCGGTCTCGAGCTTGTTGGTGCGCTCCAGCACCCAGCCTTGCGCGGCGCCCGCCATGGCGGCGATACCGAGGAAAGCTCCGAACAGCACGATGGCGCCGTCGATCCAACCGACCTTGTCGAGGTGCAGCAGCAAGGTGCCGCCGAAGGGATCGAGTACGAAGGCGAACGGCACCAGGAAGGCCGGCATGGTGTATTTCCACGACTGCAGCGTGGTGATGTAGGGATTGCCCCGGGTGATCGCCGCCGCGGCGAAGGGCGACAGCGCCGTGGGCGGCGAAACCTCCGACAGCACGGCGTAATAGAAGATGAACATGTGCGCGGCGTAATCGGGCACGCCGAGCTTGATCATGGCGGGCGCGGCGATCACCGCGCAGATGATGTAGGAGGCGGTCACCGGCACGGCCAGCCCGACAATCCACACCACGAACGAGGTGAAGATGGCGGTGAGCACCAGCGAGCCGCCGGCATAGCCGATGATGATGTCGCTGAATTTCTGCCCCAGCCCGGTGAGCGTCACGGTGCCGACGATGATGCCGGCGGCGGCGCAGGTGGCGCCGACATTGAGCATGCCGATCGAGCCGTCGGCCAAAGCGCGGATCAGTTTGCGCGGCCACAAGGCGTTGGGCGGATCGAGGAAACTCATGGCGGCCGCGATGACCGTCGCCCAGAACACGCTGAGCACTGGCGAGAAGCCCATCAGCATCAGCACCACGATCGACACCAGCGAGAACATGTGGAAACCGGTGCGACGCAGCAACAGCAGCATCGGCGGCGGCGCCTCGATGTCGATCTCGCGCATCCGGTATTTGCGCACGTCGATCTCGACCATGACGAACAGGCCGAAATAGAACAGCACCGTGGGTATGGTCGCCATGGCGATGACGTCGAGATAGGAAATCTTCAGGAACTCGGCGATGAGGAAAGCTGCCGCGCCGAGCACCGGTGGCGACAGGATCGCTCCTAAGCCGCCCGCCGCCAGCAGCCCGCCC
>JAQSWP010000291.1 GCA_029266575.1 Alphaproteobacteria bacterium | reverse complement strand
AGGGCGAGCGCACCCTGCTGGCGATCACCAAAGGCTTCGCCGACCAGCTGCGCATCGCCTACCAGACGCGGCCCGATATCTTCGCCATGAAGATCGAGCTGCCCGAGATGCTGTACGAGCGCGTGCTGGAGATCGACGAGCGGATGTCGGCGCAGGGCGAGGTGCTGACCCGGCTTGATGAGCAAGCCACCCGCGCCGGGCTGCAGGCTGCTTACGATGCCGGCTATAGAGTCGTCGCCATCGTGCTGCTGCATGGCTATCGCTATACGCAGCACGAAGCGCAAGTGGCGAAGATCGCCCGCGACATCGGCTTCACCCAGGTCTCGGCCAGCCACGAGGTTTCGCCGCTGATGAAGATGGTGAGCCGCGGCGACACCACCGTGGTCGATGCCTATCTCTCGCCGATCCTGCGCCGTTACGTCAACCAGGTGGCGGGCGAGCTGGGCGACGTGCGGCTCTATTTCATGCAGTCCAATGGTGGCCTGGCCGACGCGCATCGCTTCCAGGGCAAGGATTCGATCCTCTCCGGCCCGGCGGGCGGCGTGGTCGGTGCGGTGGAGACTGCGCGCAGTGCCGGTTTCGAGCGCATCATCGGCTTCGACATGGGCGGCACCTCGACCGACGTGTCGCACTATAACGGCAGCTTCGAGCGCGCCTTCGAGACCCTGGTGGCTGGCGTTCGCATGCGCGCGCCGATGATGCAGATCCACACCGTGGCGGCGGGCGGCGGTTCGATCCTGTTCTTCGACGGCACCAAATATCGCGTCGGCCCGGAATCGGCTGGCGCCAATCCCGGCCCCGCCGCCTATCGCCGTGGCGGTCCGCTCACCGTCACCGACTGCAACGTCATGCTGGGCAAGCTGGTGCCGGAATTCTTTCCCGCCGTGTTCGGCCCCAATGCCGACCAGAAGATCGATGCGGAAATCGTCAAAAGGAAATTCGCCGAACTGGCGCAGCGCATCGAGCAGGAGACCGGCGACAGGCGCACGCCGGAGCAGGTCGCGGCAGGCTTCCTGAAGATCGCGGTCGAGAACATGGCCAATGCGATCAAGGAAATCTCCATCCAGCGCGGCTACGACGTCACCGAGTACGTGCTCAATTGTTTCGGCGGCGCCGGCGGGCAGCATGCCTGCCTCGTCGCCGATGCGCTGGGCATGACCAAGGTGTTCCTGCATCCGCTGGCCGGCGTGCTGTCGGCCTATGGCATGGGCCTGGCCGATCTGCGCGCCATCCGCGAGCGCGCCGTCGAGGCAAAGCTGACGCCGCAGGTGATTCCCGAGATCGAGAAGCTTCTCAAGACATTGGGCGAGGAAGGCCGCGCCGAGATGCTGGCGCAAGGCATCGCGCCGCGCGCCATCGAGATATTGCACAAGGCGCATGTGCGCTATGACGGCACCGACGCGCCGATGGTGGTGGAGTTCGGCAGCTACGACACCATCGTGGCCAATTTCGAGACCGCCCATCGCCAGCGCTATGGCTTCATTGTCGCCGGCAAGGCGCTGATCGTCGAGGCGGCTTCGGTCGAGATCGTCGGCAAGACCGAGCAGGTGCGCGATCCAATGCTCCCGGCGCGCGCCAATGGCGAGGCGAAGCTGCAGCGCCACGGGAAGGTCTATTCCGACGCCGCCTGGCACGACGCGCCGATCTACAGGCGCGAAGACCTGCTGGCCGGTGACGCGATCGATGGCCCGGCGGTGATCATCGAATCCATCGCCACGGTGATGATCGAGCCCGGCTGGCGGGCGCAGATGACGGACCGGGCGCATCTGGTGCTGACCCGCGTGGTGCCGCTGGTGCGCCAGCACGCCGTCGGCACCGAAGCCGATCCGGTGATGCTGGAGATCTTCAACAACCGCTTCATGTCGATCGCCGAGCAGATGGGCTCGGTGCTGGAGAACACCTCGTATTCGGTCAACATCAAGGAGCGGCTGGATTTCTCCTGCGCCATCTTCACCATCCAGGGTGAGCTGATCGCCAACGCCCCGCACATGCCCGTCCACCTGGGCTCGATGGGCGAGAGCGTCGAGACGGTGATCCGCGAGCGCGGCAACGAGATGAAGCCCGGCGACGTCTTCGTGCTCAACGCGCCCTATAACGGCGGCACGCATCTGCCCGACGTCACCGTGATCACGCCGGTCTACAACGAGGACGGCAGCGAGCTGCTGTTCTTCGTCTGCTCGCGCGGCCATCACGCCGATATCGGCGGGCTGACGCCGGGCTCGATGCCGGCCGACAGCAAGACCGTCGAGGACGAGGGCGTGCTGATCGACAATTTCACCATCGTCGATGGCGGCAAATTCCGCGAGGCCGAGACGCGGGCGCTTCTCCAGTCCGGCAAATACCCAGCGCGCAATCCCGAGCAGAACATGGCCGATCTGCGGGCCCAGATCGCCGCCAACGAAAAGGGCCTCTCCGAACTGCGCGTCATGGTCAGCGAATTCGGCCTCGACGTGGTGCGCGCCTATATGAAGCACGTGCAGGACAATGCCGAGGAGCAGGTGCGCCGCGTGATTGGCCGGCTGAAGGACGGGCGCTACACCTTGGAGATGGACAATGGCGCGAAGATAAAGGTCGCCGTCACTATCGACCGCGCCACAAGATCGGCCAAGGTCGATTTCACCGGCACCAGTGCGCAACTGCCCGACAATTTCAACGCGCCCTCGGCGGTGTGCCGCGCCGCCACGCTCTACGTCTTCCGCACGCTGGTGCGCGAGGCGATCCCGATGAATGCCGGCTGCCTGAAACCGATCGAGCTGATCATTCCCACCGGCTCGATGCTGCGCCCCGTGTACCCGGCGGCGGTGGTGGCGGGCAATGTCGAGACCTCGATGTGCATCACCGAATGCCTCTATGGCGCGCTGGGCGT
>JAQSWP010000125.1 GCA_029266575.1 Alphaproteobacteria bacterium | reverse complement strand
TTGGTGATGGCGAGCAGGGTGCGCTCGCCCTTGCGTTCCAGCAGCGCATTGGTGGCGACGGTGGTGCCCATCTTCACCGCCTCGACCTGGCTGGCGTCGAAGGGAGAACCGGCGGCGACATGCAGCAGGTCGCGGATGCCCTGCACGGCGGCGTCCTTATATTGCTCGGGATTCTCCGACAGCAGCTTGTGGGTGAGGATCGCGCCGTCAGGCTTGCGGCCGACAATGTCGGTGAAGGTGCCGCCGCGATCGATCCAGAACTGCCATGTGCCGCTCACCAAAGACTCCGTCCGCTGTCGTTTTGCGGCAGTCTATAGCGATTTTGCGGCGTCCCGACAGCAGCGCGTTGAGGGGTTTTCGAGCGGGCTCAGCCGCGATGCTTGAGCCTGGCTTCGGCATCCGCCCTGGCCTTGTCGAGCTGGGCGGGGGAGAGGTGGCGTTCCAGGCGATGGGCCAGCGCATTGGCGGCCTCGCGCAAGGGCCGATCGCTCCAGCCATTGGCGGCGGCGGCCTTCGCCCAGACATAGGCCTCCGCCTCGTTGCGCCGCGCGCCGCGCCCTTCCGCGAGCGCGCGCGCCAGCAACAGCTGCGACTTGGGCTGCCCGCTGGCGGCGGCCTTGCGATACCATTTCGCCGCGGCGGTTTCATTGCGGGCGACGCCTGCGCCGGTGGCGTAGGCCACGGCGAGATTGTGCTGCGAAGGTGCGTGGCCAAGCTCGGCCGCGCGCGTGTACCAGCCGATCGCCGCCGCCACGTCGCGGTCGGCGCCGATGCCGTCTTCCAGCATCAGCGCCAGCATGTATTGCGCTTCGGGCGAATCCTGCTGCGCCGCCTGTTCGAACCAGTGCAAGGCGCGGGCCTCGTCGCGCGGCACGCCGCTGCCGGCGCGATACATCAGCCCGGCATTGAGCTGCGCCGAGGCCAGGCCCTGGCGCGCCGCCTTCTCGTACCATCTCGCCGCTTCGGCGGCATTGCGCGGCATCAACCGTCCCTTGTCATGGAAGCCGCCGAGCAGGTTTTGCGACGGCGCATGTCCTTCCGCCGCTGCCCATTTCAGCAGCGCCAGGATTTTCGCCGCATCGGCCGGCGCAGCACCACCCTGCCACAACAGCAACGCTCGCTGATGGGCGCGGTCCCATTCGGCGTCCCAAGTCGCGGCGGCATCGGTTGCGCTGCTGGTGTCGTGGCGCGAAGCGGCCAGATCCGACCCGGCATGCGCATGCGCGCCATCGTGCCCACCATCGCGTTCGACCGCGCCCTCGGCCGGCGCCGCCGCCAATAGCAGGCTCACCAGCGCCATGGCGAACAGCACGCCGGCTTGTGGCGCGGTGTTGCGTGCGGGCAAAACGTGCGGCCGATGCAAGAGCGCCTCCTGCGGATGGACCTGGCAAACCGGACCGGCAAAAACGCGCCGAAGCAATCGAACGCTAGCAGCCGGTCCGAGCGGGACAAGTGACCATTCGATGGCGTTCCAGCGGCATTTGCCGGCCATTCGCCCAGTCGATAGGCGTAGGGGCTAGCCATAAGCTTAAGTCCGCCGGTTGCTGCCACCGCCCCGCACCCGCTAAAACTCCTGCATGAGCATCATCGGAAAAATCCTGGGCGGCGCGGCGGGCTTCGCCATCGGCGGGCCGATCGCCGCCCTGGTCGGCGTGATCGCGGGCCATGCCGTCGATAATCTGATCAAGGCCGAGACCGCGCCCGGACCGGCCGACAACACCAGGCAGATCGCCTTCACCATCGGCGTCATTGCGCTGGGCGCCAAGATGGCCAAGGCCGACGGCGTGGTGACGCGGGCGGAGATCGACGCCTTCCGCCAGATCTTCCACGTGCCGCCGGAGGAAACCGCCAACGTCGCCCGCTTCTTCGACCTGGCCAAGAAGGACGCGCGCGGCTTCGAGCCCTATGCGCGCCAGATCGCCGGCCTGTTCCCCGACAGCCCCGAAGTGCTGGAGAAGATCATCGAGGGCCTGCTGCAGATCGCCCGCGCCGACGGGCGCATGCACGACAGCGAACTCGATTATCTGCGCCAGGTGGCGGCGATCTTCGGATTGGATGACACCCGCTTCGCCCGCGCCCAGGCCGCGGCCGGCGACATGATCGATCCATGGCAGGTGCTGGGCCTGCCGCGCGACGCCGACGAGGCGGCGATCAAGGCGACATGGCGCCGGCTGGCGCGCGAGAACCATCCCGACCGGCTGATCGCGCAGGGCATGCCGGCGGAAGCCATCGACCTGGCCAACAAGGAGCTGGCCGCCATCAACGCCGCCTACGACGCCGTCTGCCGCGAGCGGGGCATCAAGTGAAGCCGGCCGATCTGGCCATCGCACTTGCCGTCATGCTGATGTGGGGTCTGAATTTCGTGATGGCCAAGATCGGCCTGGAGCACTGGCCGCCGATCTTCTTCGTCATGCTGCGCTTTGCCCTGGTGGCCGCCTTCCTGCTGCCCTTCGTGCGCCTGCCGCGGGCGCATCTGCCGCGATTGCTGGCGCTGTCGGTGGTGCTGGGCAGCCTGCACTTTCCCATGATGTTCACCGCCATGCAGACGCTCGATGCCGGCACCGCCGCCGTGGTGGTGCAATTGCAAGTGCCGTTCGCAGCCTTGCTGGGGCATTTCATCTACCAGGACCGGCTGGGCTGGCGCAGCATCGTGGGCATGGCGCTGGCCTTTGGCGGCGTGCTGCTGATCACCGGCGAGCCGCGCCTGTCGGGCCAGCTCTTCGCCGTCGGCCTGGTGGTGGTCGCCGCCTTCATGTTCGCCATCGCCAATATCCAGATGAAGGGGCTGGGCGATCTCGACGGCAACAGCATCAACGCCTGGACCAGCCTGTTTGCAGCACCGCAGCTTCTGGCGATTTCGCTGGTGCTGGAGAGCGGCCACGTCGCGGCGCTGCGCGAGGCGACGTGGGACGCGATTGCCGCCTTGCTCTACCAGGTGGTGATCATGGTCATCATCTCCTACGCGCTGTGGTACCGGCTGCTGCGCACGTATTCGGTCGGCCAGGTGATGCCGCTGACCTTGCTGCTGCCGATCCTGGGCGTGCTGTCGGGTGTGCTGCTGCTGGGCGAGCCGATGAGCTGGCAGAAAGCGGCCGGCGGCATGCTGACCGTGCTGGGCGTCGGTGTTATCGTCATCCGCCGGGCGCGCGTGGCCGAACCACGCACCGGCTCGACCACCTGAGGCCCCGACTGGCTGAGGCCAATGCCCGATCCGATCGCGCGCTCCTATCTCTCCGCCGCCGGACGCGAGGAACTGCCGGCGCTGACCGGCCTGCGCATCCTGGCGGCGCTGGCCGTGGCGATCTGGCATGCCGGGCATTTCATGCCGGCGATGCCGGCGGTGTTCAATCACTTCTATCTCGGCGTCGATCTGTTCTTCATCCTGTCCGGCTTCATCATCGCCCATGTCTACTGGCGCGATTTCCTGCAGCCGACGCGGCAGACCTATTTCCGTTTCCTGGCGCTGCGCCTGGCGCGGCTGTGGCCGGCGCACGTCGCGGTGATACTGCTGCTGCTGGCCGCCATCGCCGCCGCCGCGCTCATGGGCCGCGGCAATGCCGACTGGCGTGCGCTGGCGCCGGAGATCGGGCTGCATTTGCTGCTGGCCCATAACTGGGGCGAAACGCGGCTGAACTTTCCCTCCTGGTCGGTGAGCGCGGAATTCTTCGCCTATCTGCTGTTCCCGCTGCAGGTCATGCTGTTCCGCCGCATCGAACATCCGGTTCTGCTGGCGCTCAGCCTGCCGCTGGCGGTGCTGCTGTGCTGGCTGGGCATCACCGTCGCATTCGGCGCGCCGCTGTCGCACGCCGGGCCGATCGCCTTCATCCGCGTGGTATGCGAATTCGCCATGGGCGTGGCGCTGTGGCGGCTCTGGCAAAGCGGTGCTGCGGATCGCCTGCCATCGACCGCGCTGGTCTGGCCCAGCCTCGCCGGCATGATCCTCATCGCCGCACTGACGCCGTCCTGGCATGCGCTCGACTACGCCATCGTGCTGCTGATGGCGCCGCTGCTGCTGGGGCTGGCGCACCAGCCGGGCCCCGGCCTGCTGGCCAGCCGGCCGATGGTCTATCTCGGCGGCATCTCCTATTCGGTCTATCTCATGCACTGGCCGGCCGATCTGGTGATGCGCGCCCTGGTGTCCTGGCTGTCGCCGCTGCTGGACGGGCGGCGCCAGGGCTGGGACATCGTGGCCGGCAGCATGCTGCTGGCGCTGCTCGGCGGCGGGGTGCTGTTCCATCTGGTGGAGAAGCCGGCGCGGCTGTTCTTGCGCACCCGCATCGAGCGGCACATGCCGGCGCTGCGGCCGGTGGCGGCATGATCCAGCGTCCCTCGCCCAATCACGATGCGCGGCCCGCGGGCACGCCGATCGACATGCTGGTGCTGCACTATACCGGCATGCGTTCGGGCGCGGAGGCGATGGCGCGGCTGTGCGATGCCGGGGCCAGGGTCAGCTCGCATTATTGCATCGAGGAGGACGGCACGGTCTGCGCCCTGGTGCCGGAGGAGCGCCGCGCCTGGCATGCCGGGCTGTCCTACTGGCGCGGCCAGCGCGACATCAACGCCCGCTCGATCGGCATCGAGCTGGTCAATCCCGGCCATGAGTGGGGCTACCGCCCGTTCCCTGAGGCGCAGATGGCAGCGCTGATCGAATTGGCGCATGGCATTTTAGGGCGTCACCCCATACCGGGCAGAAACGTCGTCGGCCATTCCGACGTCGCTCCCGCGCGCAAGCAGGATCCGGGCGAGCTGTTCGACTGGCGGCGTCTGGCGGGCAGGGGCATCGGGTTGTGGCCCGATCCAGCGGACCTGCCGCGCGGCATGAAGGGCGCCGACGCCATCGGGCTACTGGCCCATATCGGCTACGACCCCAAGGCCGCGATGCAAGGCCACGACGTGCTGCCCACTCTGGTGATGGCGTTCCAGCGCCACTTCAGGCAGAGCGTGGTCGATGGCGGGCTCGACGAAGAAACGGCGGCGCTGATCTGGAGCGTGAGCAGGGCGGTGGATTGATCGCGAGCTGCTGATCACCCCCCATCCTAGCCTTCCCCCGCAAGGGCGGAAGGGACATGAGAAGAGGAGCGGGGACATGAGACGCTGCGCTACTTCTTCATCAACTCCGCGAAATCCTTCTCCTCGTAGAACGGCCTGATCTCGATCTCGCTGGGGCCGAACATGGGGTTGGGGCAGCGCTTCACCCAGGCGACGGCCTCGTCCATGTCCTTCACTTCCCAGATCCAGAACCCGGCGACCAGTTCGTTGGGATGCGGAAAGGGGCCGTCCTTGACGGTGCGGCTGGTGCCGTCGAAGCGCACGCGCTTGCCATGCGATGACGGCTTCAGCCCGTCGCCGTCCTTCATGATGCCGGCCTTGGTCAGCTCGTCGTTGAACTTGCCCATCGCCTCGAACATCGCGCGCATCTTCTCCGCCGGCGGCAGGCCCGCTTCGCTGTCCTCGGTCGCCTTCACGAACACCATCACACGCATGGGCTGTCTCCACTGGCAATTGACCCCGAGAGATAACGCGCCTAACTAGGAAAGTGCCAGACGGCTGGATGACCGCGGCGCTTTACAGCGTCGAGGAAAGTCCGGGCTCCACGGAAACACGGTGCCGGGTAATGCCCGGCGGGGGCGACCCCAGGGAAAGTGCAACAGAGAGCAGACCGCCGCCACTCCTCGGAGCGGCGGCAAGGGTGAAAGGGTGCGGTAAGAGCGCACCGCGGGGCCGGTAACGGTCCTGGCATGGCAAACCCCACCGGGAGCAAGACCAAATAGGGATGACGGGCCGGGCAACCGGCGCAACGCGTTTCCGCGTGGTCATCCGGGTCGGTCGCGCGAGGCGCCTGGCGACAGGCGTCCCAGAGGAATGGTCATCCATCGCTTCGGCGGGGACAGAACCCGGCTTACAGGCCGTCTGGCAAATTTTTATTTTATTTCAATTGGTTAAAGAAAAGCCACAGAGACAAAGAGGCACAGAGGAAAGCGTGGTCGTATCGACCTCTGTGCCTCTGTGCCTCTGTGGTTTTTCTTCCTTTATGCGTTTTATGGATACCGGCAAATACTCACAGGCAAACCGAAACAATCCACGAACATCGTACTTGACAGATTCGCCGGACTCTGACCTTCACATTGAATCCAAACGGCTTATGAAGACCCCCGGCCAGCTTGTTCACACCCTCTGCGCAACGTGGAAAACGTCCGCAAAGACCTTGATTTGCTTGGCATTCCCGTTGACCCCCATCTGATCCCATGATATCCCATGTAATCCCAATACCCATGGGCGTGGCGTAGGGATTGACCGTCGGCGGGGCGCGCGGACGGCAGGGACGGGAAACCAGGGGGGATGGGATGGGGATTTTCCTATCCACATTCTTGATGCGCGTGGACAAGAAGGGCCGGGTCTCCGTACCGGCGTCCTTCCGCGCCGCCTTGCCCGCGGACTCCGGCGCCGTCGTCGCCTTCGGCTCACTGAATTTTCCCGCCATCGATGCGCGCAGCCGCGCCGATTTCGAAATCCTGCTGGCGACGCTGCGCAGCCACAGTGTCGCCAATCTCGGGCCCGATCTTGCGATGCTGGGTGGAGCGGCGCCGAGCGCCGACCAGATCGTCGCCGCCGCGTCCGCCGAAATCCCGTTCGATGGCGAAGGCCGTATCGTGTTGCCCGAAGCGTTCCTCGCCCATGCCGCAATTTCCGACCAGGTGACGTTCGTCGGCCGCGGCAGTTTCTTCCAGATGTGGTCGCCGGAGAATTTCGCCCAACGCGCCGCCGAGGAATTGCAGCAGATGCGCGATCGTCTCGCCGGCAAAGGTGCCGCTTCGTGAACGCTGCGGGCCACACCCATCCCACGCAGACGACCGACGTCGCCCATCGCCCTGTCCTGTTGTCCGAAGTGATCGACGCGCTGGCGCTGCGCGACGGCGGCATCTACGTCGATGGCACATTCGGCGCCGGCGGCTATTCCCGCGCCATGCTCGATGCCGCCGCCTGTTCCGTGTTCGGCATCGACCGCGATCCCACCGCCATCGCCTCGGGCCAGACCATGGTGCGCCAGTACGATGGCCGCCTGACCCTGCTCGAAGGCTGCTATGGCGACATGGACCAGCTGCTCGCCTCGCAGGGCGTCGATGCGGTCGATGGCATCGCGCTCGATCTCGGGGTGTCGTCGATGCAGTTCGACCAGGCCGAGCGCGGCTTCTCCTTCCGCTTCGACGGCCCGCTCGACATGCGCATGGGCAACAGCGGTCTTTCCGCCGCCGACATCGTCAACACCTGGGACGAGAAGCCGCTCGCCGATCTGATCTTCCGCTACGGCGAGGAGCGCCACTCCCGCCGCATCGCCCGCGCCATCGTGCGCGAGCGCGCCACCGCGCCCATCACCCGCACCGTGCAACTGGCCGAGATCGTCCGCCGCGCCATCCCCCGCATCCCCGGCCGCAAGGAAGATCGCATCGATCCCGCCACCCGCACCTTCCAGGCCCTGCGCATCGCGGTCAACGACGAGCTCGGCGAGCTGGAGCGCGGCCTCGCCGCGGCGCAGAAGCTGCTGCGCCAGCATGGCCGTCTCGCCGTCGTCTCCTTCCACTCGCTGGAAGACCGCATCGTCAAGGATTTCATGCGCGAGCGTTCGGATGCCGCCCCGCGCCCCTCGCGCCACATGCCCGAAATCGGCCGCAAGGTCGAAGCGCCGTTCCGTCTCGTGTCCCGTCGTCCCATCCTGCCCAACGAGACGGAAACGGCGCTGAATATCCGTGCGCGCTCGGCCAAGCTGCGCGTGGCCGAAGCCACTGGCGTTGCAAGCCAGGGAGGCCGCGCATGATCAGCCGCGGCGTCATCATCTGGCTCGGCATCGCCATCCTGACCGGCATCGGCCTGTTCCTGGTCAAGTACCAGGTGCGCGCCCTGGAAGCGCAGCTGCTGGAGATCAACCGCAAGGTGGTCGCCAACCAGGAAGCCACCCACATCCTGAAGGCCGAATGGGCGCATCTCAACGATGCCACCCGCATCGAGCAGCTCAACGCGCGCTATCTGTCGCTGCAGCCGATCACGCCGGCCCAGCTTGGCCGCCTCGAAACCCTGCCCATGCGTCCGCCCAAGATCGAGCAGCCCGTCGCGTCGTCTGGCTACGGCAGCATCAGCGATCTGCTCAACGCGACGGAAGGAGGCCACCAATGATCGGCCGCCTGTTCCGCCGCACCCCGGCCGGCAACGCCAAGCTGGCGCCGCTGATCCGCAACCACCGCATCGGCGTCAACGTCGCGGGCGACACCATCGAGGTGGCGCGCAATCGCCTGACCCTGGGCGCCGGGATTTTCGCGCTGGCCTTCGCCGTCATCGGCCTGCGGCTGGTCGATCTGTCGCTGCTGCGCGATGGCGCCGAGCCGCGCCTGGCCATGGCGGCGGCGGGCGGCGAGCTCAACACCGAACGGGCCGAGATCGTCGATCGCAACGGCGTGGTGCTGGCGACCTCGGTGCCGACCGCCTCGCTCTACGCCAATCCGCATCTGGTGCAGGAACCGGCCGATGCGGCGCGCCGGCTGTCCAAGGTGCTGCTGGGCAGCAACGAGGCGGAATTGCTGTCGAAGATCAAGGCCGACCGCAACTTCGTGTGGCTGAAGCGCAACCTGACGCCGCGCGAGCAGCAGCTGGTCAATGCGCTCGGCATTCCCGGCATCGATTTCCAGCGCGAGGAGCGGCGCATCTACCCGCAAGGCGATCTGGTCGCCCATGTCGTGGGCTATGCCGGCCTCGACAATATCGGACTGGCCGGCGTCGAGCAGTCGTTCGACGGCGTGCTTCGCAACGGCGATCCCGTTACCTTGTCGATCGACGTGCGCCTGCAGCGCGCCTTGCGCCAGGAACTGCAGGCGACGATGGACAAGTTCTCCGCCATCGGCGCCGCCGGCGTCGTCATGGACGTGCGCACCGGCGAAATCCTGTCGCTGGTGTCGCTGCCCGGCTTCGATCCCAACACGCCCAAGACCATCGACGAGACTTCGCTGTTCAACCGCGCCACCCTGGGCGTGTACGAGATGGGCTCGACCTTCAAGATCTTCAACACCGCCATGGCGCTCGACAGCGGCAAGGTGGCGATGGGCTCGAGCTTCGATGCCACGGCGCCGATCAGGATCGGCGGCTTCACCATCAACGACGATCACGCGCAGAACCGATGGCTGACCGTGCCGGAGCTGTTCAAGCATTCCTCCAACATCGCTTCCGCCAAAATGGCGCTGGCCGTCGGCATCGAACAGCAGCAGGCCTTCTTCGACAAGTTGGGCTTCCTCAAGCCGGTCAAGCTCGAACTGCCGGAGAGCGCCGCGCCGCTCTATCCCTCGACCTGGCGGCCGATCAACGCCATGACCATCGCCTTCGGCCACGGCATGGCCGTCACGCCGGTGCATCTGGCGATGGGCGTGGCCGGAATCGCCAATAATGGCGTGCTGCATGCGCCGACTTTGCTGCGCAAGGCCGATGGCGCGCCCGTCGCTGGCCGGCAGATCATCGGCTCTGCCACCGCGCGCAACATGCGTTATCTGATGCGGCTGGTGGTGGAAGAAGGTACCGGCAGGAAGGCCGACGTGCCGGGCTACCAGACCGGCGGCAAGACCGGCACTTCGGAAAAAGTCGGCGCCCATGGCGGCTACCGGAAGAAGGCGCTGCTCTCGACCTTCGCCGGCGCCTTCCCGATGAGCGATCCGCGCTACGCCATCATCGTCTCCATCGACGAGCCCAGGGGCATCAAGGAAAGCTTCGGCTTCGCCACCGCCGGCTGGGTCGCGGCGCCCGCGTTCGGCGCCATCGTCAATCGCATCGCCGCCCTCTACGGCATCCTGCCGGTCGAGGACCCGGCGCTGTCCAAGGCCAAGCCGGCCGCGGCCGCCAAGCCTGCAGCCGCTCCTGCCGCAACCGCTCCTGCCGCAGCCGCGCCCGTCACCGCGCCCGCTGCGACTCTCGCCCCCGCGCCCGCCACGGCGCCCCCGACCACGATCAGCCAGGGAGGGCGCAACGTTGCGGCTAACTGAGCTGATCCACCGTTCCGGCCTGCAGCCGCCGCCC
>JAQSWP010000007.1 GCA_029266575.1 Alphaproteobacteria bacterium | reverse complement strand
CGCGCACGAAGACGTTGGTGCTGACGGTCTTCTTGCCGGGATAGAGGCTGCCCTGCTGTACGCCCGACCTGATGGTGAGGTTGTCGCCGTCGACCTTGTAGTAGCGCGTCTGTTTCTCGCCGATATAGGAACCGGTGGCGGTGGTGTCGGGCGTTGTGACGAATTTTTCCTCATCGAGCTCGAAGCGACCCGAGTAACCGATCAGGCTGCGCAACAGCGCGGCGGCTTCAGCATCGTTGGTGGCCGGCTTGCGTTTGTCGCCCGAGGTGACCAGGGCGATGATGCGATGATTGGCGGTGATGACCACAAAGCCTTGCGGATTTCTGCCCACCGGATAGCGTGGTTCGGCTTCGCCTTCGACCTGCGCCGAGCAACTCACCATCTTCCACGCGCCAACAAGATCGGCGCCCAATTCTTTCTTCATCTCAAGCATACTCCCGATTTCAAACGCTCGTTTGATTAAATCAGGCCGGTCGGACGCGTACAAGCCGCAAGCTTTTACGTTCCGCGCCGCTTGGCGCGCGCCGTTGGCGGTGCCGTCAGGGGATCTTCCGGCCAGGGATGGCGCGGATAGCGGCCGCGCATTTCCTTCCGCACCTCGGCATAGGATGTGCGCCAGAATCCGGCCAGATCGCCCGTCACCTGCAGCGGCCTGCCGGCAGGCGACAGCAAATGCAGGCTCAAGGGCACGCGCCCGTCGGCAATAGCAGGCGTCTGCGCCAGGCCAAACATCTCCTGCAGCTTCACAGCCAGTACCGGCTTGGCTGGATCTCTGTAATCGATGCGCACGCGCGAGCCTGACGGCACTTCTATATGGCTAGGCGCCAAACGTTCCAGCGCACGCTGCTGCTCCCATGGCAACAGATTGCGGATGGCCGTCGCATGATCGAGCTGGCGCAGCGCGTTGAGCGACATCGCCTTTTCCGGCAGCAGCCAGTCTTCCAGCCGCGCCAGCAAAGCGGCATCGGAAAGATCGGCCCAGTCGTCGCCATAGACAATGCGCAAGGCGGCGACGCGCTGGCGCAACGCTTCGACGGTTTCATCGAACGCCAGCGAGCCCAGCCCGCGCTGCCGCACCGCCTGCAACAACGCCGCCTGCACGGCTTCGGTCGATGGATTGGCCAGCCGCTTCTCGCTCAGCACCAACGCGCCCAGCCGCTCCTGCTTCGCCGCAAGCACTTTCTGCTGCTGCTCATCCCACTCGACGCTTTCGCGCATCTCTATGTGAGAAGCGAAGTGTTGCCGCAGATCGGCCTCGTCCAAAGCGCCGGCCATATAGATGCGCCCCTCCGCGCCGGCGCCGTCGAGATCGGCAATGGCGATGAATTTCTCGCTCGCCAGCACATCGGCTTTCGCCAACACCGCGCCGCGGCCGTTGGCCAGGCGATAGCGCGGTTCCTCGCCGCTGCGACGGCGTGCGATGCGATCGGGATAGGCGAACGCCAACAGCAAACCCGCCATGCCGGCATCGTCCTCGCCATTCTTGATGACAGCGGCACGAGCAAGACGCGACGCCAGCCGCAACGCACGCCGTGCCGATCCTTCGTTCAAGCTCAACTCGAAATGCGAGAAGCGCCGTCCCGCTTCCAGCCCCTGCAATGCTTCCAGCCGCAGGCGGATGTCGGCCGCGCGCTGTCCAGGCTTGGCGCGTAGCACGTCGCGCTCTTCCAGCAGAGCCGCAACGCGACAAGCGGTGACACCGGCACCGATCTCCTTGCCGCGCACGATCATATGCGCCAATCGCGGATGCACCGGCAGCCGCGCCAGTTGCTTGCCGTGCTCGGTGATGCGCCCTTGCGCGTCAAGCGCATCCAACTCGCGCAGCAGCGCCACAGCCTGGGCAAAGTTGGAGGCAGGCGGTGAATTGACCCAGCGCAGGCTGGCCGGATCGCTCACGCCCCACTGCGCCAGATCGAGCGCCAGCGAGGCGAGATCGGCCGACTCGATTTCCGGCCGATCGGCCGAAGGCCGCGCCCTGTTCTCCGCTTCCGGCCACAGGCGATAGGCGACACCAGGCCCCAATCGCCCCGCTCGCCCACGCCGTTGGTCGGCCGAGGCGATGCTAGCCTTCACCGTTTCGAGCCGCGCCATACCGGAGCGCGGATCGAACGCCGGTTTGCGCGCCAACCCGGCATCGACCACCACCCGCACGCCTTCGATGGTCAGCGAGGTTTCCGCGATCGACGTCGCCAGCACCACGCGTCGCCGCGCGCCGCCGGGCGACACGGCGC
The DNA here is from genome assembly GCA_029266575.1 of Alphaproteobacteria bacterium. GTDB lineage: Bacteria > Pseudomonadota > Alphaproteobacteria > Reyranellales > JAQSWP01 > JAQSWP01. Next base: position 41,661 of record JAQSWP010000007.1, on the reverse strand, counting down.
GATCCTGCTCAGCCGCCGACAACTCGCCATAAAGCGGCAGAACCTCCGCCGACAGCAAATTCTCGCCAAGCACGCGCTCGACTCGTCTGATCTCGCCAGCCCCTGGCAGGAAAGCCAGAACGTCGCCCTCGTTCTCGCGCAAGGCCTGGCGCACGACCTGCGCCATTGACGCTTCCATGGTCGCGCCACCGGTCAGTGGCAGATAGCGCGTGTCGACCGGAAACAGTCGCCCGTCGCTGGTCAGGATCGGTGCATCGCCTAGGAGCGCCGCCACGGCCTGGCCGTCCAGCGTCGCCGACATCGCCACCAATCTGAGATCGGGCCGCAGATTCGATTGCACGTCGAGCGCCAAAGCCAGACCAAGATCGGCCTGCAAACTGCGCTCATGGAACTCATCGAACAGGATCGCACCGACGCCTGACAGTTCCGGATCGTCTTGCAACAGCCGCGTGAGAATGCCTTCGGTCACGACTTCCAGCCGCGTCTCACGCGACACCCGCGCCTCGTCGCGCACGCGAAAGCCGATGGTGCGGCCAAGCTCCTGGCCGAAATTCTGCGCCAGCCGTTTCGCCACCATGCGAGCCGCCAGGCGGCGTGGCTCCAGCATCAGCCCGCGCTTGCCCGCCAGCCAATCCTGGTCGAGCAGTTTCAGCGGCAACAGGGTCGATTTGCCCGCGCCGGGCGGGGCCTGCACCACGGCGTTGCGGCCCGCCTGCAGCGCGGCAAGGAACGCGGGAATGATATCTTCGACCGGCAGGCTCATTGCTGCGTTTGTGCGCCAGCGAAGCGCGTCATGCAATGGTCATAAGCCGGCTGCCATGGCAAACTCGCATCATGAGCTTCACCACCCGGCCCGAAATCCTCGGCACATTTGGCGTCGTCACCTCCACCCACTGGATCGGCACCGCCATCGGCATGGCGACGCTGGAGAAAGGCGGCAACGCCTTCGACGCCGCCGTCGCCACCGGCTTCGCGCTGCAGATCGTCGAGCCGCATCTCAACGGTCCTGGCGGCGAAGCGCCGATCATGGTGCATGACCGAAGGCGCAACGCCACCGAAGTGATCTGCGGCCAGGGTGTGTCGCCCGCTGCGGCCACCATCGAGCGCTTCCAGGCGCTGGGACTGGACATGATCCCCGGCACCGGTCTGCTGGCGGCCTGCGTGCCGGGCGCCTTCGACGCCTTCATGCTGCTGCTGCGCGATTACGGCACGATGCGCCTGGCGCAGGTGCTGCAGCCGGCCATCGATCTTGCCGCCTTGGGCTATCCGCTGGTGCCGCGCATTTGCGACACCATCGGCACCGTCGCCGATCTGTTCCGCCAGCACTGGCGCAGCTCGGCCGCCGTATATCTGCCGGCCAACGAAATCCCCAAACCCGGCGCCATCTTCGCCAACCCGACTCTGGCGCAGACCTATGCCCGCCTGCTGCGCGAAGCAGAGGCCGTCGGCTCCGACCGGCAGATGCAGATCGAAGCAGCGCGCCGCATCTGGTCGCGCGGCTTCATCGCACAGGAGATCGAGCGCTTCTGCCGCGACACCGAAGTGTTCGACGTTTCGGGACGCGCCCATCGCGGCCTGCTCGATGGCGACGATCTGGCGTCATGGCAGGCGACGGTCGAGCAGCCGGTGACCTTGCAGTACGGCCGCTACACGGTCGGCAAATGCGGGCCGTGGAGCCAGGGGCCGGTGATGCTGCAGCAACTGGCGCTGCTGAAAGGCTTCGAGCTCAACGGGCTCGACCCCACAGGGCCGGAATTCATCCATATCGTGGTCGAGAGCTCCAAACTCGCCTATGCCGATCGCGAGGCCTTCTATGGTGATCCCGATTTCGCCGAGATCCCGATGGCGGCACTGCTGTCTGAATCCTACAACGACGCACGCCGCACGCTGATCGACGTGCGCGCTTCGCTGGAACTGCGCCCCGGCCGCATCGCAGGCTTCGCCGGCAAGGTCGTCAACCGCCGTACGAATGAGCGCGCCACCGTCGCCGGCACTGGCGAACCCACCGTTGGCCGGCTGGGCAATGTCAGCGGCGATACCGTCCACTTCGACATCATCGATCGCGACGGCAACATGGTCTCGGCCACGCCGTCGGGCGGCTGGCTGCAATCCTCGCCGGTCATTCCCTCGCTGGGCTTCTGCCTCGGCACCCGGGCGCAAATGTTCTGGCTCGATGCTTCGATGCCCTCAGGCCTGGCGCCGCGCAAACGGCCGCGCTCGACCTTAAGTCCCGGCCTTGTGCTGCGCGACGGCGAGGCCTATCTGGGCCTCGGCACGCCCGGCGGCGACCAGCAGGATCAATGGGCAACGCAACTTTTCCTGCGCCATGTCCATGCCGGCATGAATCTGCAGGAAGCCATCGACTGCCCCGCCTTCCACTCCGAGCATTTCCCCTCCTCCTTCTATCCCCGCGCGTCGCGACCGGGCGTGCTGGCCATCGAAGGCCGCATGCCCAACGCGACGATCGAAGCGTTGCGCGGGCTGGGTCACGTCATCGAGATCGGCGGCGACTGGTCGGAAGGCCGCCTCACCGCCGCCGCTCGCGACGGCAACATCTTGAAGGCCGCCGCCAACCCGCGCGGCATGCAAGCCTACGCCGCCGGCCGCTAGGAGGGCTCAATGCCGCGCCACATCGTCTGCATCACCTTCGATTTCGACGCCATGTCGGGTTTCGTGGCGCGCGGACTGACGACGCCGACCTCGATCTCGCGCGGCGAATTCGGCGCCGTCGCCGTGCGCCGCCTGCTGCCGCTGCTGAAAAAGCACAACGTCACCTCGAGTTTCTTCATTCCCGGGGTGGTGGTCGGCACCTATCCGCGCGAGAGCGCGATGATCGTCGATTCCGGCCACGAAGTCGGCCATCACGGCTGGACCCATGTCACGCCGGCCAGCCTCAGCCGCGCCGAGGAAGAAGAGCATCTGCTCAAAGGCATGGAGTCGATCAGGAAGCTCAGCGGCAAAAACCCGCGCGGCTATCGCTCGCCGGCCTGGGATCTGAGCCCGCACACGGTCGAGCTGCTGCTCAAGCATGGCTTCCTCTACGAGAGCAGCATGATGGGCGACGACTACACGCCCTATTATTGCCGCCAGGGCGATGTCATTCCCGCCGATGGTCCCATGTCGTTCGGCCAGCCGACCAGGCTGATCGAGATGCCGATCTCCTGGAGCCTGGACGACTACCCGCATTTCGAATTCCTGCGCACCAAGGAATTCACCTTGCCGGGTCTGCAGAACGCCAATGGCGTGCTGGAGAATTTCTTCGACGATTTCGTCTGGATGCAAAAAAACGTCGAGTGGGGCGTGCTGACCTACACCTTCCACCCCTACGTCATCGGCCGCGGCCACCGCATCTTGATGCTCGAGCGCCTGCTGGAGAAACTGGCGGCGGGCGGCGCAGTGTTCATGTCGATGGAGCAGGCAGCGGCCGAATTCGCCGCCCGCAAGAGCTGATCAGGCGACGAAGCGCCGTCCATTAGCCAGCCACACAGCCAACGCGCCGGCGGCGCCCAAGCCGATGCCGATGAAATCGGTGATCGGCTCGGGGATCAGCAGCAGCAGGCCGCCAATGCCGATGACCAGCCGCCCCCACATCGGCAGGCGTCCCACCCTGTAGAGATAGCCTTCGAAGGACGCCGCCAGCAGCACGATGGCGATGATAGCGGTGATGCAGGCCTGCACGATGGCGGGAAGCTCGCCTTTCAGGATCAGCGCCGGCTCCAGCACGAATAGCACCGGCAATAGCAGCAGCAGGCAGCCGATGCGAATGGACTTGAAGCCAACCGCCATCGCATCGGCTTTGGCGATGGAGGCGGCAGCGATCGCGGCCAGCGCCACGGGCGGGGTGATGAAGGAGACGATGCCCCAGTAGAAGATATAGAGATGCGAGGCCATGGGATCGAGCCCGGCCTGGATCAGCGCCGGCGCCAGCACGATGGCAAGGAAGATGTAGCAGGCCGACGCCGTCATCCCCATGCCGAGAATGAAGCTGGTGATAGCGCCGAACAGCAGCATCAAGGGAATGTTGCCGCCGGCATACTGCACCAGCTCGCGCGAGAAGGAATTGGCGACGCCGGTCGCCGACATGGCACCCACGATCAGGCCGATGCCGGCGATCAGGCAGATGATCTGCGCCACCGACTGGCCGACATCGACCAGTAGGTCGAGAAAGGCGCGGAAGTCGAAGCCGGTCGCCTTGCGGCGCAGGACGGCGACCAGCAGCAGGAACAGCGCGATGTAAAACGGCGCCTCCGCCTCGATGCGGTAGGTCAGCAGCAACAGTGTCAGCCCGACGATCGCGACCAGGTAATACCAGCCCTGCTTCATGGTCGGCAGCAACGGCGGCACATCGGCTCGCGCCATACCGCGCAGGCCGTTGCGCGCGGCATAGAGATCCGTCTGGAACAGCAGCGCCATATAGAAAAGTATCGCCGGCAGAAAGGCGGCCACCACCACTTCCGAGTAGGGCACGTTGAGGAAATTGGCCATGATGAAGGCCGCCGTGCCCATTACCGGCGGCATCAGCGCCCCGCCGGTGGAGGCGCAGGCCTCGACCGCGCCGGCATAGACGGCGGGATAGCCAGTCTTCTTCATGGTCGGGATGGTGAGCGTGCCGGTGGTCAGCACGTTGGACGTCGGGCTGCCCGACAGCATGCCGAAAAAACCCGACGATACGACCGCCACCTTGGCCGGGCCGCCGCGCGTGGTGCCCATCATCGCCGAAGCGAAATTCATGAAGAACTCGCCGCCACCGGTCTTGGCGAGCACGACGCCGAACACCAGGAAGCCGATCAGCGTGTCAGCCACGACCTGGGTCGGGATGCCGATGATGCTCTCGTTGCCCAGCGCGTGCATGGAAACGGTGCGGCGCAAATCGAGATCGACGCCCCACAGGAAGCCCGGCATGTAGGCGGCGTAGAGCGGATAGGCGGCAAACACCAGGCAGAACAGGAACAGGATAATCTCGCCGGTGCGCCGCAGCGCCTCCAGCACGAGCGCTATGAAAATGCCGGCGATGATGGCCAATGGTACCGGCGCGCCCTGCTCCCAGCCGCGATCGATGATGGTCTGGCTGTTCAGCGCCAGGCCGATCGAGATCGCCAGCAGCACCACGCCCAGGATCCAGTCGAACCAGCGGACGCGATCCTTCTGCACCTTGGTCGCCGGATAGGCGAGGAAACCGATGAAGCCGAAAATGCCGATGACCAGATAATAGTAGCCGGTGCTGATGATGCGGATGGCGCCGAGGTTGAACACCTGATTGACGACGATGACCAGCGCGAACAGCGTCAGGATCAGCGTTGCCCAATAGGCGGCGCCAGTCAGCCGCTTGGAGCGAGCTTCGGGATCTTCGGGGATTGGCGGGGCCAGCTCGGCGACCAGCCTGTCATTGGCCATGGCAGGTTCACTCCATGCGCGAACGCCGCCCTTCGCGGGAAGAGCGGCGCACGTTTTTCTGACGGGAAACGACTAGAGCGCGGCGATGATCTTAAGCCGTTCCGGCTCCCACAGCTTCAGCAGATCCTCGGCCTTGCCGCCTTTGCCCGGCCCGGCCATCATCTTGGTCCAGCCCGCCTGCAGCGCCTTCTGCCGCTTCAGCGCACCAGCCTGGAACGTGTCGTGCGCGGCGCTCCAGACCTTGATTTCCTTCAAATAGCGGATGGCGCCGTCATGGAAGGCTGCATCCATCGGCGGCGTGCCGGCGAGCTTGATGTCCCAGCGCGGCATGATCGGGTTGGAGTCTTTGTAGAGATCGAAGGTCTCGGTCATCGCCTTGATCATGGCGTAGACTTCCGGCTCCGGCGTCTTGGCGTAAACCGTGATCATGGGATAGCGATAGCCCATCATCCAGATCGGCTTCTCCTTCGACAGCCCGGCGCCGATCGACTCCTGGAACGGCTCGACGAACGGCACCGCCTTCTGCGCCTTGGCCCAGCCCTCCTTGTTGGCGGGATCGAGCTGCACCCAGGAAATTCCGTTAGGGCTGGCTTCGAGCTCGCGCAACACGGCCGCGGCGGGCGCAGCACCTGCGGCATCGGCCTTGCCCTCGATCAGCGCCTTTAGTGCTGCGGCATAGGACGGGAATTCGACCAGTTCGACGTCTTTCCACGTCAGATCGGCGAAAGCCAGAATCGGATCGGTCTTGATGTTGACCGAGGAGTTGGCCTTGGCAATGGCGAAGCGCTTGCCCTTCATGTGCTTGGGCTCGGTGATGCCGGAAACTTTGGTCGCCACCACCGAGAACGCGTTCTGCCGCCCCATCAGCGTGCGCAGATCCTGCGGACCCCAATCCGGATCGGCGTATTCGTACAGGCCTTCGGCGGCGAAATAGCATTCGTTGGCCAGCCACGCGTGCGACACGCGACCTTCCTTCAGCGGCAGCACGCGCCCGATCGCCGTGCCGGCCGGCTGCAAGCGGATGCGGCTGCCATATTTCTTGCCGAACGCATCGGCCACGGCCGACGCTTCGACATAGCCCGTCGAACCCACATCGTACGTGCTCCAGATCATCGTGCTGGGCAGGTTGGGCAGGTTGGTCTGCGCATTCGCCTTGGTCGCAAGGCCTGACGCCGCCAGGCCGCTGCCGATGATGAAATTGCGCCTGTTGAGCTTCATCGTTTCCTCCCGCTTTATGAATTGATTTGCGGAAGACGGTACAGAACGGGGTGGCACGTGCCAACCCCGCTCCAATTCTGCGTACCGAAATGACTCTTACGTCAGCTTTACGACAGCATCTGCCCGCCATCGACCACGATGGTCTGGCCCGTCACCCAACTCGCCAGATCTGAAGCCAGGAACGCCGCCACGCTGGCGATCTCTTCCGGCTTGCCCAGCCGCCCGTGCGGAATCCCGGCCAGGATGCCGTCATAGAGCTTGCGGTTGTGCTGCTTGGCCATGTCCCAGACGCCGCCCTCGAACTCAATAGAACCCGGCGCGATGCAATTCACGCGCACGCCCTTCTTCGCCAAGGCCAGCGCCTGCGTCTTGGTGTACTGGATCAACAGCGCTTTCACCGCGCCATAGGGCGGCGTACGCAGAGATGGCATCAGGCCGGAGATCGACGAGATGTGGATGATCGAGCCGCCGCCCTGCTCGAGATAGGGAATAGCGGCAAGGCTCGCGCGCACGCTCGCCATCACGTCGACGTCGAGCGACAGTTTCCAGCCTTCCTCGTCGTCGGTGCGACCGAAGCCCGAGGCGTTGTTGACCAGCACGTCGATGCCGCCCAGCGCTTCCGCCGCCGCCTTCACGTAGGACGTGACTTGCGGGCCATTGGCCAGGTCGCAGGGCAGATGGTGGATCGTGGCTTTGGTCGCCTTGGCCAGATCGGTCGCCGCATGATCGAGCGATTGCTTGTTGCGGGCGCAGATCGAGACCGCCGCGCCGCCTTGCGCAAACGCCAGCGCGATCGAGCGGCCGATGCCACGGCTGCCGCCGCAGACGACAACTTTCCTGCCGGTGAAGTCGAGTTTCATTTTTTCCTCCTGTGCTGGCGGTCAGTTTGCCGCCCGCACAGGAGGAAGGAAAGCGTTCACCCTGCGATAAGCGCCAAGCCCGACAGCATAACCGCCCCGCCCAGAACGCGGGTCGGCGTGATGGCAAAGCGCGCGCGATTAAGCAGCACCGCCACCAGACCCAGACCATGCAGCCCTGCCGTCGCTAGTACGAAACCGGCGGCATAGGCCAAGCCGCTGCCGGCCTCCGGCGCTTCCAGCCCATGCGCATGGCCATGCGCCAGGCCGAACAACGCAATCAGCGCCGCGCCCAGCACGATCTGCGGCGTCAATCCCAGCGCCACCGCGAGACCCAGCGCCACGACGGAGGCCGCGATCACCAACTCGACACCGGGCAGCATCACGCCACCCATCGCCAGCGCACCACCCCCAAGCATCGCGCCGAGGAAGCTCGCCGGCCACACAAACAGCGAGCGCCCGCCGACCAGCCCAGCCCACAGGCCCACCGTCACCATCGCCAGCAGATGATCCAGCCCGAATACCGGATGCGCGAGCCCGGCCATGAAGCCGGCGACATCGCCATGACCGGTATGCGCGAAAGCCGGCGAGGCAAAGGTCAGCGCCAGCGCGAAAGCGGAAAATCCCGTCTGCTTTTTCATTATCCTGTCCCCTTCTGAACTCAAGCGGCCTTGGCGGTCAGGCCGCCGGATTTTTCGATGAAGCTTGCGATTTCGGCCACGCCCTTGCCCGCTTTGATGTTTGCGAAGACGAAGGGCCGGCTGCCGCGCATTTTCTTGGCATCGCGATCCATCACCTCGAGGCTGGCGCCAACCAATGGCGCCAGGTCGATCTTGTTGATGATCAGCATGTCTGAGCGCGTGATGCCGGGCCCGCCCTTGCGCGGGATCTTGTCGCCGGCCGATACGTCGATGACGTAGAGCGTGATGTCGGCCAATTCCGGGCTGAAGGTGGCAGCAAGGTTGTCGCCGCCCGATTCGATCAACACCAGGTCGAGCGTGGGAAAGCGCCGGTTCATCTCGGCCACCGCCGCCAAATTAATGGAAGCGTCCTCGCGAATCGCCGTGTGCGGACAGCCGCCGGTCTCCACGCCGATGATGCGCTCGGGCACCAGCGAGCCGGCGCGGGTCAGGAACTCGGCGTCTTCCTTGGTGTAGATGTCGTTGGTGATGGCGGCGATGTCGTAGCGCTCGCGGAAATATTTGCACAGCGCATCCATCAGCGCCGTCTTGCCCGATCCCACCGGGCCGCCAACGCCGACCCGCAGCGGGCCATTGTTTCTCGTGCTCATGTGCGGAACAACCTCGTGTATTGGGTTTCGTGTTGCAGGGCGGCGAGATCGGCGGCGAGCGTGCAGCCGCCCAGCGCCAGCGCTTTCGCCGCAACCGTTTCGACGTCTTGCATCAAGGCGGCAATGGCGCGCTGCCCGTCGGTCTGGCCCAGCGGCACCAGTCGCTGCGCCGCCGATACGATATTGGCCAGCACCGCATGCAAATAGGCCGCCAGCGATTCCGGCAGAGCCACGCCATGGCTGGCCGCCAGGGTTGCGACGATCACGGGATAGGCCAGATCCGAATCGTCGATGTCGTCGAGCAGGTCTAGACCCGGCGCCGGCCAGGCATCGCGTGAGATGCGGCGGAAAGCAGCGCCCTGCGCCACCGTCTCCAGCCGCCGCTCGCGGCCGGGATTGGCGGCAGCCGCCAGCAACGCGGTGCCGCGCAGGCGCAAGCCGTCGCCTTCGCTGGCCGCGCGATGGGCATGCACGAACAGCACCGCATCGTTCCAGCCATTGCCGTGATGCAGCACGTCCTGCAGCCACTCGATCAAGGTCAGGCGATCGCGCACCAACTGCGTCTCGACCGCCCATTCCAGCCCGTTGGAATGCGAGAACGCGCCCACCGGATAGCCGGGCGACAGCCACGCCATCAGCCGATAGAGCGCTCCGTCAGTCATGTTTGTGCCCGTGCGGATGGTCGTGATCATGACCATGGCCGTGATGATGGCCCATCGTCGTGCCGAAGCCGTACGCGCCGCCTTCGGGATCGAACGCGGCCATCACCTCGCGCACGGCGCCACCCAACCCCTTCACCATGTCGACGATGACATGGTCGAAGCGTATGCGGATGCGATCGCCCATGAGCTGCGTCGGCAGATGCCGGTTGCCCAGATGCCAGGCGATGCGCATCAGCGCGTCGGCATCGTCGGCCTGGATCTCGACCAGTTTCTCCGGCGCTGCTTCGACCACGATCACCTGCCCGTCTTCGAGCACCAGCGAATCGCCATGGCGCAAGGTCGTGGCCTGCTTCAGGTCGAGCAGGAACTCCACCCCCGACACGGTGCGCAGCACGATGCGGCGGCGATGGCGCATGTCGTGATCCAGCACCACGCGATCGGACGCCGCCTCGACCGTTCTTTTGGCCAGGGTGAAAGCGGGGATGATGGTGTTGGCGCGCTTCATGGCTAGAACAGGAAATAGCGCTGCGCCATCGGCAGCACCTTGGCCGGCTCGCAGGTCAGCAGCATGCCGTCGGCGCGAACCTCGTACGTCTCCGGATCGACCTCAATCTGGGGCGTGGCGTCGTTATGGATCATCGATTTCTTCGACAGCCCGCCGCGCGTGTTCTTCACCGCCACGAGATTGCGCTCCAGCCCGTATTTCCTGCCGACGCCGGCCGACAATGCCGCGCCGGAGACGAAGCTGATGCAGCTCTTGGCCATGGCGCGACCGAAGCCGCCGAACATCGGCCGGTAATGCACCGGCTGCGGTGTGGGGATCGAGGCGTTGGGATCGCCCATCAGCGCCTGGGCGATCATGCCGCCCTTCAGCACCATGTCCGGCTTGACGCCGAAAAAGGCCGGACGCCACAGCACCAAATCGGCGAACTTGCCGACTTCGACCGAACCGATCTCATGCGCTATGCCCTGCGCCAGCGCCGGGTTGATGGTGTATTTGGCGATGTAGCGCTTGACCCGCAGATTGTCGTTGTTGCCGTTCTCGCCGTCGAGACTGCCGCGCTGCGTCTTCATCTTGTGCGCCGTCTGCCAGGTCCGCAGCGCCACTTCGCCCACCCTGCCCATGGCCTGGCTGTCCGAGGCGATGATCGAGAGCGCGCCAAGATCGTGAAGAATATCTTCGGCGGCGATGGTCTCGCGGCGGATGCGCGATTCGGCGAAGGCGACGTCCTCGGGGATGGAAGAATCGAGATGATGGCAGACCATCAACATGTCGAGATGCTCGTCCAGCGTATTGACGGTGAAAGGCCGCGTCGGGTTGGTCGAGGACGGAATGACATTGGCAAGCCCGGCGACTTTGATGATGTCCGGCGCATGCCCGCCACCGGCGCCTTCGGTGTGGAAGGCGTGGATGGTGCGGCCCTTGAAAGCCTTGATCGTCTCCTCGACGAAGCCCGATTCGTTCAGCGTGTCGGTGTGCAGCATCGCCTGCACGTCGAACTCGTCGCACACCGTCAAACACGTATCGATCGCCGCCGGTGTCGTGCCCCAATCCTCGTGCAGCTTCAGCGCACAGGCGCCGGCCTCGATCTGTTCGGCCAGTGCCGCCGGCTGGCTGGCATTGCCCTTGCCGGCGAAAGCGAGGTTGACCGGAAAGCTTTCCGCCGCCTGCAGCATGCGCTCGATATGGAAAGCGCCCGGCGTGCAGGTGGTGGCATTGGTGCCGGTCGCCGGACCGGTGCCGCCGCCGATCATGGTGGTGCAGCCCGACGAGATCGCTTCTTCGATCTGCTGCGGGCAGATGAAATGGATGTGGCTGTCGATGGTGCCGGCGGTGAGGATCTTGCCCTCGCCCGCGATCACTTCCGTGCCTGGTCCGATGACGATGTCGACGCCGGGCTGCACATCGGGATTGCCGGCCTTGCCGATGGCGGAGATGCGACCGTCGCGGATGGCGACGTCGGCTTTGACGATGCCCCAATGGTCGATGATGACGGCATTGGTTATCACCGTATCGGGCGTGCCCGAGGCGCGCGTCGCCTGCGACTGGCCCATGCCGTCGCGGATCACCTTGCCGCCGCCGAACTTCACCTCTTCGCCATAGAGCGTGCGGTCCACCTCGATCTCGACGATGAGATCGGTATCGGCCAAACGCATTCTGTCGCCGGTGGTGGGGCCGAACATATCCGCATAGGCGGCGCGGCTCATCCTGAATGCCATGACGGTCTGCTCCTATGCCTTGTCCAGCTTGCCCATGACGTCCTGGCGAAAACCCCAGATCTCGCGCTTGCCGCGGAACGGCACCAGCCTGATCTCCCGTTTCTGCCCCGGCTCGAAACGCACCGCCGTGCCCGACGCGATGTCGAGCCGCATGCCTCGCGCTTTTTCACGATCGAACGACAAAGCCGGGTTGGTCTCGAAGAAATGGTAGTGGCTGCCGACCTGGATCGGCCGGTCGCCGGTATTGGCGACGGTCACCGCGATAGCCTCGAGCCCGGCATTGATTTCGATATCGCCGGCAGCGGGAAAGATTTCGCCTGGGATCATGTGCGGGCGCTCCTCAACGGATCGGTTCGTGGACGGTCACCAGCTTGGTGCCATCGGGAAACGTCGCCTCGACCTGCACGTCGTGGATCATCTCGGCTATCCCGTCCATCACCTGCGCCCGCGTCAGCACGCGGCTGCCGGCATCCATCAAATCGGCGACGGAGCGGCCGTCGCGCGCGCCTTCGGTGACGAAATCGGAGATCAGCGCGATGGCTTCGGGATAGTTCAGCTTGACGCCGCGTTCCAGCCGGCGGCGCGCTACCATCGCCGCCATGGCGATCAGCAATTTGTCCTTCTCGCGGGGACTGAGATTCACGTCATTCCTCCCTCAGCATTTCCAGACGCGCGGCAGCGCACGCCCCTCGCGCAACGGCTCCAATGCGCGACGAATGGCAGCCAGCAAAGCCTCGCCGTCGCGCGCCACAAGACGCACCGCCAGCAACCCGTCCCAGCACGACGCACCGGCCTGCGCTTCTTCCAATTCTTCGATCGCCGCCCGCACCGCCTCGAGCTTGCGCTCGGCATCGGGTGCGACATGCAGGATGGTGGCGAAAGCCCGCGCGCCACCGGCAATGGCGGTGCGGGCAAAACGCTGCGCGATATCGCCATGCACCGAGATCACATCGGCATAGATCAGCCTGCCGCCGCGATGAATGCGCCAGGCATCGCGCAACGATCCTTGCTGCACGCTCTCGCCCATCGCCTCGCGGCCCAGCACCACGGCCTCGATGCCGAGGAAGCGACTATCGGGCATCAAGGTGACGATGGTGTCGCGATCCAGCGCGGCATTGTTAAAGAGGATAGTTTCCTGCGGCAGCCATTCGGCCTGCGCCGCCGCGCCGACGGTCAGGCGCGTGCGCACCTGCGCCGTGCCCGAGGACGCACGATAGATTTTCTCCGCCGCCTGCCCCGCCACCAGCGCCTGCGCGCCTTGGCGCCAGTCGACCGCGATCGCCAGCCGATCGCCGCCGGTCAACCCGCCGGAGGTGTTGATGGCAACGGCGCTCTTCCAGCCATTCTCCTCAACATTGGGCAGCCGCGCCTTGGCGCAGCCTTGCTGGTAGAGTGTGTCGAGCACGGTCAGCGCGCCGCGCCGCTTGAAGCCCAGGCGCAATTCCCCCTGCGCGCGCGGCAGCAAGCCAGCGGACGAAGACGAGACCGGTTCAAACGGTGAGATGGCGGCGGACGTCGCCTTCATTGAGGTCTTCCCTGGCGCCGGCCAGCACGATCTCGCCGCGATCCATGACGGCGAAACGCTGGGCAAGATCGCGCGCGAAATCGAAATACTGCTCGACCAGCAGGATGGCCATTTGCCCCCGCCCGCGCAACAGATCGATCACCCGGCCGATGTCCTTGATGATCGAGGGCTGGATGCCCTCGGTTGGCTCGTCCAGCACCAGCAGCTTGGGCTTCATGATCAGCGCGCGCGCGATGGCGAGTTGTTGCTGCTGCCCGCCCGACAGATCGCCGCCGCGCCGGCGTAGCATAGTCTTCAAGACCGGGAACAGGTCGTAGATTTCATCCGGGATCTTGCGTTCGCCGCGCGGCAGGATGGCAAAGCCGGTCTCGAGATTTTCCTTCACCGTCAGCAGCGGAAAGATGTCGCGGCCCTGAGGCACATAGGCGATGCCGCGCCGCGCCCGCTCGACCGATGAGAGCTTGGTGATGTCCTGCCCGTCCCAGGCGATCGACCCGTTGCGCACCGGCTGGATGCCGGTGACCGCGCGCAGCAGGCTGGTCTTGCCCACGCCATTGCGCCCCAGGATGCAGGTGACCTCGCCGATCGACGCCTCGACCGAGACGCGCTTCAGCGCCTGCGCCGCGCCATAATAGAGATCGATCCCCTGCACGCTCAGCATGATCAGCGCCCCAGATAGACTTCGACGACGCGTTGGTTGGCGCTGACGGCATCGAGGCTGCCCTCGGCCAGCACGGAGCCTTCGTGCAGGCAGGTCACCTTGACGCCCAGCGCCCGCACGAACGTCATGTCGTGCTCAACCACCACCACAGTGCGTGTCTTGTTGATCTCGCGCAGCAGGTATGCGGTCTCCTCGGTTTCGGCATCGGTCATGCCCGCCACCGGCTCGTCCACTAGCAGCAGCTTGGGCTCCTGTGCCAACAGCATGCCGATTTCCAGCCACTGCTTCTGCCCATGCGACAACTCGGCCGCCAGCCGGTGTCGCGAATCGCACAGCTTGACGATGCCCAACAGCTCTTCCAGCCTCCGCCGTTCGTCCGCCCGCTCCCGCGCGAACAGCACCGCCGTCGGACCACGCAAGCCGGCCAGCGCCAGCAGCAGATTGTCGTAGACGGTGTGGCTCTCGAACACGGTCGGCTTCTGGAACTTGCGGCCGATGCCGAGCTGCGCGATGTCGGCTTCGTCTTTTTTCGTGAGATCGATATCGCCTCTGAAGAACACCTTGCCGGCATCCGGCCGCGTCTTGCCGGTGATGACGTCCATCATCGTGGTCTTGCCGGCGCCGTTGGGTCCGATCACCGCACGCATCTCGCCGGGCTCGACCACCAGCGACAGATTGTTGAGCGCCTTGAAGCCGTCGAAGCTGACCTGCACGCCATCGAGATAGAGCAGCGGGTCGATCTTGCGCGGGCTGTCGCTGATCGCATTCATCGCCTATTCCCCTGCCTGCACCGTTACGGGCGGCGGCACATCGACTTTCGACGGCAGCAGACGCCGCTTCAGCCAGGAAGACCACACTGGCAGCGAGCCAACCACGCCCTTGGGCATGAACAAGGTGACGAAGACGAACAACCCGCCCAGCGCGAACAGCCACAGCTCAGGCAGTACGCCGGTGAACAGCGTCTTGCCGAAATTCACCAATATGGCGCCGATCACCGCGCCGACCAGCGTGCCGCGTCCGCCGACCGCCACCCAGATCACGGCTTCGATCGAGTTGGCCGGCGCGAATTCGCCGGGATTGATGATGCCGACCTGCGGCACATAGAGCGCGCCGGCAATGCCCGCCATCACGGCAGAGAAGGTGAAAACGGCCAGCTTGTAATGCTCGACCCGATAACCCAGGAAGCGCGTGCGGCTTTCGGCGTCGCGGATTGCCACCAGCACTTTGCCGAAGCGCGAGCGTTGCAGCACACGGGCGGCGAAGAAGCCCAACGCCAGGAAGATGGCGCTGGCCGCCAGCAACCCGGCGCGCGTGCCGTCGGCCTGCACGTTGAAACCAAGGATGTCCTTGAAGTCGGTCATGCCGTTATTGCCGCCGAAGCCCATGTCGTTGCGGAAGAAGGCCAGCAGCATGGCGAAGGTCAGCGCCTGGGTGATGATCGAGAGATAGACGCCGGTGACGCGGCTTCTGAAGGTCAGCCAGCCGAACACGAAGGCCAGCAGGCCCGGCACCAGCATCACCATGATCATGGCGAACCAGAACATATCCATGCCGTGCCAGAACCAGGGCAGCTCCTTGTAGTTCAGGAACACCATGAAATCGGGCAGCACCGGATGCGCGTAGACGCCACGCGGGCCGATCTGGCGCATCAGGTACATGCCCATGGCGTAGCCGCCCAGCGCGAAGAAGGCGCCATGGCCCAGCGAAAGAATGCCGACCTGACCCCAGACTAGATCGACCGACAGCGCCAAGAGCGCATAGCAGAGATATTTGCCGTAAAGTGCGATGACATAGGTCGGCACGTGCAGCGCCGAGCCGGGCGCGAAGGCGAGATTGCCGACGATCAGCAGCGTCGTGATCCCGAACAGGACCGCGATGAAGCCGATCAGCAGCCGGTCGTTGGCGATGAAGCGGGCGAAGATCATGCTTCGGCCGCCCTGCCCTTGAGTGGGAACAGCCCGCGCGGCTTGCGCTGAATGAACAGCACGATCAGCACCAGCACGATGATCTTGCCCAGCACCGCACCCGCCATCGGCTCGAGCAATTTATTGGCGATGCCCAGCGACAGCGCGCCGACCAGGGTGCCCCAGAGATTGCCGACGCCGCCGAACACCACGACCATGAAACTGTCGATAATGTAGCCTTGGCCCAGATTGGGGCTGACATTGTCGATCTGGCTCAGCGCCACGCCGGCAATGCCGGCAATGCCCGAACCCAGGCCGAAGGTGAGACAGTCGACCCACGACGTGCGAATGCCCATGGAGGCGGCCATACGCCTGTTCTGCGTCACCGCCCGCATCTGCAGGCCGAACGCGGTGCGCCGCAGCAGCACCATCAGCGCCGCCAGCACCACGATCGAGAAGACGATGATCCACATGCGGTTATAGGTCAGCGTAAGCCCGCCGAGCTCGAACGCACCCGACATCCAGGACGGATTGCCGACCTCACGGTTGTTGGCGCCGAAAATCGTGCGCACCGCCTGCTGCAGAATCAGCGACAGGCCGAAGGTGGCCAGCAGGGTTTCCAGCGGACGGCCGTAGAGGAAGCGGATGATGCCGCGCTCGATCGCCATGCCGACGCCGCCGGAAACAAGGAACGCCAGAGGCAGCGCGATGGCTAGCGACCAGTCGAACAGGCTGGGCATTGAGGTGCGGATGATCTCCTGCACGGCGAACGTCGTGTAGGCGCCTAGCATCACCATCTCGCCATGGGCCATGTTGATGACGCCCATGACGCCAAAGGTGATGGCCAGCCCAATGGCGGCCAGCAGCAGCACCGAGCCCAGCGAGATGCCGTAATAGACGCTCTGCACCGCATTCCAGATCGCCAGCGTCGAATCGATGCGCTCGACGGCGGATTTGGCCGCCGCAGTCACCGCAGGCGAAGCATCGTTAACCGCCGCCAAAATGGCGCGCGCGTCCTGATCGCCGCGATCGGCCAGGATGGCGATGGCAGCGAGCTTGTCGGCGTCGGACGCCTTGTCGGCCAGGATCAGCGCGGCGCGCGCTTGCTCGAAGGCGCGGCGCACGCGGGAATCGGTTTCCTTGGCCAGCGCCGTCTCGATCAGCGGCCGCGCCGCAAGATCGCGCGTCTTGAACACCGAAGCTGCCGCCTCCAGCCGCTTGGCCGGATCGGGCGACTTGATTGTGAGCGTGCCCATCGCCGCATCAATGGCGCGCCGGATGCGGTTGTTGACGCGCGGCGCAGTCAGCCCTTGTGCATTGACCGCCGCTTGCCCGCTCTTGGCATCGGTGAACTTGCCATCGGCGCTCTGGATGACTGCCTTGTCGGCGCCGACGAACAGCTTGCTGTCCGCCAAGGCCTGCAAAATCGTGAGGGCATGGGCATGGCCGGAAGCCGCCAGCGTCTCGATGCCTTTTTCGATGTCGGAATAACTGCTGGACGCCAGCAGCGGCAGCGCCGGTTCGATCGATTGCGCCCGGGCCACCGAGCCGATGCCCAGCAAACACAGCGCCAGCAGCAATGCGCGCCACAGCCCCATTGTCCGTCCCATCTTCATTTGTCTTGTGGTGGAGGTTGCTGCCGGAACATGAGGTCCCGGCAGCGAAGGCCTTTCCGACTAGGCGTGGCTTACTTGCCCGCGCCGCCGCACTTGCCGGACTTGACGTTGAAATTGCCGCACGTCATGGGCGCGCGCCAATCGGCGATCAAGTCCTTGGAGCCTTCGAGATAGTCGGACCACTCGTCGCCCACGACCAGGCCCGAGGTCTGCCACACGGTTTCGAACTGGCCGTCCGCCTTCACCTCGCCGATCAGCACGGGCTTGGTGATGTGGTGGTTCGGCATCATGGTCGAATAGCCGCCAGACAGGTTCGGCACCGAGATGCCGATGATCGAATCGATCACCGCCTTGGGATCGGTGGTGCCGGCCTTTTCCACCGCCTTGACCCACATGTTGAAGCCGATCACATGCGCTTCCATCGGATCGTTGGTGACGCGCTTGGGATTCTTGGTGAAGGCCTTCCACTTGGCGATGAAGGCATCGTTGTCCGCGTTCTTCACCGACTGGAAGTAATTCCAGGCTGCGAGATGGCCGACCAGCGGCGCGGTGTCGATGCCGGCCAATTCCTCTTCGCCGACCGAGAAGGCGACGACGGGGATGTCCTTGGCCTTGACGCCCTGGTTGGCCAGTTCTTTGTAGAATGGCACGTTGGCGTCACCGTTGATGGTGGAGACCACCGCCGTCTTCTTGCCCGCCGAACCGAACTTCTTGATGTTGGCCACGATCGTCTGCCAGTCGGAATGACCGAACGGCGTATAGTTGATCATGATGTCCTCGGCTTTGACGCCCTTCTGCTGCAGATAGGCTTCGAGGATCTTGTTCGTGGTGCGCGGATAGACGTAGTCAGTGCCGGCCAAAACCCAGCGTTGCACCTTCTCGTCCTTCATCAGGTAGTCGACGGCCGGGATCGCTTGCTGGTTGGGGGCGGCGCCGGTGTAGAAGATGTTCTTGGAGCTCTCCTCGCCCTCATATTGGACGGGATAGAACAGGATCGAGTTCAGCTCCTCGAAAACCGGCAGCACGGACTTGCGCGACACCGAGGTCCAGCAGCCGAAGGTGGCGGCGACCTTTTGCACCGAGATCAGCTCGCGCGCCTTCTCGGCGAACAGCGGCCAGTTGGAGGCCGGATCGACCACCACCGCTTCGAGCTTCTTGCCCAGCAAGCCGCCCTTCTTGTTCTGCTCTTCGATCAGCATCAGCATGACGTCCTTCAACGTCGTCTCGCTGATCGCCATCGTGCCGGACAGCGAATGCAGCACGCCGACCTTGATCGTTTCCTGCGCCAGCACCGGAGCGGCGCCGGCAATCGCCACGGCCGCGCTCATCGCGGCGCCAAAGGCGATGTTCTTCCAGATTTTCGTCATTTCAATCCCATCCCCGCGAAGTGGATGGCCGCACAGCCGCGACCTGGCACGGAGGCGCATAAAAGCGTCGTAGCGATTTCGCATCCGCAACAAGCACACCGCAAATCCCATGCCAAAGATCGGACTGACGATCCAAAGGCGGACTCGGGGAATTTTAAAGCGTTGCAACGTAGGACTGGCTAAAATTTAGGCGATTGCCAAGAGATTAATTTGTGGGCGGAATTTCCGCCTAATTATTAGGCGCTAGGCATGCGCCGCCTCGCGCAGATTCAACTCACGCATCATGTTCTCGCGCATGATGAATTTCTGCGGCTTGCCCGTGACGGTCATAGGGAATTCGCTGACGAAGCGGATGTGGCGCGGGATTTTGTGATGCGCAATTTGGTCGCGACAGAACTCGCGCACCTCCTCCGCCGTCATCTTCTCGCCGGCCTTCAGAATCACCCAGGCGCACAACTCCTCGCCGTACTTGGCATCGGGCACGCCGAACACCTGCACGTCCTGGATCTTCGGAATGCGGAAGAGATATTCCTCGATCTCGCGCGGATAGAGGTTCTCGCCGCCTCTGATCACCATGTCCTTAACCCGGCCGACGATGTTGCAGTAGCCCTCGGCGTCTATTACCGCCAGATCGCCCGTCCGCATCCAGCCATCCCTATCGATCGCCTCCCTGGTGCGCGCCTCGTCGCCCCAATAGCCCTGCATCACCGAATAGCCGCGCGTGCACAGCTCGCCACGCTCGCCCGGCTTGAGAGTCCTGCCGCTCTCGTGCACCATTTTCACTTCGACATGCGGATGGATACGGCCGACGGTCGACACCCGCCGCTCCAGCGGATCGTCGGTCGAGCTCTGGAACGACACCGGACTGGTCTCGGTCATGCCATAGGCGATGGTGACCTCGCGCATGCCCATATCCGACACCACCCGTTTCATCACCTCGATCGGGCATGGTGCGCCCGCCATGATGCCGGTGCGCAGGCTTGAGAGGTCGAACTGGCGGAACTGCGGGTGATCCAGTTCGGCGATGAACATGGTCGGCACGCCATGCAGGGCGGTGCATTTCTCCGCTTGCACTGCGGCCAGCACTTCCAGCGGATCGAAACCCTCGCCCGGAAATACCATGCAGGAGCCATGGCTGACGCAGGCCAGCACCGACAGCACCATGCCGAAGCAATGATAGAGCGGCACCGGAATGCACAGAATGTCGGTTTCCCTGAACTTCATATACTCGCCGACGAACCAGCCATTATTGACGATGTTGCGGTGGGTCAGCGTTGCGCCCTTGGGCAGGCCGGTGGTGCCGGAGGTGAACTGAATGTTGATCGCATCGTCCGCCGCCAGCGCGATGGCGTCGAGTTTCGCCCCATCGGCCGCGGCATTGGCGACATCGGCATAGTTCAACATGCCCGCAGTCCTTTCCTCGCCCAGCCGGATGACGATTTTCAGTTGCGGCAGCTTGGTCGCTTTCAGATTGCCTGGTTTCGCCGACGCCAGTTCCGGCGCCAGCGTATTGAGCATGCCGAGATAGTCCGAAGTCTTGAACGCGGGCGCCACGATCAGCGCCTGGCAGCCGACCTTGTTCAGCGCGTATTCCAGCTCGGCCAGCCGATAGGCCGGGTTGATATTGACCAGGATCAGGCCGATCCGCGCCGTGGCGAACTGCGTCACTACCCACTCGAAGCGATTGGGCGACCAGATGCCGATGCGATCGCCCTTCTGCAGCCCCAGCGCAAGCAGGCCGCAGGCCAGTTTGTCCACCGCCTGGGCGAACTCGGCATAGCTCCAGCGGATCTTCTGCTGCCGCACCACCAGGGCAGGCCGGCTGCCAAAACGCGCCACCGTCCGCGCCAGCAGCACCGGCACGGTGAGTTCAAGCAACGGAAAATCGGTCCGGCCTTTTACATGAGCGTGGGTCAGGGGCGCCAAGGTTTTCCTCCCAAATTCGCCTGCGATACTACCTGTTGCCGGTCGCGGCTCAACTCTGCGTCACATGCCGAAAATTCGAGGGAAATCCGGCCCTTGGCGGAACTGGCCGGTGCATTTTACGTTGGCGTTCGGCGGAGCGCCCGCCCTTGTTAAAGGGCGGGAATATCAGGCGATTTGGGGTAAGGTCCCCTGAAATCGCCCTTTTCTGTTCGTATTGGCGTTGGATGAGCATGCAACACCGTCACCTGCCGCTGAGGGTTGCGCTGACGGTGCTGCTGTCGGTGTGCCTTGCCGCCTTTGCTGTTTTTGCCTCGGCGCAGGAGAGCGACGACGAACGGCGCGTTGTCGATACGCAACTTGTCGTCAAAGGCAATGAACGCATGGAGAAATTCTTGCAATCGGTGCTGGATGCCAACACGCGCCAGAACCGCCGTCGTCCGCCCGAACCGGTGACTGTGCTGCAGCGCGCCCAGTTGCAGCAGCAGCAGCTGACCCGAGCCTTGCGCGCCGAAGGCTATTACGCCGCGACCATCGAAGCGCGCTTCGCCGGCTACCGTCTCGACGATCCGGCGATTTTCGACCAGCTCGAAACCATCGATCGCGGCGATCGCATCGAAGTGCGGTTCGATATTAACATCGGCCCGCAGTACAAGTTGAAATCGCCGATCATCCTCGACGCAAAGACCGAGCGGCCACTGCCGCCAACCTTGATGTCGCCGGACCAGCTGGAAGTGCAGCTGGGCACCGGCGCCGAATCCGCCAAGATCATCGCCACCGACGAGCAGATCGTGCGCCAGCTCAAGGAGCATGGCCACGCCTACGGCAAGATCGACAATCGCGAAGCGGTGGTCGATCACGCCGACCAGAGCATGACGGTGACGTGGAAAGTCACGCCCGGGCCTGTGGTGCAGTTCGGCGCGGTCGAGTTCAAGGGACTTGAGCGGACGCGGGAAAGCTTCCTCAGGCAGCGCATCCCCTTCGAGCCAGGCGAGCAATACACGCCAGCCCGCATCGATCAGTTGCGCGACGAGATGCTGGAGCTGGGCATATTCAGCACCGTAAAACTTACGCCGGCGCCGCAGCTCGACGCGCAGAACCGCCTGCCCGTTACCATCGAGGTGGTGGAGCGCGCGCCGCGCACCATCGGCTTTGGCGCCTCCTACGCCACCTCCGAAGGCTTCGGCGCCAATGCCTACTGGCAGCATCGCAATCTGTTCGGCGGCGCCGAAACCCTGCGCCTGACGGCGGAGGTCGGCGGGCTGCTGGAAAACAAGATCACCGAGCCCAATTTCGGCCTCTATGCCAAATATCGCGAGCCCGACATCTGGGAACGGGATCTCGACTTCACGGCGGACCTCTATGCCGAGCGCAAGGAGCTCGATGCCTATGACAAGGAGGCGGTGGGCGCCGCAGTCGGACTGGAACGGCTCTTCAGTAAAGGCTTCAAAGGCAGCATAGGATTGCTGGCCGAACACTCGATCCAAAAGCGGGACAGCGAAAAACATACTTTTACTTTGTTCGGCGTGCCAATGACCGCCGCGCTCGATCGCAGCAACGACTTGCTCAATCCCACCGAAGGCTATCGCGTGACAGCGGCGCTGACGCCCTTCATCGACACGCTCAATCCCGGCTCGCGCTTTGTGGTAGGTCGGCTGACCGGCACCGCCTATCTCGATCTATCTTCCGACAAGACTACCGTGCTGGCCGGACGCGCCGGCATCGCCTCCCTGCTGGACCTGGGCAATTCGCTGGTGCCGTTCGACCGGCGAATCTATGCCGGCGGCGGCGGCTCGGTGCGCGGCTACGCTTTCCAGAGCCTGGGGCCGCGCGACGGCAAGGACCCGCTGGGCGGCCGCAGTTCGATGGAACTCAGCGCCGAGCTGCGGCAGCGCATTTCCGGCCGAATCGGCATGGTGGTGTTTGTCGATGCAGGCAATGTCTGGGAAACGTCGACGCCCAAGCCGACGCAGGGCCTGCAATATGCTGCCGGCGTCGGGGCGCGCTACTACACCGATTTCGGGCCGCTGCGGCTGGACGTGGCGGTGCCAATCAACCGGCGGACAAAGGACGATCGCTTCGGCCTCTATGTCAGTTTGGGACAGGCGTTCTGATGCGCCCGCGCGCACACCGCATAGTTAGAATCGCCGCCTATGTTTTGGGCGTGCCGCTGGTCGTGCTGCTGCTTCTCTTCGGCGTGACGCAAACTCCACCGGGCAAAAGTTTCGTCGCCGGCATTGTTGAAGATATGGCGGATTTGCCGGACCAGAAGATTCGGATTGCCGGCCTCACGGGAACCGTTCCCTTTGCGATGCGGGTCGAGCGGCTGGAGATTGCCGACAGCCAGGGAGTCTGGCTGACCGCCAATAACGTGGTCCTCAATTGGTCGCCGCTGGCCTTGCTTGGCAGCCATCTGGAGGTCGATCGGCTGCAGGCGGCGGCCGTCGACGTCAGGCGCCGGCCGCTCGACAGCAAGGCGCTGCCGGAAAAGCAGGACGGCGCGGGTTCCGGATTGCCGCGGCGCATTAGCGTCGATGCCGTCGTGATCGACCGGCTGACCCTCTCGCCCGAGCTCGCCGGCGAAGCTGCGCAATGGCGTCTGAATGGCGCGGTACGCGTTGCCGGCCTCGACGAAGACAATTGGCTGACGATCAAGGCGGAGCGCAGCGATGGCGGCGAAGGACTGCTCGATCTCAATGGACGCTACGATGGCACGCGCGAGATTCTCGACATCAAGCTGATCGCGCGCGAGGGCGCCGCCACCGTCAATCGCTTCGCTCGTTTTGAGGGCAAGCAGGGCATAGAGATGCAGGCCGACATTGCCGGTCCGCTCACCAATCTCAACGGCACCTTGACCATAGATGCCGGCGAGCTGTTGCAAGTCGACGGCAAACTTGGCGCGGGGCAACGCGACGGCGCGACCGAGGCCACATTGAGCCTGACCGGCCGCGCCGGAAGGCTGGGTACCGACCCTTGGCTGCAGGCGATCCAGGGCGACTGGAGCCTGGCCGCCAATGGCAGCTTCGATCCGAAGAATATCGTGCTGCGCCAGGCGGAGCTGCAAGGTCCGCCCGGAAAACTCACGGGCAATGGCCGCATCGATCGTAGCAATGACACGGGCGATCTCGCCTTTACGTTAGAGACCGCTGCCGCAGCCTTCGCAAGCCTGCTGCCTGATGTGAGCTGGCAGTCGCTCACCGCCAAAGGACGGCTGAACGGCAAGCTGATGTATCCGGCTGTCGCCGCCATCATTACCGGACAGGACTTGAAAATTGGCGAGATCCGCATTGCCCAGGTTTCGGCCAATCTGGATGGCGCAGAGCAGCAGGAGGGGACGCGCAGCGCTGCTGTGCAGGCCGAGTTGAACGAAATCGTGCTGCCGACCGCGGACGGGCGCGCTCTCACCACCCGCGCCACGATCACAGCCAATGCCACGCAAGCGCGCAATCGGCTGCTCGTGCTGCGCGACTTCAAACTCACCTCCCCCGTCCTTACCGCCGAAGGCACTGGCCAATATGATGCGCAGCGCAATCTTGCCAGCGGCTCAGTGCGCACTGCCGCCGCCGACCTGTCGGTGTTCGCCAAAGCTCTCGATCTCGATATCGCCGGCAGCCTCAATCTGTCGCTGCAGGCGGAACAGAACCGCGAGCAAGTGGCGGTGAGCCTGGAAGGCACGCTGGAAAATGGCCGCGTACCGCAAGTCCCGGGGCCGCTGCTGGCGCCGAAACTCACCGCTTCGATGCGTGGCTCGCTGGGCGCCGATCAGAGCTGGCGCGTGCAATCGCTGAGCCTGGAATCGGGCGCCGGCAGCCTCACCGCGCAGGGACAGGGCAAGAGTCGTTTGGGCGACGCGCACCTGGAATGGAAACTGAACGATCTGGCGGCGCTGGATGCCCAACTCGCCGGCCGCTCCTCGGGCACTCTGACGCTCAGCGAAACGGCGGAGGCCTTGACCGCCCGTTTGCGCGGCACGCTTTCGGATGCCCGCGTCGGCGTTGCCGAGGTGCCGCGGCTTGCCGTCGAACTCGACGCGCGTCGCGTCAATGGCCAGACATCCGGCAAGCTGGCCGTCGATGGAGAGATGCAGAAGGCGCCGATCAAGGGCGGCGGCGATTTCACTGTCGCCGAGGATGGCCGCGCCATCATGCGCGATTTCGATCTGCGCTGGGCCAGTATCAGTGTCGTCGGCAGCAATTTTGCCATTGCTTCGACTGGCGCCACCGGTGATCTGGCGATCAAGGCAGGCAGGCTGCAAGAGCTCAACCCTTTCCTGCCGGTGCGCCTTGCCGGCAGCCTCGACGCCACGCTCAAGGCGATCAAGGACAATAAGATCAAGATTGCCGCCACGGCGCAGAATTTTCGTCTCAATGACGATATGGCCCTGGATCGCGCCCAGGTCGATGGCACTGTCTCCGATCCGCTGGGCCGCGCCGCTTTCGACCTCGCCCTCAGCGCCAGTGGCAGCAAGCTCGCCGGTCCGCTGCGCCAGATGACATTGAAAGCAAGCGGCGAACGAGCCGGATTTGCCTTCAACGCCGAAGGAACGGGCGACAGGCTGCGCCTCACCACCCAGGGCAAGGCCGCCATCGGCGAGAGCGAAACGACCATCGATCTGCAGAGCATGAATGGCGTCTATTCGGGACAGACCATCGCTTTGGCAGCACTTGCCCGCCTTCGACTGGCAGGCGATACCGCCACCATAGAACGCGCCAACTTGCGCACCGGCACCGGCACGGTGTCGGTCAACGGCACCGTCGGGCCCAACAGCAATCTCGATGTCCAAGGCCGCGCATTGCCACTGCAGCTGCTGCGCGCCTTCGATCCCGAGCTGCAGATTTTCGGCGCCGCCAATTTCACCGCCACAGTGCGTGGCGCGCTAGCGCAACCGCAGGTCGATCTCACTCTGGATGCCAGCGACATGCGCCTGCGCACCATCCGCACCGCCGGCATCCCGCCCGGTGCGCTCACGGCGAAGATCGCGCTGCGCAACGACAACGCCACCGTCGAAGGCCGCTTCACCGCCGGTCAGGGCAATACGCTGAATTTCTCCGGCGCCGGTCCGCTGCCTGGCGCCGATGGCATCAACGACGGGCGGTTGCGGGTGGAAGGCAGCATGCGGCTGGCCCAGCTCACGCCCTTCCTCGCCGGCAATGGCCGGCTCAACGGCAATCTCGCCGTCGACCTCACGCTGACGGCGAACGGCGGCGCCGTTGGCGGCGACGGGACCATTCGCATCGTCGACGGACGCTATTTCAACTACGCCGACGGCATCGCCATTCGCGACATTGACGCAACCGTTGCCGTGGTCGGCGACCGGCTCGAGATCCGCCAGTTCAGCGCCAAACCGAAGGAAGGCGAGATCACGCTCAGTGGCTCGGTGCAGATCGACCGGCATTTCAATCTGCCAGTCGATGTCAACATCGTCGCCCGCTCGGCTCGCCTGCGCGACCGGGCCGACATGCAGATCACTGTGTCCGCCGACCTGCATCTGGGCGGATCGGTCATGCAGGGCAAGACGCTGGGCGGTACCGTCACGGTTGAGCGCGCAGAGATCAATCTCGATGCCAACGTTAACCAGGGTCCCGACATCGCCACCGTCCAAGTGCGTGAAATCAACCGGCCCAGCGGCGCACCGGACGACAAGCCGGTCAAGCCGGCGCTGCCTGGTCCGGAGACACGGCTGGCGATCAAGGTCAATGCGCCGCAAAACGTCCTCGTGCGCGGGCGCGGCCTGGATGTCGAACTGGGCGGCACGCTGAATGTGGCGGGGGTGCTGACCCGGCCGCAGGTTCAGGGTGCTCTGCAACTGCGCCGTGGCACTTTCTCCGGCGCCGGCCGCAGGCTGGAATTCACCCGCGGTACGGTCACGTTCCCCGATCCGGACCGGCTGGAGCCCTATGTCGATTTCACCGCCACCGCCCGCATCGAGGGCGGCACGGCGGAAATCGTGATCTCCGGCACGCCCGCCGCACCCAAAGTCACTCTGACCTCCTCGCCGCCGCTGCCGCAGGATGAAATCATGGCCCGGCTGCTGTTTGGCCAATCGACGGCAAAGCTCAGCCCGGTGCAGATGGCGGAGATCGCCCAGTCGGTCGGCACGCTATCGGGCCTGACGGGTTCCGGTGGCGGCATTTTGGACAAGCTGCGCAAAGGATTGGGTTTCGACCGGCTGGGCGTCAGTTCCGATCCCGATGCCAAGGCGGCGGGATCGTCTCCGATCGGCACCTCCTCGCTCGAGGCGGGGCGCTACATCGCACCCGGCGTCTATCTCGGCGCCAAGCAAGGCGCGAACGCAAGCTCGAGCAGCGCTGTGGTGGAGATTGAAGTGACCCCCAACATCAAGGTTGAGAGTGAAGTCGGGACCGGGGCACGCAGCAAGGTTGGCGTCGCGGTGGAGTGGGACTATTAGCTTAGAACGTTTGGCCCAACGGCACTTGCGTGCAATCCACGCCCAATATTCTGGTAAAATCCTCACGCTCGTTCTGGGAAACGATGGCGCAAGCCATCCACCATACCGACGGCCAGATCGCAGAGGGCGCCGCGCGCTGGACGGTTTTGAGGAATGCCAGCCTCTCCCGCGCACCCACCGCCTGGAGAACTTCCCGCGCCATGGCCATTACCGCATCGCGGCCCAAATCGGCATAAAACTGCCGCCGCAATTCCGAGAGCTCCTCGTAGCTGCCGCTCTCCCGCAACAGTGGCATAACCTCCAGCTCGGCATCCGCCATGTGCATAAGCGCTTCACCAACCAATTCGGTGAAACTTGAATTCAGTATACCCAGCAGCTCCGGCCGGTCGCGCGGACCTGCCGCGCGAACTTCCTTTTCCAGTCGCAATAAGGCTCCAACGGCCAATGTATGACGCTCGCTGTCGGCTCGTGCCGCCTGGGTAGACCCCGGACGAGTTGCTTCGAGAAACTCATATATCCGGATCGCCTCGGTACCGCCGAGCTTCCCTAGCAATCGCAATATTCCGTGTAACCGATCGAGTGCATCGATGACGCCTTCGTCATCATTGGCGTCAGCCATAGCCAGGGCCTGAGAAGCCTCATAGAGGCCTCGACGCAAGCCTTTATGAACCGTCGAATAGAAATCGATTTGATCCACCGATTCAAGTTCGACTGGGCCTTGGAAATTCATGGAAATGCCCTCGGTGAATGTCTTCCAACATAAGGCAATCGACTTGCATCATAAATCAAATCGATGCGCATAATGAGGTCATGCGACGCGCTAATATAAGCGAGACCAATCTCCGCCTCTTCCTGGTCCTGGACGCCCTGCTCAGTGAAATGAGCGTCACCCGCGCGGCGAAGAAGCTTCATCTCACTCAACCTGCCGTCAGTCACGCGCTAAAACAACTGCGTGCGCTGTATAAAGACGAATTATTTGTCCGTAGCTCAGATGGACTGGCGCCGACGCCGCTGGCGGTCAGCCTGGCGCCCATGCTGCGCAGCGGGCTTAACGAACTCGAACGCACCTTGCAAAACGATGCGGAATTCGATCCCGCAACCTCGCGCCGCCGTTTCGTTCTGTCGACCGTGGACTATCCCCTGCTGACGGGGATTGCGCCCCTGATGAAGCGCTTCAACACCGAAGCGCCGAATGTCGACGTGCGCATCCTGCCGGTGGGACCGGATCTGCATGCCAAGCTGGTTTCCGGCGCGCTCGACACGGTGCTGGCGGGCGGCGAGATCGAGCAACAGATGGCTTTGGACAAGACCTTAATGAAGACGAGATTCATCAGCGAGGATTTCGTCTGCATTCTGCGCTCCGGCCACCCCGCGCTGCGGCGCAAATTCGATCTCGATGCCTATTGTGAGCAGCCGCATCTTTTGGTCAGCACCGGCGGCGCCGATACCGGCTACGTCGATGGGGTGCTGGGCAAGCTCGGCAAGTCGCGGCGCGTGGCGCTGACCGTGCCGGCATTTATCGGTGCGCCGACCATTGTGTCCCAGTCCGACCTGATCTCGACCGTGCCGCGCGCCATCGGCGAATTCGGGCGCGACCGTTTCGGCATCGTGTTGCGTCCGATGCCGCTCGAAATGCCGCGCGCGGAAGCCTATATCTGGTGGCATCAGCGCTTCCAGAACGAGCCCGGCCATCGCTGGTGGCGGCGCATGCTGATCGAGGCCTTTGCCCCGTTCAATACGCCGGCTGAGCAAACCGGCTGAGTGATGTAATCTGGCGGTTCCAGGGAAAGGGGAGCGCCATGAAACGCAACATCGACACCGGCATCGCCAATCGCATCGCCCTCTACAGCGACGCCGTGCAATGGCAGGGCCCGGCGCGCTATGTCACGACCTCGGGCACGCCCGGCTTCGATCCCGACGGCAAGCTGTCTCCAGACTTCGCGACCCAGGCGGAATGGGCCTGGAAGAACGTGCTGGCGGCGTTGAAACAAGCCGACATGGACGTGGGCGACATCGTCAAGGTCACGCAATACATCGTCAGCAAAAGCGATGCGCCGGCGTATCGTCCGATCCGCGAGAAATTCCTGGGCGACGCACGGCCGGCCTCGATGCTGCTTTACGGCATGGAACTGCCCTGGCCGGAAATGCTGATCGAAATCCAGGTCGATGCCATGCGGCCGATCTCTGGCTAAGAAGGCATGGCGCGTACCGATCCGCATAACCATACGGAATATCGCCGGGCCGTCACCGTGCCCGGCCTGACCCTGATGCGCGCCGATTTCACCACCCATGGATTTGCGCCACACTCGCACGATGCGCTGGTGATCGCCGTTACCGAAGAAGGCGGCTCCGAGATCAAAAGCCGCGGCGTCGTCCAGCGCGCAACGCAAGGCACGCTGTTCGTCTTCAATCCCGACGAGCCGCATGCCGGCTGGATGGGCTGGAGCACTCTGTGGCGATACCGCTCCTTCTATCTCACCGAATCGGCGCTCGACATCGTGCGCGAGGGCTTGGGCATCAGGCGCATTCCCTATTTCACTGCCAATCTCTTCACCGGTGGCGACCTGATCAAAAGCTTCGCCTACCTGCACCGCGCGCTGGAACGCAATGCCGATTCGCTGCAGGAAGAGGAATTGCTGTTCGCATCGTTCGGCAAGCTGTTCGAGCGCCACGGCAGCAAGCCGCACGACATCGAAGACGCGCCGCAGGACCACCAGTTGCTGGGCAAGGTCATCGAGTTGATGCGCCAATCCTATGCCGACACCCTGCCGCTTGAGACTTTGGCGGCCGAAATCGGCCTGACCAAATTCCAGCTCATCGGCCTGTTCAACCGCGGCACAGGCCTCTCGCCCCACGCCTACCTGACGCAGCTTCGCCTGCGCGCTGCCTGCCGCTCGCTTAAGAACGGCGCATCGCTCGCTGTCGCCGCCAGCGACGCTGGCTTTTACGATCAAAGCGCCATGACCCGCCATTTCAAGCGCGCCTACGGCATTACCCCGCTGCAGTACCGGTCCGGGGTGGTCGGCTAGGCCGCAATTTTCACCAATACGATCCCTCTGCTGCCGTCCAGAATCGCTCCCTCACCTCAAAGCGGAGCTAAAGCGCCCCATGCGCTATTTCTGTCACGACAATCCCGACACCCTCGCTCTCGAAACCGAAATCATCGACGCGGCACCCGGACGCGTGCGCCTGAAGCAAACGCCGCTTTATCCAGGCGGCGGAGGGCAGTTGCCCGATCGCGGCCGGCTGCGCTGGTCGGGCGGCGAGAGCGCCATCACCGGCCTGGAGATGAGCGGCGGGCAGCTGTGGCACGTGCTGGCTGATCCAGTGGAGGCGGCGGGCCCGGTCGAGGTCGCGGCCGACGCCGCTTTCCGCCAGATGATGCGCGAGATGCACACCGGCACGCATATCCTGAACGCGCTGGTGTTCCAGAACTTCGACGGCGCGCTGGTGACCGGCGTGCAGATGAACGACGACGGCACCGCGCGCATGGATTTCGACCTGCCGCAGGCCGACAACGACAGGCTGCGCGCGCTGGAAGCGCCGATTAACGAGGTCACGCGCCAGGACCTGAAGGTCAATTGCGTCTATGTCACGCAGGAAGAAGCGCAGAACACGCCCGGCCTGATCCGCAGCCGCTCCGTCGCCCCGCCGCCGACATCGGACGGTCTGATCCGCATCGTCGATATCGAGGGGCTGGATCGGCAGGCCTGCGGCGGCACGCATCTGGCCAGCACGGGCAATTCACGGCCGCTGAAGATCCTGAAGATCGACAACAAGGGCCGCCACAATCGCCGCATCCGGCTGGGCCTGGTCGGGCTGGGACCGCTGGCATGATTGCCAGGCTGTGGCGCGGCTGGGCCACGACGGAAAACGCCGCGCTCTACCGCCGGCATTTCCGCGACAAGGTACGCCCGCAGATCGCAGCTCTGGCCGGCTTTCGCGGCTGCTTCCTGCTGGAGAAAAGCGAAAACGGCGAGGTCGAATTCCTCGCCGTCACGCATTGGCAATCGCTGGAGTCGATCAAGGCCTTTGCCGGCGACGATGTCTCCATCGCCAAAGTCGACCCGCAGGCTTGCGCCGTGCTGTCTCGCTTCGAGACGACGGCAACGCACTACGAAATCGTCGACGCCTAGTCGCCGGCGGCTGCACGCCCGACATCGGGGACGAACGGCTTGCTGGCGAAATGCTCGAAATCGCCAGTGGAGAATTTCAGCCCTGCCCGCTTGATCGCCCCGTCATCGACCCGGTCGAGCTTGACGTAGGAGCGATCGTCCTCGCGCACATAGGCATCGTTGCTGACGCCGTTGTAGCAGATCAGCAAGGTCCAGCGCCGATTGGGCGAGCGATTCTGGTCCGAACGATGCAGGGCGTTGGAGTGGAAGAACACGGCATCGCCCGGATCGAGCTCGCAATAGACAACCTCGTGTTTTTCCAGAATGTGTTTCATGCGCTCGGGATCGGCGGCATTTTGCTTGTCGCTGACCGGCACGTGATCGATGCGGCCCAGCTTGTGCGAGCCCTTGACGATCTGCAGGCAGCCATTGTCGCGATCGCTGCGATCGAGCCCGATCATGCAGGAGAACATGTCGGGACGCAGGCAGCCGTTGTAGTACCAGTACCCGTAATCCTGATGCCACTCCCAGGCGCCGCCGGTGAACGGCTCCTTGGCGGTGAGCTTCGACTGGTAGTGATAGACCTCCTCGCCAATCAGCGCTTCGGCCGTATCGACCATGCGATCGCAACGCGCCGCCAGCCCATAAACGCTGTCGCCCGCCCGGTTCCACAACGAGATGCGCGTGATCTTGCCGTCGGCGTCGGGCCGCCCGATGGTGTGATCGCGGATCGCCGGATCCTCTTCCATGGCGCGGCGCAGCAGATCGACTTCCTGCGCATCGAACAGGCCGCGCACGAACACCAGACCGTCCTGTTCGTACTGGCGAAGCTGTTCAGCGCTGAGAACCGAAGCCATGGCGTTTCTCCTCTTCCTTCGTTTTCATCTATTGAAAACGATTTTCATTTCTTGCTAATCTGTCTACGCTCAACCTCGGAAAGGGTCAAGCCAAGCCATGGCCCGCGCCAAGACGACCGCCAAACCAGCTTATTACACCGCCACGTTGGGTAAGGGCCTGGACGTGATGGAGGCGCTGGCCGAGGTTGAGGAGATCAGCCTCACCGAACTGGCGGCGCGGCTTAAATCCTCCAACGCCACCTTGTTCCGCATCCTCGCCACGCTCGTCTATCGCGGCTATGT
Source organism: Alphaproteobacteria bacterium (assembly GCA_029266575.1). GTDB lineage: Bacteria > Pseudomonadota > Alphaproteobacteria > Reyranellales > JAQSWP01 > JAQSWP01. The sequence continues at coordinate 9,360 of JAQSWP010000007.1, read as the reverse complement.
CGAGAAGCTGCCGCACTCGGGCCATTACCGGCTGACCTTGCGCAATTGGCAACTCGGCGCCCGCGCCCTGGGTCGCGTTGCCTTGCGCGCCGTGGCGCTGGAACCGATGCGTACGCTGGCGCAGAAGATCAACGAGAGCCCCCATCTGGGCGTGCTGGACGGCGATGGCGTCGTCATCGTTGAGAAGATCGAGTGCAACCAGCCGGTGCGCGTCGACACCTATGTCGGCCAGCGCGCGCCGGCGCATTGCTCGGCGCTGGGCAAGATCATCCTGGCCTTCGCCGAGCCCAACACTATCGACGCTGCCTGGCAGCCGCAGCGCTACACGCGCAGCACCGTGATCGAGCGCGCCGCCTTCGACAAGGAACTCGCCAAAGTCCGCCGCCAGGGCTACGCCATCAACCGCGGCGAATGGCGCGACGGCGTCTGCGCGGTGGCCATCCCGCTCACCGACCATAACGGCAAGGTCTCGGCGGGGTTGAGTCTGACGGTGCCGACGGTGCGTTTCACCGACGAGGCGCTGAAGATCTTCCTGCCGGCACTGACGCGCACCGCCGCCACCATCTCCGGCAATCTCGGCAGCGCGCGCTAGGCCGTGCGCGGGCGTCGCGGGCTCGGGCGCTGGGCGCCGGCATGGCGCATATCCGCTCTGACCATTTTTTCCATGTTCTCCCGCCCACGGTGCAACGCCGCCACGATTTCAGGCCAGCGCGAGCGCGGCATGCGATCGGCGATGCCTGCTGCGCTCAACGCAAGGTTCGGCCGTTGCGTGGGATCGTTGAAGACGATGCCGACCGCCACCATTCCCGGCACGATCAATCCATCGATCACGGAATAGCCGCGCTTACGTGTTTGCTCGACCAGGACCAGCAATTCCGGCGGCGAGAAATTCTTGTGCGCCCGCAGCCGGCCGCGATTGAAGCTCAGCACCCGATCGACATTCGCCTGATCGAGCGCGCCCAACATGGCCAAGCCACTGGCACCGACGCCGAGCGGGCGCCTTTCGCCTTCGTCATACGGGAAAGTGCGAATCGGAAACCCGCCCAACTCGCAAGCAATGCACAGTGCATCGAAGCCACTGCGCACCGACAGAAACACCGTATCGCCCAGCTCGTCCGCCAGTTGGCGCAGCATCGGCGCCACCAGCTGGCGCAACGGCTGGTACCAGTCCAAATCCCGCCGCAAGCCAAGCAGATCGACACGCAGCCGATAACGGCGCGTGCTGGGTTCCTGTTCGACCAGATCGTCCGCCATCAGCGCCGCCAGCAGACGATGCGCAGTGCCCTTGGTCAGATCGGCGGCGCTGACGACATCGCCCAATGACCACCCGTCGGGACCGCCGGTTGCCAGAAAACGCAGCACGTCGACGGCGCGATGCACTGTCTGTGCGCCGCCCGAATTTCGGCCACCTGATCCTGCCGCTGGCATCGCGTCCCTCAATTTGGTCCACATAATGGACCCATTTTTGTGAGGAACTATTCAACGTTATTGTCATCCTTTCAAGGATCGGCAACGGTTGAGGTGAACAAAAGTCCAAATAATGGAATAACGATGAGCAAGATCGACCTGCCGTTCTTCAAACGCCTGAAAGCCGATGAAATCGTCGTTGGCCTGAACATCCGCCACAGCCGCACCAGCGAAATCGGCCCGATGCTGGGCAGCGCCGGGTATCACTGGTTCTTCACCGACGACGAGCATAGCCCCGTGCCGCTCGACCGCTCTTACGACATCAACCTCGCCGCCATCCGCGCCGGTGTGCTGCCCTTCGTGCGCGCGCGCAAGAACGATCCGGCCGAGATCGGCTGCCATTTATCCAATGGCGCGCTGGGCGTGTTCGTGCCGCACGTCAATACCGCCGCCGAAGCGGAGGCCGCCGCCATGGCCTGCCGCTACCCGCCGGTCGGCAAGCTGTCGGTGCCGGGTTCGATTCCGCAATTCGGCTACACCGGCAAGTCGTTGCCCGAGCTGTGCACCGTTTTCAACGACAACGTCGTCTGCACGGTGATGATCGAATCGCCCGAAGCCGTCGCCAATGTCGATGCCATCGCCGCCACCAAGGGTGTCGACGTGCTGTTCATGGGCGCCAGCGACCTGACTTTCGAGATGGGCATCCCCTCGCAATACGGCCACGAGCGGGTCACCGACGCCGTCGGCAAGCTGTGCGCCGCCGCCAGGAAGCACGGCAAGATCGCCGGCATGGGCGGGGTGAAAGAACCCAGCGACTGGGCGCGCTACACCGGCTTGGGCATGCGCGTGCTGTTGAGCGAGAACGATCTGTCGATGCTGATGTACCGGCTGAACGATCGCGCCAAATTCTTCAGTGGTCTGCCGCGCAGTTGAGTCCACCTATTCGTCTTTGCCAAGGGAGGCCCCCTCATGTTCGATCGCATTGTCCGTATCGCCGCTCTAGCTCTCACTATTGCAGGCCTGGGCAGCGCCGCGCTGCCGGCGCGCGCCGATCAGGCCGCCGACGAGGCGGAGTTGAAACGTCTGGCGCAAGACATGCCGAAAACCAAGATCCGCGTTTTGGGCATCTGGTCCAACACGCCGGCCTGGTCGCTACTGCAAAAACCGTTCTGGTCGCAGCAGGTGCCCGAACTCAGCGGCGGCAAGATCGAGGTCGAGTTGGTCAGCATGACCGATCTCAACATGCAGGGACCGGAAGCCTTCCGGCATTTGAAGGCCGGGCTGGTCGACGTCGTCGACATGATCGCCAACTATGCCGCGGGCGACGCGCCCGAACTCGACGGCATGGATCTGGCCGGCGTGGCGCCCGACGTCGAGGCTGAAGTGCGGGCGATCAACGCTTATGCGCCGATTGTGCGCGCCAAACTGCAGAACGCCGTCGGCGTGGTGCCGCTGGCGATGGGACCGTCGCTGGCGCAGGTCATCTGGTGCAAAGGCGCCGTCAAATCGATCGCCGACCTGAAGGGCAAGAAAATCCGCGGCTCCAGCGCCACCGTGGCCGATCTGGTCTCGGGCCTGGGCGGCACGCCGATCACCATGTCGTTCGGCGAAGTGCCGTCGGCCCTGCAGCGCGGCGTCATCGACTGCGTCATCACCGGCACGCTGTCGGGCAATACCGGCAAGCTGTTCGAAGTCGCCGACCATATCTTTCCGCTGACGGTTGGTTGGGCGCCGTGGATCCGCGCCGCCAACAAGGCAAGCTGGGACAAGCTCGATCCCAAGGTCCGCGCCTGGTTGCAGCAGGCGACCGACAAGGTTTTCGTGCCGGCCGCCACCAAGCTGGCGCATGACGCCACCGACCAGGGCATCTGGTGCAGTGCCGGCGATGCGCGCTGCACCTGGGAAGGCAAGCAGGGCATCACCAAGGCCAAGATGGTGCTGGTGCCGGTTTCCGACGCCGACAAGAAAGCTCTGGCCGGCATCGTTGAGAAGAACGTGCTGCCGAGCTTCGCCAAGTCCTGCGGTCCGGCCTGCACCCAGCAATGGAACGAGAGCATCGGCAAGGTCATGCAGCTCAAGATGCAGGCCCCCTAGGGCAATCGCGTCGCGGGACTGGCGATGGTTGAAGAAGGCGGCGACGGCGGGATCGAGCGGCTGGTTGGGCGGGCGCGGGAAATCTCGCGCTACGCCGCCTGGGCGGCTGGCTATGCCGTTCTCGCCTGCGCCGTCCTGATCGGCATCGAGATCGTCCTGCGCAAGCTGTTCTCCTTCAGCTTGCAGGGTACGGACGAGATTTCCGGCTACGTGCTGGTCGTAACCTTCGCCTGGACCGCTGCCTGGGCCTTGTTCCGCGACGCCCATATCCGCATCGACGTCGTTTCCTCGCGCCTGCCGGCCGGCCCGCGCCGCATCTTCGATCTGCTGGCGCTGGCTAGCCTGGTCGGCGTCGCCATCCTGCTGGCCTGGCAAGCGGTCGGCGTGCTGGGCGAATCGCTGCGGCTGGGTTCGGTATCGAACACACCGTTGCGGGTGCCGCTGTGGCTGCCGCAAGGGCTGTGGCTGATCGGGCTGATCGGTTTCGCTTTGGCTGCCACGATCCTGCTGATCGCCCGGTTGGTGCGCCCCGTACCGGCGCCGGTCCATGACGTGATGGACGAGCGCTGATGCTGGCCAAATTCACCGTCGCATTGCTGGTGCTGGCGATCCTGGGCCTGCCCGTCGCCGCCGTGTTGATGATCCTCGGCCTGCTGATCGAGGGTTTCGTCACGCCAGTGCCGATCCATGCCATGCTAGGCTCGATCGCGTGGGAGAATGGCCGCAGCGATCTGCTGTTCTCGGTGAGCGGCGTTGCGGCGCGCATGTATTCCGCCCTGCTGCCCTGGCTCAACTGGCTGCCGGGCCGGCTGATGCACACCAACATCGCAACCTGCACGCTGTTCGCCGCCACTTCCGGCTCGAGCGTGGCGACGGCGGCGACGGTCGGCACGGTCGCCATCCCGCAGATCAAGGCGCTGGGCTACAACGAGCGGCTGTTTCTCGGCTCGCTCGCCGCCGGCGGCACGCTCGGCATCCTCATTCCGCCGTCGATCAACATGATCATCTACGGCGCGCTGACCAATACCTCCATCCCGCAGCTCTATCTCGGGGGGGTCCTCCCCGGCTTTCTGCTGGCCGGGCTGTTCATGCTAACCATCCTGATCGCCTGCCTGATCCGGCCGAGGTGGAGCGGGCGCGGCGAGACATACTCCTGGGGCCAGCGGCTTAAATCCCTGCCCGACCTGCTGCCACCGATCGGCTTGTTCCTGCTGGTGGTAGGCTCGATCTATGCCGGCTGGGCCACCGCCACCGAGGCTGCAGCGCTTGGCGTGCTGGCCGCTTTGGGCCTGTGCCTGTGGAGTGGCCGCTTTAGTCTTGCCCTGCTGCACAAGGCTTTCGAAGACACCATGCGCACCACCGCCATGATCATGCTGATCCTGGTGGCCGCCTTCTTCCTTAATTTCGCCGTCGTGCTCACCGGCCTGGTCCGCCAGCTCACCGACGTCATCGGCGCGCTTAACGTCACGCCGCAGGAAACGGTGCTGATCGTGGTGCTGATGTATCTGATGCTGGGCTGCGTGCTCGACGTGCTGTCGATGACTGTGCTGACCGTGCCGGTGCTGACGCCGATCATGGTCGCGCTAGGCTATGACGCGGTGTGGTTTGGCATTCTGGTGATGCTGGTGTCGGAAGCGGCGCTGATTACCCCGCCGGTCGGCATGAACGCCTATGTCATCCAGAGCCTGCGCACGAAGGGTCGCATCGAGGACGTCTTCATCGGCACCCTGCCGTTCCTGATCGCGATGCTGGTCACCATCGCCATCATCACCCTGTGGCCCGACATCGTCATGGTCCTGCCGCGCACCTTGATGCGCTAGTGCCGCAGCGGGTCAGCGCGAGGGCGTGAACCTCGTTATCTTCGTGCCTTGCAGCCCCACGCCCGCCATCAGCCCCTTCTGGTCGAAAATGAACGCGTAGATGTCGCTACGCGTGGTCGTGCTGGTGACGCTGCGGGCGATGCCTTCATCGGCAACGACCAGGCTCGGACCCACGCCGATTTCCCAGCCGTCTGATCGATCGAGATAGGCCAGCGCATTGTCGTTCATGAAGAAGAGCGCATAGCCAAACCGCTGCACGCCGGCCTGCAGGCCGTACGATACGGAAGCGGTGCGATAAAAGCTCACGACCCTGCCGCCCCTGATTAGGGCGCCTTCGCCGCCTTGGCCGCCGACGACGAGGCCGAATTTAACGATGTCGGGAAACACCAGAATGGCCTTCGCTTCGGCCGCCAGCGCCCGCGCGCCAGGATTTTGCGCCAGCAGATCTGCCAGGGTGGCGTTGGCGTCCCTGGTGATTTCCGCTGCGCTGTCGGCGCGCGCGGACGGACTGGCGATCACAAGCAGAATAGCGAAGGCGAACGCGAAGAAATTGCGGTTCATCGGGATCCCCATTTCGTTGCTGTTTAGGAACGACCTTACGCTGCGGGCTGGCCCATCACGCTATGCGAGTCACCACGCTTCTTCAAGGAAGGGTTGCATCTCATTCACCGACATTCACAAACAACTTAGCCTTGGGATCCGGTAGGCCCTGAGGCAAATTTGGTTGCGGAGGCTCACACCCCCCTTTACGGAACAACGGAGAAATAAATTGTCGGCGATAGGGTGGGATAAGCTCTAATGCAGCACGAACAAAAGACGAAAGACTTTGCAAAACAAACCAGAGCTACTGAAATCATTCTTGTTCCTAAATGATTGACAATTGGAGTGTCCAAGGCCGAAATCGAATTTGCAACGCTGCATTCCTGCCCTTGTCGTGGCAACGCACGACTTGGCTACCAATCAACCCGCTCAGTTCAAGTGCCTGGCCACATCGATGGGGCTTGCCATTCCCCTGACACAGCTGATCGCTCTCTGGTCCCAGTGTTGTGCGATGCAAGAGCGGGAGGGCAGCCGGGAGGAGCTGTGTTAAATGACGGTATATTGGTGTATAGTGCAGCAGCTGAATTGAACGCAATGCATCTCGAATCTGCCATCCCCCACCATCTGTTTCCTGGAATTCCTGACGCGCGAGCGGCGCAGGTGTTCGCCATTGCGTCGCAACTCGAATGGTCTTCGCGCGCTCCAATTGCCCAGGTGACCACGCTTCAATACCGGCAGTTGCATGCGCTTTTCCTCCATGCCGAAAAACATTCGAGCTTCTGGCGCAAAAGGCTGCGCGAAGTTGGCTTTGATCCACGGGCTAAATCCTTTGATGTCGGCACCCTACCGAAACTGCCGGTGCTGACTCGCCAGACGATACAATTGCATGCCGAGGAAATGCGCGCCTACCCGGCGCCGGTCAAATGGGGTGAAGTCGTTTCGTTCCAAACGTCCGGCTCGACCGGCCAGCACCTGCGCGTCGACAAGCCGGAAATCAATGGGTTGTTGTTTGATGCCGTTACTTTCACCGATCACATCTGGAACCGGCGGGACTTCTCGGGCAAGCTGGCGGTGATCCGCAAGGAAGTCGGCAAGGATCGCGGTGGCCCCTATTGGAGCCGCGAGACGCTTAACCTCGTGACCACGGGGCCTCGGGTGCAAATTAACCCGGTAGGCCGAGACATAGGCGAGGTACTGGATTGGCTCGAAGCCGAGCGGCCGACCTATGTCACGACCTGGCCCAGCGTCGCTCGCCAGCTCGCCTACCTGAAGTTGCAGCGCGGCGGTCCGCAGTTGTCCATTCGGCAATTCTTGACGTTCGGCGAGATGGTGAGCGAGGAGTTGCATTGGATACTGCAAAAGGCCTTTGGCGCTCAACTCAGCGATCGGTATTCAACGGAAGAAGCGGGATACATAGCGTTGCAATGCGAACACAGCCGACGCTATCACGTCACGCCGCTCGCCATTGTCGAAATCGTCGATGACGAGGGGCAGCCAGTTCCGCCGGGTACGCAGGGTCGGGTTCTCGTAACGCTGCCGCACAGTTTCATCATGCCGTTGATCCGATACGAGGTCGGCGACTATGCGATTGCCGGCACGACGTGCGGTTGCGGACGCACGTGGCCTGTTCTGGAGCGCATTCTGGGACGCGAACGCTCGATCGTGCAGTTCCCCGACAATAGCCGCCAATTCGTACCGATCGACGGACTGGACTGGACCGCAATCGCTCCCGTCAAGCAGTGGCAATTCCGTCAGATCGCCGCCGATCGCATCGACCTTCTTGTGGCTCCGGCCCGACGACTAACGTCCGCCGAGCGCAGCAAGCTTATCGACGGGGTAACCGATCTATTCCACGGCGCCTTCGCCATCAACCTACGCGAAGTCGACAGCATCGCCAGCCTGCCGAGCGGCAAGCGGCCGGAATTCATTCGCGATTTCTGATCGTCGGATTTTACTGGCCCGTTTGGTTCATTATGTGCCGCTGCGCTCGAGAGAATCCTGAAAGCGGGACGGCCACCCTCAAGATCTGACCATCCTCGGCAATCATGACAAGATGCAGCTTAATGCCGGTCTCAAGTGCCTGCGACAAGGCGTTTGAAAGATCGATGTCGGCTTGGCAACTGAAAACCAGACAAAAGACGATTGGCATTTCAAATGCCAGCAGAGAATCGATCTGGCCTGCAACGCCAGCCGCAACCTGAATTCCCCAAGGTGGGACTGCGCTGAGCCTGCTCGGAATTTGAGGCGCCGAGGAACCAATAAAGATGGCGAGTGCGGCACGGCCATCAGGCCCGAAAAACCATTGCGCTCAGCGCTTTGATTTCTCCAGCAGGCGGGCATAGGCCTTGAGGTAACCGGCCAACGGCACGTCGATGCTTAACGACTGCCCGTTAGCGGCAGCCATGGTGAGCTTCAAAGTGGTGCCCTTCTGCCACTGAGTGTTGATGGCGTCGATCAAGGAAAAATCGGCCAGACAACCGGTCGGCAAACAAGTGCGAACGGGAATGCGCATCGCCTGTTGCAAATCGACCTGCATATCGATCCCGCGCGCCAGCAGAACGCCCCAAGGCGGCGTTACGGTCGCCACCGAGGGCTGACTGGCGTCGGCGGGCGGGCGTACCGTCACCGCGAGCTGCGGGCGGTTGTTCGCTTCCAGGACCACAGTCTCGATACGGCAGGCCTGGGCACCCTTGGCGTCCTGGAAGCAGCGCAGTGTCCACTTCTCGAAGGTCTCGGGCACCGGCTGCGGCACCACGGCCGGGCGGGCCGCGGCGGGCTGTTGCGCCGGAGCCGCCGGTTGTGCTGCTGCGGGCCGCTCCTGGCGCTGCTGCGCTTGGGCGATCTGCGCCGGACCAAGGTCGATTGCCGATAGGCCACCAATCGCCATCGCCACTACTGCGAATTTCACGCTCTGCTTCAAAGCCGCCACGTTTCCAACCCTTGTGATCATTGACCGGTCGCCGCTCGCGTGCGGCACCATGGTCTTTTTGTAGCACGGGGCGATCCCATGGATCGCCCCGATTCGTTGCTCTATCTTCGGAGACCGTTGCTTTAAAGGACAATCTCCACGCGCCGGTTCTGCGGCTCGCGCACACCGTCGGCAGTCGGCACCAGCGGCTGGTTCTCGCCGCGTCCGATGATGAAGATGGAATTGGCGGGGATGCCACGCGCAATCAGCGCCTGCTTCACGGCCTCGCCGCGGCGCAGCGACAGGGCCATGTTGTACTGCTCCGAGCCGGAACGGTCGGTGTGACCGGTCAACTGGACGCGCGCCGAATTGCCAGCCTTGGCCGCACTGGCCGCCTCGTCGATCACGCGCTGGGCATCGGCGGTGATATTGGAGCGGTCGAAGTCGAAGAAGACGATGTAGTTCTTCTTCGGCACCAGCGCCGGCGCCGGAGGCGGCGGCGGCGCTGCTGCGACCGGAGAGGAGCCGCCGAGCTTGATCTTCACGCCCAGGCCCGCTGCCAGGCCTTCGATGCGCTCGCCGAAATTGTAT
>JAQSWP010000124.1 GCA_029266575.1 Alphaproteobacteria bacterium | reverse complement strand
TTTCAACGCCCGCAACCCAATCCCCTCATCCTGAGGAGCGCACGCCGGCGAGCGTCTCGAAGGATAGGCTGCACAATCGCTCCGGGAGCCTATCCTCGAGATGCGGCCCTGAAGGGCCGCTCCTCAGGATGAGGGGAGTGGTTGCGTTATCGCCTTTTGGCTTTGGCGGATTTTTCTAGTTCACCGGTGCGTCGGACTTGACGCCGATATCGGGCATCGCCTGCGCCGCTTCGTTCTGCTGCTGGCGGTAGAGCGCCACGAAATCGACCGGCGCCACCTGCAGCGGCGGGAAGCCGGCCTCGCGGCTGACATTGGCCAGGATGGCGCGGGCGAAGGGAAACAGCAGGCGCGGGGTTTCGATCAGCAGCAGGGGGCCAACCGCTTCCTGCGGCACCTCGCCCAGGGTCACCACCGCGCAATAGACCAGCTCCATGATGAAGAGCGCGTCGTTGTTTTCGGTGTTGCGCGCATCGGCGCCCATCACCAGGGCCACTTCGAACGTGCGGCCCTCGAGCTGGCGCATCTTGACCATGACGTTGAGGTCGATCTGCGGCGGCTTGGCCAGCGGCATCAGGCTGGCCGGCGACAGCGGGTTCTCGAACGACAGATCCTTGATGTACTGCGCATGGATGGCGATCGGCGGCGCGCCGCCCTGAAGGCCGGCGTTGCCCTGGTTCCCGCCGTTGCCAGTGTCGCTCATGTCGCCATATTCCTTTCCTGAATCGGGCGGCCTGCTGCAGCCCCGCTCCCGCAATATCGGCGCCGGGCCTGGCCCAGCTTGCGGCGGCTGAACTAGCACGGTCCCGCCCCGGGCCACAAGCGGGCCAAACGGCGACAATTTCGCGGTTTTTCGCGGCTCGCCTTGCCCTTTGCCGGGGCGCGCCTTAAATAAGACCGGTAGGCGGCGATTGCCGTTCACATCCCGCGGGCAAGCCGCTCCAGACCAGGCGCGATCCGGTGAGTTTTCCCATCGACATCATCCTCATCGCCCTGGTGGCGATATTCCTGGTGCTGCAGTTGCGCCGGGTACTCGGCCGCCGCCACGGCGAGGAGCGCCAGCGTCCCGATCCCTTCGCCCATCCCGATCCTGCCGCCAAGGGCGACGACAAGGTGGTCGACCTGCCGCGCCGCGAGCAGCCCGATCCGGCCCTGCCGCGCGGTGTTGACGTGGTATCCAAGGGCGGTCCGGCCGAAGCCGGCCTGGCGCAGGTCAAGATCGCCGACGCCAGTTTCGATCCGCGCGGCTTCGTTTCGGGCGCCCGCCAGGCATTCGAGATGATCGTCTCGGCCTATGCCCAGGGCGACACCAAGACCCTGCGGCCGCTGCTGTCTGACGAGGTCTATGAGCGTTTCGCCAGTGCCATCAAGCAGCGGCAGGAAAGCAAGGAGACCCTGGAGACCGGGCTGGTCGGCTTCGAGAAATCGGAGATTACGGCAGCCGAGATGCGCGGCAGCGAAGCGCGGGTGACGGTGAAGTTCGTCACCGAGCAGATCAACGTCGCGCGCAGCGCCGACGAGCTGATCGTCGACGGCAATCCCAACGAGGTCACGCGCGTCACCGACGTCTGGACCTTCGCCCGCGACACCAACAGCTCCAACCCCAACTGGCTGCTGGTCGCCACCGAGGAACCCGCCGAGGGCTAGAGCCTTCAGACTAAGGGCGCCTTTCCCCTTTTGTCATTTCGAGCGCAGCGAGAAACCCTAGGCATTGGAGCCAGGAGTTGCCGGCGCTGCTTGTGGCCGGCCGGGGAGGGTGTCTCACTCCGCTCGACATGGCGAAAAAGAGAAGCAGGCGACTATAAATCCTATCCATCGGTATCGACTTCGCGCATCGCCGTCGCGCCGATGCGCGCAATGTGGTTAAGTAGCGGCGATGATTGGGGCCGGAAAAAATCTCGCGACACTGGCGCTGCTGCTGGCCTTGGCGGCCTGCGGCGGTGCGCCGCCGCCGGCAGCGCCCCCGCCGCCGCCCGCCGATGGCATCGCGCTGCGCGCCGTCAGCTTCGCCCAGCTGCAGGGCTGGAACGAGGACGACCATGTCCAGGCGCTGATCTCCTTCCGCCGCTCCTGCGCCCGGCCGTCAAGCAAGTCGCTGGGCGCCAAACTCGCTCTCGGCCCGGAGGATCTGAAGCCGGCGTGTGCTGCGGCGCTGCCGATCAGCATCCGCGACCGAACCGCCGCGCGCCTGTTCTTCGAAAACAATTTCCGTCCGATCTGGATTGCCAGCAGCGAGGGCAAGCCCGGGCTGTTCACCGGCTATTTCGAGCCGCAGATCGAAGCCGCCCTGGTGCCGGGCCCGACCTATCGCCATCCGCTCTATCGCCGTCCTTCAGGTCTTGAGTCTTCGCCGGCAACGCCGTTCCTGACACGCGCCCAGATCGAAGCTGGCGGCTTGCGCGCCAAGGGCCTGGAGCTGGCCTACGCCGCCGACGCCATCGAACTGTTCGAATTGCAGATCCAGGGCTCGGGCCGCCTCACCCTGCCCGACAAGAAGATCATGCGCGTGGGCTTCGCCGGCCATAACGGCCACACCTATCTTGCCATCGGCCGCATCCTGCAGGAATACGGCGCCGGGCCGGAAGACGTCACCGACTGGCCGGCGATGAAGAAATGGCTGCGCGCCAATCCCGACAAGGCGCGCGAGGCGATGCTGCGCAACGAGCGCTACGTCTTTTTCCAGGAGCTGAAGGGCGAGGGCCCGATCGGCGCCATGGGCATCGCGCTCACACCCAACCGTTCCCTCGCCGTCGATCCCGCCATGATCCCCTATGGCGCGCCGGTCTGGCTCGACACCAACCTGCCCGGCCCGCGCATGAATGCCGCCGGCCCGCCGCTGCGGACCTTGATGGTGGCGCAGGACACCGGCGGCGCCATCAAGGGCCCCGTGCGCGGCGACATCTTTTTCGGCTTCGGCGATCAGGCGGCGGCGCTGGCCGGCAAGATGAAGTCGCCGGGAAGCTGGTACGTGCTGATGCCGATTGCGGCGGCGGATCGGGTAACGCTGACGTCGCAACGCTAAAGGCCTCTCCCATTACGCCCCTCTCCCGCTTGCGGGAGAGGGTGGGCGAAGCCCAGGTGAGGGTGTGCTGCGTTTGATGCAGGTGAACACCCTCATCCGCCCTTCGGGCACCTTCTCCCGCAAGCGGGAGAAGGGCGTCATTAGAGACAGCTACTCCTTCACAATCACCACATGCATGCGCCTGGGCCCATGCGCGCCGAGCTCCAGCGTCTGCTCGATGTCGCCGGTGCGTGAGGGGCCGGTGATGGTGTTGACGGTGCGCGGCATGGTGGCCTCGCCGAATTTCGCCCGCAGCCGCGCCCACACTTCCTCATAAGGCCCGACCACGTCGCTCTCCTGCACCACCACGATGTGGTTCTCCGGCAGAAGATTGAGCGAGGTCGGATGCTCGGCCGAAGACACGAACACCATGGTGCCGGTCTCGGCGACGGCGGCGAAGGCGCCGGTGATGGCGACCTTGTCCTTGTCTTCGGGCAGGCCCTTGCGCAGCTCCAGCAGCGGCGCCTGACTCCAGTCGCAGCCATTGAGCGCCGCATCGTCGGACATCACCGCCTGCGACGGCAGGTTGTTGGACTTCAGATAGTCCTGCACCAGTCCCGGCACGTCGCGCGCGGACTGAGCCTCGGCGATGGTGCAGTGATAGGTCGTGGCCCATTTCTTGAAGAGTTCGAGAACGCCCGCGCGATCGAGCTTGGAGCGCGCGGGGATGATGTGTTCCGGGTGGCCGGAGAGACGGCGCGTCAGCACGGCGGCATTCTCGCCCTGCAAGGCCCCGCGCTTCAGCGAACGGCGGATGGCGCCTAGCATCTGCTCGCGCGCGGTCATGAAGGGGAACCACAGAGACACAGAGGCACAGAGAGGAAAGACAGCGCTGCGGCGCCTCTGTGTCTTTGTGCCTCTGTGGTTAGCTTTCTCATCGCCGCACCCCACGCCGCCATTGCGCGGTGAACGTGCCGCCTTTCTGCGGTGCCGGGAAATCGCGATGCCGCGTCCAGCCGCCAGCCAGGGGCAACGAGGCGAAGCGGCCTGTCTTGCCGCCGAGCATCGACATCAGCCGCGAGGCGATGCCGGTGGCGAACTGATAGAGACGCGGCTGGCGCGCGAAAAACGCCCACAGCGACAGGCCATAGCGCATGGCCAGCGGCGTCATGTGGCGTTCGAACTCGCGCTCGCGCCAGTGACGCATCAGCTTGGGCAGCGGGATCTTCACCGGGCACACGCTTTCGCAGCGGCCGCAGAAGGTCGAGGCGTTGGGCAGATCGCGCGCCTCTTCGACGCCCAGCAATTGCGGGTTGAGCACCGCGCCGATCGGACCGGGATAGACCCAGCCATAGGCATGCCCGCCCACCGCGCCATAGACCGGGCAGTGGTTCATGCAGGCGCCGCAACGTATGCAGCGCAGCATCTCCTGGAACTCGGTGCCCAGCACGGAAGAGCGGCCATTGTCGAGCAGGATGACGTGATATTCCTCCGGCCCGTCTCTGTCCTCGGCGCGCTTGGGACCGGTGGTCAAGGTGGTGTAGCTCGACCATTCCTGTCCCGTCGCCGAACGCGCCAGCACGCGCAGCAGCGCCGTCGCGTCCTCGAGCGTCGGCACCACCTTCTCCAGGCTGGCGATGACGATATGCACGCGTGGCAAGGTGTTGGTGAGATCGGCATTGCCTTCGTTGGTCACCAGCACCGAGGAGCCGGTTTCGGCGATCAGGAAATTGGCGCCGGTGATGCCGACATCGGCGGCCAGGAACTTGGCGCGCAGCACATGGCGCGCTTCCTGCACCAGATCGTTGCGCTCGGTCAGCTTGTGCTCGAAGCCGTATTTCTTGTGATGGATGGCGAAGGTCTCCGCCACCTGGTCCTTGGTCAGATGCACTGCCGGCGCGATGATGTGGCTGGGCGGCTCGTTGCGCAGCTGGATGATGTATTCGCCCAGATCCGTCTCGATCGGCTCGATGTCGTTGGCTTCGAGGAAGGAATTGAGCGCGATCTCCTCGGCGATCATCGATTTGGATTTGGTGACGGTGCGGGCGGCGGCCTTGCGGCAGATCGCCAGCACCTTCTCGCGCGCCGCCTTGGCGTCGGGCGCCCAATGCACCTGGCCGCCGGTCGCGATCACCTTCTTCTCATAGGCCTCGAGATAGAAATCGAGATTGGCCAGGGTGTGGTTCTTGATGTCGCGCGCCTGATCGCGCAACGCCTCAAATTCCGGCATCTGCTGCACAGCCGCGAGACGGCGATCCTTGAAGCCGGTCTTCAGCCGCGTCAGCGATTCCTGCAGATCGGGATCGACCAGCGCCTTGCCGACATTGGCCTTGAAGTCGTGCGCGGTGGATTGCATCAGCCTTCCTCCGCCTCGCCAATCGCCGGCCTGTCCGTCATGCCGGCCAGCACCTCGGCGACATGGCGCACTTTCACGTTATAGCCGTCGCGGCTGATCTTGCCGGCCATGTTCAGCAAGCACCCGAGATCGCCCGCCAGCAGCACGCCCGCGCCCGAGGCGGCGACCTCCTTGCTCTTGTCGGAGACCATGGCGTTGGAGATGTCGGGATATTTGACGCAGAACGTGCCGCCAAAGCCGCAGCAGGTTTCGGCATTGGGCATCTCGTGGATTTTCGCGCCGATCGATTGCAGCAGCGCGCGCGGCTGCGCCTTCACACCGAGCTCGCGCAGGCCCGAGCAGGAATCGTGATAGGTGACGTCGCCCGGCATCGAGCGTCCGAGATCGCGAATCCCCAACACGTCGTGCAGAAAAGCGGTCAGCTCGAACGTCTTCTCCGCCAGCGCGAACGCCTTGGCACGCAGATCGGGCTCGTCGTCGAACAAAGCGGGATAGTGATGCGAGATCATGCCGGCGCAGGAGCCCGACGGCGCCACGACATAATCGTAGCCGGTGAAAGCCTCGATCACCTGCAGCGCGATGGCGCGCGCGTCGGCGCGATCGCCGGCGTTATAGGCCGGCTGGCCGCAGCAGCTCTGCGACGGCACTTCGACGGTGCAGCCGGCTTCCTCCAACAGCTTCGCCGTGGCGAAACCCACCGAGGGCCGGAACATATCGACCAGACAGGTGACGAACAGCGCCACGCGCTTGTGTTTACCTGGCTGTGTTTGCGCGACACGCGATGCGGCGGCTTTGGTGTCCAACGGTAGTGCTCCTTGCGGGGGCATCCTGCGTTGCTAGCAGGGAGATAATCAAGTGATTAGCTCACCACCTTCAACCCCACGATCCCGACCACGATCAATCCGATGCAGGCCAGCCGCGGCAAGGTCGCCGGATCGGCGAACAGCACGATGCCGAGAATGGCGGTGCCGACCGCGCCGACGCCGGTCCACACCGCATAGGCTGTGCCGACTGGCAGGCTCTTCAACGCAATACCGAGCAGCGCCAGGCTGACGATCATCGCCGCCACCGTCAGCACGCTCGGCACCAGGCGGGTGAAGCCTTCGGTGTATTTCAGGCCGATGGCCCAGCCGACCTCGAACAGGCCGGCAATGGCGAGGTAGAGCCAGGGGAGATGCTGGGCCATGAGATGCGTCCTCATCGGAAAGCGTTTGCCTATTTTGCCCTTCTCCCGCCTGCGGGAGAAGGTGCCCGAAGGGCGGATGAGGATGTGCTTGCGTTTTATTCACGGGCCATCGCTTGCCAGATCGAGACAACACCCTCATCCGGGCTTCGCCCACCTTCTCCCGCAGGCGGGAGAAGGGCATATTTGAGAGCGCGCCACACTCATCGCGCACCAAAAGTGGAGCACCACCATGACCGAACCCAATTTCCGCCGCGTCCAGGCCAACGGCATCTCCATGCGCGTGGCCGAGAAGGGGTCGGGGCCGATGGTGCTGTTCTGCCATGGCTGGCCGGAGAGCTGGTATTCGTGGCGGCATCAGATGCAGGCGGTGGCCGATGCCGGCTTCCACGCCGTGGCGCCCGACATGCGCGGCTATGGCGGCACCGAGGCGCCGTCGCAGATCGAGGCCTATACCCAGCTCAACATCGTCGGCGACATGGTGGCGCTGGTGTCGGAGCTGGGCGAGAACCAAGCGGTGATCGTCGGCCATGACTGGGGCGCGCCGGTGGCGTGGCATTCGGCCTTGCTGCGGCCGGATATGTTCCGCGCCGTCGCCGGCTTGAGCGTGCCGTGGACGCCGCGCGGCGGCATCGACATTCTGGGTTCGCTGGCAAAAGTCGGCATCAACACTTTCTACATGCAGTATTTCCAGAAGCCCGGTGTCGCCGAAGCGGAGTTCGAGCGCGACGTGCGCAATTCCCTGCGGCGCATCTATTTCTCCGGCTCGGGCGATGCGCCGGAGAAATCGACCTTTGGCGTGCTGAAGGAAGGCGGCGGTTTCCTCGACAACACCGTCGATCCCGAAACGCTGCCGCCGTGGCTGAGCGAGGCCGATCTCGACTATTTCACCGGCGAGTTCAAGCGTGCCGGCTTTCGCGGCGGGCTCAACTGGTATCGCAATTTGACGCGCGGCTGGGAGCTGATGGCGCCGTTCCATGGCCAGGTGATCAAACAACCGTCGCTGTTCATCGCCGGATCGAAGGATGGCGTGCTGAAATTCCCCGCCTCGCAAAAGCAGATCGCCGCCTTTCCGCAAACCCTGCCCGGCATCCGCGGCAGCCACATCATCGACGGCGCCGGCCACTGGATCCAACAGGAGCGCGCGAAGGAAGTGAACGAGTTGCTGGTTGGGTTTTTGAAGGGGCTGTGATGAGCTCCCTCTCCCCACGGGGAGAGGGTTGGGGTGAGGGGCGTCGTCTTTACAAAACCCCCTCACCTTAAATCCTCTCCCCCGTTGGGGAGAGGAGACACGAAGGAAGACAGGCAAATAAAAACCCGCCGCCCTGTCATTTCTGACAGCAGCGGCGGGTTCTCGGTTCGGGGCCGATCCGCTGGCCCGTCACCTACTTCCTACATCTGGTATTCCGGCATCGCCTTCAGCGAGTCCTTGCTGGCCTCGGTGCGGACGACGAGGTCGGCATCGTTCTCGCGCGCGGTCTGGATCTGATTCCACGGAATCAGCACGTTGCGCTCGCCCATGCCCAGGAAGCCGCCGACACCGACAACGGCGGCCTTGATCGAGCCGTCCTTGTTGAGGTGCAGGTCCTTGATCTCGCCCACGGTCTCGCCCGCCTTGTTCTTCACCGTGGCGCCGATCAGCGCGTCGGCCGACATTTCGCCGGTCTTGGTGAAGCCCTTGGTGGTCGCCGCAGTGCGGGCCGGACGATCGGCCGGCGCGGTGCGATCAGCCGGGGCGCTGCCCACGACCGGACGATCGGTACGGGTCGTCGGCGCGGTGGCCGAAGGCGGCGTCGCCGGGGTGGTGTCGCGCACCGAGCTGCCGCCCGGGGTGCGGGGGGTGTCGCCGGTCCGCGTCGCCGGGGTGCTGTCGGCGCGGCGATCGCCGTAGATGCCGGTGTCCGAGAAGACGCGGCCGCGATAGGTCTTGTCCTTATAGCTGTATTCCGGCAGCGCCTTCAGGCTGTCCTTGGTCATGTTGGACGTGATGGTGTCGCCATCGGCGGAGACCTTCAGATCGGTCCATTTCACCGCGACTTCGCGCTCGCCCATGCCGAGGAAACCGCCAACGCCGACGATGACGCTGTCGACCTGGCCGGTCGGGGTGACGTAGACGGCCTCGATGTCGCCGATCTTCTCGCCATTGCTGTTGCGCACCGATTTGCCGACCAGCTTGTCGACCTGCATAGCGCTCGGCGACGGCGCATTGGCCGTGCTGGGCGCCGTGGTGCTGGGCGTACCAGTCGTGCTCGGCGCCGTGGTGCCGGGCGTCGTGGTCGTGCTGGCGCCCGGCTGGTTTTGCGGCGTGGATTGCTGGGCAATCGCCAACGGAGCGGCCGCCAGTACGGTACCGGCAACGCCTGCCATCAGAATTGTGCGAATCGTCATCTCCTCACCTCTTTCGTCTCGTGTTCCGGAAAAACCCGCTTGCGGATCGGCGCGCCGAACGAATCGCGGCCGCGCATGCAACGACTTAAAACTCAAATCCTCGTACGTCAGCCCGGGATGACGAACCTCGATCACGTCGCGATCGCCGGCGGCGCGGCTGAAATCCTCGATCGTGTCGAAATCGATGCCTTCGGCGCGGATCACGAAGCGATCGTCGCCGCTGCCGCCCGCCATCGTGTCCATGCCGGCATAGCCGTCCAGCGTGTCGCCGCCGGCGCCGCCCTCCAGCCGGTCGGCGCCGATGCCCCCTTGCAGCGTGTCGAAACCGTCGCCGCCGCTGACGAAGTCGTTGCCGTCATCGCCATGCACGTAGTCGTTGCCGATATCGCCCGTCACGGTGTCGTCGCCTTCGCCGCCATAGGCGTAATCGTTGCCGCGGCCCCCGAAGACGGTGTCGTTGCCTTCCCAGGCGCCGATCATGTCGTCGCCGTCGCCGCCGAACACGGTGTCGGCGCCGCCGGCAGTATCGATTTCATCGTTGCCGGCGCCGCCATCGACCCAGTCGTCGCCGCCGCCCGAGAACAGCGTGTCGTTGCCGATTTCGCCGTGCAGGTAATCCTTGCCGTCCTCGGTGAAGATCAGATCGTGCCCGGCGCCGCCCCAGGCGTTCTCGTTACCGCCGCCGCCATAGATCACGTCGTTGGCATTGTTGCCGGCCAGCAGATCGTCGCCTAGTCCGCCATACAGCAGATCGCTGCCGAAGCCGCCATCGAGCAGGTCATGGCCTTTGCCGCCATAAAGGCGATCGTCGCCGCTCAGGCCCTCGAGTTGGTTGTGGCCGTCATTGCCGGTGATGGTGTTGGCGAACTTGTTGCCGGTGATGAAAGTCGAAGCCATGCCATAGCCGGCATAGAGATCCTCGATATATTGCTCGTCGCTCAGCACGAAACTTTCGGTGGCGACCACCAGCGCATCGTTACTGCCCTGGCCGTTGCCTTCGATCACCACCGAATTGCCCGCCGAAACGACATAGGTATCGTTGCCGACCCCGCCGATCAGCGTGTTCGGTCCGCTGCCGTAATAGGCGAGCGCGATCAGCGTGTCGTCGCCCAGACCGCCCTCGAGCAGGTTGCTGCCGGCATTGCCGTCCAGCGTGTCGTTGCCGGCGCCGCCATAAAGCAGATCGTCGCCCTCATTGCCGTTCAGCGCATCGTGACCGTCATCGCCATAGACGCGGTCATGGCCGGCATTGCCTTCGAGAATGTCGTCGCCGGCGCCGCCATAGATCAGGTCGTTGCCGTCGCGGCCATAGACGAAGTCGCGCCCGCCCAGCGCGCGCAGCGTATCGTCGCCGCTCGAGCCATTGACGGTGTCGCTGCCTTCGGTGGCGGCAGCCACCAGCGCGGACATGGTGAACCTGTTGGCAGTGGATTTGATTGGCATGGGACCCCCCGGTCAACTCGTTCCCGACCCTGGCGCGGAGAACACCAGTTGCAAATCGGGACTCAAGGGGGCCTAACCGACAGGTTTCGAATTGGTTCCATACAATCGCCAAGAATCCGCCCAAGAAAGGCAGGCTCAGCGAATGGCTACGTTGGGATTGCCTTTTCTGCCGGCTTTGGTGCCAGGTTGCCGTTCTGCGGTAACCAGCAGCCGCTCCGCCAAGTCGAGGGAGCGCTGCATCAACTCGCTCGCCGCCTGTCTCAGTTCGGCGCTGGCCCGCACGATTTCGACATTGCGCTCCATGTCCTCGGCGCTCCAGCCTCGGGTATGGGCGATATAGGGAAAGGGCGGGAAATGGCAGCCCAGTTCGGCGAAGAAGCCCAGCATCTGGCCGGCGACGCCCTGCACGTTGTCCTGGCCGCCGGTGATGATGGCGGCCACGGTCTTGTTCTGCAGCAGCACCCGATCGGCGATGACGATCTGGTTCTGGATGCAGTTCATGCGCTCGACCATTTTGTAATAGAGGCTTGAGGGGTTGCCCCAGCGGATCGGCGTGGCGATCACGAACACGTCGGCCCAATGCACCAGCGCTTCGTAGACGCGGTCGAGCTGATCGTCGGGATCCATCTGCGTGATCGAGCAGGGCCAGGTGCAAGCATGCGCCGATTTGGAATAGAAACCCTCGCAGGCGCGGAACTTCAGGTCGCGCAGTTTGATGAGCTGCGTTTCGTGGCCCTGCGCCGTGGCGTGCGCCAGCGCCTGCTCCAGCAAATGCTCCGAGGTCGAGAAGCGCTCCTGCCCCTCGGTCATCACCGTGGTCGAGATGCCGACTATGCGCGGCTTGCCGTCCTGGCGCTGCGGTTTGCGCGCCACCGCGTGCGGCGGATGCGGCAGGCGCGAGCGTTTGGTTTGCGCCATGCGCTGCACCAGCACGCGCCCGTTCTCGACCTTCACCGCATGCGAGGGCACGGCGTCTTCTTCATAGCCCGGCTCGCCCAGCCCGGTGGCGCGATGGAATTTCCAGTAATGCCAGGGGCAGACGATATAGTCGCCGTCCAGCCGGCCTTGCCCCAACGGCCCGCCGGCGTGATTGCACACGCCATCGACGACGCCGAACACGCCCTCCCTGAACGACAGCGCCAGACGGCGGCGGTCGATCTCGACCTGGCGCAGCGGCGTTTGCGCCAGTTCGTCTGCCGCACCGACATCGACCCAGTCTTCCGTCATGCCATCCCCCGCCTTTGCCGCCAGTGTACGCGGCGGGCGCACCTGCGCTAGTCTTTGCCGGATTTTTCCAGGGAGGGAACGATGGGCAAGACGATCGACATCGGGGTCGGCGACGGCAAGTTCACCGGCTATCTCGCCAGCCCCGCATCGGGCAAAGGTCCGGGCGTGCTGGTGATCCAGGAGATCTTCGGCGTCAACAAGGTGATGCGCGACATTTGCGATAATTACGCGGCGCAGGGCTATTTCGCATTGTGCCCCGATATCTTCTGGCGTCAGGAGCCCGGTGTCGACATCACCGATCAGAGCCAGGCGGAATGGGACAAGGCATTCGCTCTCTACAAGGGCTTCGACGAAGCCAAGGGCGTCGAGGATCTGAAAGCATCGCTGGCCGTGCTGCGCAAAGTGCCGGGCTGCAACGGCAAGGTGGGCGTGACGGGTTACTGCCTGGGCGGCAAACTCACCTATCTGATGGCCTGCCGATCGGATGCCGATGCGGCGGCGGCCTATTACGGCGTGGGCATCGAAGCCGCTCTCGACGAGGCGAAAAACATCAAGCACCCGACCATCCTGCATATCGCGGAGAAGGACGGGTTCGTGCCGCCGCCAGCGCAGGAGAAGATCAAGGCGGCGCTGAAAGGCCATCCGCAGGTCACGGTGCATCTCTACGCCGACAACGATCACGCCTTCTGCCGCAAGGGCGGCCAGCACTACGACGAAGCCGCCTGCAAGCTGGCCAATGGCCGGACCATGGATCTGTTCAGGAAGGCATTGAGTTAAAATTCACTTCGCTCCGCTTTAGCGGGGAGAGGTGAAGACGTAAATAAGCAAAACGCCCCGCGTACATCCGGCGGGGCGTTTCGGCTTCGGGCGGCGATCGCAAGGATCGCCGCGCCGAGGACTTCAGAGGATCAACGATCTTCGCACACCAAGGTGCCGTTGAGATTGCGCACGCGCATGCCCGGGCAGGTATCGAGATCGATCGAGCTCTTCAAATTGCCGCCTTCCGGCCGCCTGCAATAGGCGTAGAGCGTGTCGCCCTCGATATAGGGATCGTTGCACGAGCCGCGCCAGGAGCCCGGCGGCATGGCGTAGTTGCGCGCGGTGTTCACCCCGCTCGCGCCGCAGGTCAGGACGCCGTTGTTGTTGTACACCGGTCCGGACGGGCAATGGTCGAGATCGAGCCTGGTCAGCACGCCGTTGCCGCGCCGGTCGCGGCAGACGGCGACCAGATCGTCGCCTTCCAGCCGCGCATTGTTGCAGCTATCGGCCCAGCCGCCGCCCGGCAGGTACGGGCCGCCGCCATAGCCGCGGCCATAGGTCGGCACGTAGCCGGTTTCGCACACCAGGTAGCCATCGGCATTGGCGACCGCGCCGCCGCGGCAGTTCACCAGATCGAGCTGCGAATAGCGCCAGCGGCCATCGACGGTGCGGCATTCGGCGCGCATGACGTCGTTGGTGATGTTGCCGTCGCGGCACGACATGCCCCAGGATCCGGGGATGACCTGCTGCGCCTGCGCCGGAGCGGCCGTGAGAGCCAGCAACACCGCGCCAGCCGCCGCGGCGGCGAAAACCGAAACGCGTGATCCAACCGACATGACGACCTCCACGAGCTTGACCGGGAGCGCGACTTCGTCCCGAAGGAAATCAGGTGTCGGCCGTAAACGCTGCGCCGGCAGGCATCTCTCCGATCTTGATCGGCGATCCGGGGCGCGGGCGTCAGCACGACCGACGCAATGCCCAACGCCAATTGCCGCAGCCGGTTCCAGCTGCGTTACCGTGCGTTTGCAGCGGGATTGGCCTGCTATTCGTGGTAGTAAATGACCATGTCACGCACACCAACCCGTTTTCTTCCGCTCGCCTTTGCGGCCTCGCTATTGGTGACCGTTTCGGCGCAAGCAGGATTGCCCGAAGGCGAAGCGGCTTTCGCCCGCCGCGACTGGCGCACAGCGACGCGCGAATTGCAGCCGCTGGCCGAGCAGGGCAATGCCCGCGCGCAATATCTGATGGGCGGTATCGCGCTACAGGGCGGCTCGCCCGGCCAGACCGACGAGGCGGGCGCGGTGCGCTGGTATCGGCGCGCCGCCGAGCAGGGGCTGGCCGAAGCGCAGCGCGATCTGGCGTTCCTGCTGCTGAACGACAAGCCGCCCAAGACCGCCGAAGCCATCGTTTATTATCGCCAGGCTGCCGAGCGCGGTGATGCCGAAGCGGCTTATCAGCTGGGCGTGCTCTACGACCGCGGCCAGGGCGTGCGGCCGGACACCGGCCAGCGCAATGGCTGGTGGCAGAAAGCGGCCGATCTCAATTATGCGCCGGCGTTGCTGGCGCTGGCCGAGATGGCGCGGGCGGGCGATGGCATGGCCAAGAGCGAGCAGGTGGCGGTTGGTTACTATCGCCGCGCCGCCGAACGTGGCTCGGGTCCGGCCGCCATCAATTATGCGCGCGCCTTGCGCGACGGCGTCGGCACCAGCCGCGATGCGGCCCAGGCCTGGGAATGGTTTTCCTTCGCGCTCGGCCTGGGCATCAATTCGGCGCTGCGCGAGGAGCGCGACCGGTTGCAGGCGCAAGTGCCGCCACCAGCGCGCGCCGCCGCCGAGCAGCGCGCCAGCGGACGCCTCGCCGCGCTTAAGCCCGCGCCGCTCAGGCGTCCAGACGCCAACACCCCGCCGCCGGTGCCGCAGCGGCGGTAGCGCCCCTCCCTTGCGGTGCGCCCTTCGACTGGTCACGAGGGATAAACGCGGCTGCTCCTGTCATGTCGAGCGCAGCGAGACATCTCTTTTATGCTGCCGCCCGGCATGCTGATGGCAAGGGTAAAAGAGTCCTCGCTGCGCTCGAAATGACAGTTGAGGGAATGGCGGCTCCCGCCGCCTTGAGCGGCGCAAAAAAACCCCGCCGGGCCTGCGCCGGGCGGGGTTTGGAAGATGCAATCCTTGGGCAAGAGATTGCAGACCAACTTTTTAGAGCGCCTCAGCCGGCGTCCCGCTTCCACCATTCCTCGGTCTCGCGGCGGCGATTGTTGTCGTCGCGGCGCTCGGCGTCGCGCCGATTGTCGTTCTGGCGCGTCCGCTGCTGTTGCTGCTGCTGCTGTTGTTGCTGCTGCTGATCGCGGCGCACGATCTGGCGGTTCTTGTCGTCATCGCGGCGGCCGTTCCAGGCGCCATCGTGCCGGTCGTTGTCCTGGCGCCGGGTCCAGTCGCGATTGCCGTCACGCCGGTCGTTGTCGCGCCGGCCGTCCCAGCCATTGCGATTATGGTCGTTGCGGTTGCGGTCCCAGTCGCGGCGATCCCAGTCGCGGCGGTCCCAATCGCGGCGGTCATTGTCGCGGCGGTCCCAGCCATAATGCGGGTTGTGGTTCCAGCGATCGTTGCCCCAGCCGTAATGGTTGCCATTGTTGTGGCCGTTCCAGCCGTGGCGGCGCTCGCACGTCAGGTGGCCGTCGCGCACAGTGACTTCGTTGCCGGGACAATTGTCGAAATTGATGCGCGTGTTGCGCCGCCAGCCGCCGCCGTGCTTGCGGCAATCGGCTTCCAGCCAGTCGCCGCGAATATCGACGTCCTTGCAGTAACGGTGCCAGTCGCCCTGCGGCCGCTCGCGGGCCTCGGCCGGCGGCGCGGCGAAGGCGCCGGCCAGGGAAATGGCGCAAGCAAATGCGGCCACCGGCGCGAGGCCGGCGACAATGCGGGAAAACAGCCCTCTCATGGTGATCCTCCCTGCAATGCCGGCGCTGGCGGTGTTCCGCCCTGATGGGGCGAACGGCGATCGCAGTGGAGAAAATCTGGCGGCAGATTGCGACGGAATCTTGGCAAAAGAGACGAATTATTTTTCAATCGCGGCGGGGATGCGGCAGCGGCGTCAAACGTAAAGGGCGGCCCGAGGCCTCAAACGAAGCGGGGCGCGGGGCATAATACCGTGCCGCCGCGCCCCGTATTATCGGGATGGTGAAGGGCTTACGCTTCAGGTGCAGCGCAGCTCGCCGTTGTCGTTCGTGAGACCCCGGTTGGGGCAGCGGTCGAGATCGATGCGGGTATTGTGCCAGCGCCCGTCGCGGCCGCGGCATTCGGCATAGAGGTCGTCGCCGCGGATTTGCGCGTTGCGGCAGGACTGGGTCCACGAACCGCGCGGCATGGTGTGGCCGGCTTGGCCGGTCTCGGCACATTGCAGACGGCCGTTTTGATTGCTCACCGGCCGGCCGCGGCAACCGTCCAGATCGAGGCTGGTGCGATTCCAGCTGCCATCGCGCTCGCGACATTCGGCCACCAGATCGTCGCCGCGAATTTGCGCATTGCGGCAGGACTGGTTCCAGGAGCCACCTGGCATGGTGTAGCCAGCATGGCCCGACTCGCCACACCGCAGGCGGCCATTGTCGTTAGTTACCGCCCGACCACGGCAATCGTCGAGATCGAGACGGGTGCGGATCCAGTCGCCATCCCGCTGGCGGCACTCGGCAACCAGATCGTCGCGCACGATGCGCGCGTTGCGGCAGGACTGGTTCCACGAGCCGCCGGGAACCTGATAGCGGCCATAGGAGCCGGCATAACGATACCCGCCGCATTCCAGATCGCCGTTGTCGTTCCGGATGTCGCGGCCGCGGCACTTGTCGATGTCGATCTTGGTGTTGCGCCAGTTGCCGTTCTGACGCCGGCATTCGGCCGCCAGGTCGTCGCGGCTTTCCATATGGATGTTGCGGCAGCTCTGACGATAGGAGCCGTTAGGTACGTTCTGCGCCTGCGCAGGTACAACCTGCCAGGCAACAATCATGGCGACAACCAAGGCGGCTGCAGCCGACAGCGTTCGCAATCCGAGCATTGTCCTCCCTCCGCACCGCCATGATAGCGGCGCCTTCGCACACGGACAGACGCGCGGAATGCAGCAAGGTTCCACCCTACCGTGGGACAAGGAAGGGTAGACCGGATTTTGGCGCCAGGACTAGATGGAAAGCGGCGGGCCGGTGAGGGCGGCGGGTGCCCCCGGCTGATGCAGGACGCGGATCTGCTGCAAGGCGCCGGGCAGGAAGATCGCGACATGCAGCTGGGTCAGTACGCGCATGTCGACATGCACCGGCGCGCCATAGATGTCGCGGCGCACGCGCAGGAAGGTCAACCCGCCGTGCAGCATGCCGGCGAGTTCCAGCTCGCCATAGAACACCGGATGCGCGCCGAGATCGGGCAGCCCCGCCTCGTGCCGCAGCTCGCCGACGATCGGCGTCAGCACGTGTTCGATCAGATCGGTTTGATAGAGCCGCGCGAAGCTCCAGCCTTCCAGCGCGGCGCGCATCCACAACCGGTAATCCGGCGGGCTGAGCCGATCGAGATAGGCGAGGAAGAAATCTTCCAGCCGCCGCTGCAATGGCAGCTTGCGGTCGCGCAGCAGATCGCCCCAGGCCGGATTCCAGCGCGCGCCGAAGCGCTCCTGATAGACCGCGCGCACCAGCGCTTCCTTGGACGGAAAATAGCGATAGAGCAAAGCCTGGGTGATGCCGAGCGCCTTGGCCAGGGCGCGCGTCGAGGCTGCCGGCCCGTTGCTGGCGAAGAATTCGGCGGCCTGCTGCAGGATCAGGCTGCGCCGGTCGCCGGGCGCCATGCGACGGCGGCGATGGTCTTCGGTCTGCTCCAACTGCAGCTCTACCACCACGCCACGGCCGTTATCGGGCGGATTGCTGTCGTCGGGTGAACGCGGTATTGCCATGCTTTCCTATCCTAAACGGATAGGTCGGAAAGTGGCAGTGTCTATGCGAGGGCAGGATATTCCCAAATAAATGCGCAGTTCTTCTGCAAAAACAACTTCAAGCGGCTCAGGCGCGTGGCAGCCGGCTTAGCCGCGCCACGATATCGTCGAGCTGCTCGTAGTCCTCGCAGAACAGGCTGACCTGCGTGCGTTCGCCGGTGCGCTGGGCGATATCGACTTTCAGTCCCAGCGCCTGTTCGAGCTGCTTTTCCAGCGCCCGCACATCGGCCGATTTCGCCTGGCCCGGCGCAGGCGGCAGCGCCGATTTGCCGGCCGGCGATTTTTCCGCCGGCGCTGCCGTATCGACGGCGCGTTGCGCCTGCACCAGCTTCTCGACCTGGCGCACCGAGAGGCCTTGCGCCACCACGCGCTCGGCCATTGCGATCACGTCGTCGGCATTGAAAAGCGCGCGCGCATGGCCGGCGTCGATCTTGCCGTCGCCCAGCAAGGCCAGCACCTTCTCGGGCAGATCGAGCAGGCGCAGCGTGTTGGCGATATGGCTGCGGCTCTTGCCCAGCGTCTCCGCCAGCTCCTGTTGCGAAGCGTTGAACTCGTCACGCAATCTCGCGTAGCCGCGCGCTTCTTCGACCGGCGACAAATCGCGGCGCTGCAGGTTTTCGATCAGCGCGATCTCCAGCGCATCGCGATCGGCGAAATCGCGCAGCACCACCGGCACGTCGTGCAGCTTCGCCAGTTGCGCCGCCCGCCAGCGCCGCTCGCCGGCCAGGATTTCGTAAGAGTCCTTGCCCGCCCCATCCTTGCCAAGAGGGCGCACCAGAATCGGCTGCAGCAGACCTTTCTCGCGGATCGACTGCGCCAGCTGCTGCAGGGCTTCCTCGTCGAAATGCTTGCGCGGCTGGAATTTGCCCGGGCGCAGGAATTCGATCGGCAGGGTGAAGGTCTCGCGCCGCAGCGCCTCGAGCTCGGCGGCGGACGGACCGGGCACCGGCGCGGCCGTGGCGGGAAGGTCCGGCGCGCGCGGCTCCTGGAACTGCCGCCGCTCGCCGTCGTCGCCCAGCAGGGCCGACAGGCCGCGGCCCAGTCCCTTGCCCGGCTTCGGCCTCTTGTCCTCTTCCATCCGCACAGCCCCGTTCCCGTACTCGCCCGCTGGCATCCTAACCTTTGATGGCAGCGAGGGAAGGGGCGAAAAAACCAGGGTTCAGGAACGCCGGCCATTGACGAGGCGTTGGGATGGAAACGCTAAAATTCGAGGAGCAGACCATGCCGACGCCGAAGGAACTCGAGAAGAATTTCTGGGACAAGCTGAAAGCGGACCGCACCATGATGCTGGGGCTGGACGGCGTCGAAGACGGCCATGCGCGGCCGATGACGGCGCAGGTCGAGGACAAGGTCGAGCGCGGGCCGATCTGGTTCTTTACCGCGGCCGACAACGCCATCGTGCAGAAACTCGCCGGCGGCGACGCCAGCTACAGCGACCGCGCCATCGCCACCTTCGCCGACAAGGGCCACGATCTGTTCGCCACCGTGCATGGCTCGCTAACCATCGACACCGATCGCGCCACCATCGACCGGCTGTGGAACAAGTTCGTCGCCGCCTGGTACGAGGGCGGCAAGGACGATCCCAAGCTGCGCCTGCTGCGGCTCGATCCGGAGAAGGCCGAAATCTGGCTCAACGAGAACAGCCTGTTCGCCGGCGCCAAGATGCTGCTCGGCATCGATCCCAAGCAGGACTACAAGGACAAGGTCGCGACGGTAAGGCTGAACTGAGACCGAGATTCCCAAAGGCGCCGCTCACTGCAAGGTGGGCGGCGTTTTCTTTGCGCCC
>JAQSWP010000123.1 GCA_029266575.1 Alphaproteobacteria bacterium | reverse complement strand
AAGCGGAGGAACGATGACGGACGAATTGCTGTCCAGGAAGGACAAGGGCGTGCTGGTGCTGACCATGAACCGGCCCGACGCCATGAACGCGCTGACGCCGACCATGATGCAGGCCCAGCTCGACGCACTGAGCGCGGCGGCAGCCGATCCGGAAGTGGGCTGCGTGGTGATGACCGGCAACGGCCGCGCCTTCTGCGCCGGCGGCGACGTGAAATCGATGGCGTCCGGCGAGCGCCGCGGCACCCTGGAAGAGCGCGCCAGCGATCTGCGCCGGCGCATGGAAGTCTCCCGCCTGCTGCACGAGATGCCGAAGCCCACCATCGCCATGGTCAACGGCGTGGCGGCCGGCGCCGGCCTGTCGATCGCGCTCGCCTGCGACATGCGGGTGGTGGCCAAGAGCGCGCGCATGACGACGGCGTTTGCGAAAGTCGGCTTCTCGGGCGATTTCGCCGGCCATTATTTCCTGCACCGCATGATCGGCACCGCTCGCGCGCGCGAGCTTTATTTCACCGCTGAGGTTCTCGACAGCGCCAGGATCGATGCATTGGGCCTCGCCAACCGCGTCGTGCCCGACGACCAGCTCGAAGCCGAGACGATGAAGCTCGCGCATCAGGTCGCCAACGGCCCGCGCGTGGCGTGGGGCTATATGAAGCGCAACATGAAGGCGGCGGAAGAAGGGACATTGTCCGAGGTCATGGATCTCGAAGCCTTCGGCATGATGCGCTGCGCCGATACCGACGATCACAAGGAAGCGGCCAAGGCCTTCGTCGAGAAGCGCGCGCCCGTTTTCAAAGGACGCTAAGCAACCCGGAGGCGAAAATGCGTCTGCGTCAGATTGCGTTCGTTGCCAAGGACCTGAAAGCGACCACCGACGAACTCTGTTCGGTGCTGGGGCTGGACGTCGCCTATCGCGATCCCGGTGTCGGCAAATGGGGCTTGGAGAATATCGTCGTCCCGATCGGCGGCGATTTCCTCGAGATCGTGGCGCCTAAGGAGGACAATACTTCCGCCGGCCGCTACATCGAGCGGCGCAAGGGCGATGGCGGCTACATGGTGATCCTGCAGGTGCCCGATGCCATCGCCTATCGCCAGCGCCTGCACGAGTTGGGCATCCGCGCCGTCGCCACCCGCGATCAGCACGACTACACCTACACGCATTTCCATCCGGCCGATGTCGGCGGCTTCTTGCTGTCGATCGATCAGGTCGAGCCTGATGCTGACTGGAAGCAGAAACTCTGCTCCTGGGTGCCGGCGGGACCGGACTGGAAATCGCATGTGCGCGAGGACGGCGCGCTGGCGTTGAAAGGCGTCGAGCTGCAGAGCGCCGATCCTGTGGCGACGGCCGAGCTGTGGGGTCGGCTGCTGGACCGGCCGGTGAAGAGCGAGAAGGGCCGGTTGCATATCCCGCTCGATATGGGCGAAATCAGGTTCATCGAAGCGAAGGACGGGCGCGGGCCGGGGATTTCCGCGCTCGACATCAAGGTGAAGGACAAGGCGGCGACGCTGGCGGCGGCAAAGGCGCGTGGCCGGCAACTCGGACCCAATGAGATCCAGATCGTGGGCTGTCGCATCAATCTGATCTAGGGCGACCGATCTCGAGCGGTGCATTCTTTCGTTGGCGCTACTCTAAGTCCTCATCCTGAGCCCGTCGAAGGATGGGCTGCACAGGCATTGCCTGCGTTTCCTCATCCTTCGACAGGCTCAGGATGAGGACTATGGAAGGTTGCCGCATCAACCTGGTTTAGATCTCGGCGTAGATTTCCAGCAGATTGCCGTCGGGATCGCGGAAGAACAGCGTGCGATGGCCGAACGGCCGGTCGGTCGGCGGCGACACCAGCGCGATGCCATGCTGTGCCAGCTCCGCCGCGCACCGATCGACATCGGGCGGCGGTACGCGAAAGGCAAGCTGCAGCGACGCGCTGCCTTTTGGCGTCGGTACGTCATTGGGGATCATGCCAGGTTTGGCCAGCGCCAGCGTGTTCGAGCCGACCCGATATTCGATCCAGCCGGCCGATAGCTCGCGCATCAGCGGAAAGCCGAGCACGTTTTCATAGAAACGCCGCATCGCTTCCATGTCGCGCACGAAGATCGCCGTGTAGTCGATCGCGCGAATGGCTTGAAAAGCGGAAGCTTGCTTCCGTTCCATGACAAGTCTCCGGGGTGTGGCGTGCATCACCAATCTCGCATGCCGGGCGCAGGATCGACAACAGGCTGGCGCAGATGCGGAAGTTCTCAGCCGAACGCGGCGCTCTTCTCCAATTGCCCCATGCGGCCGCATATGGCGTGGAAGCCGTCGATGGTTTCACGAATGATCTGCGCCACCGGCTTGATCTCGTCGATCAGCCCCGCCGTTTGCCCCGCCAGCCCGACGCTGGCTTCCATGTCGCCGCCGAAATAGAGGTCGAGGATCTTGCCGAACGTGTCCTTCGGCATGGTGCCAGCCTCGTAGATGCCTTGCGAACGCTGCGTCTTCAGCGCGCGCACGCAGGGCGTGCCGGATTTGTTCAGCATCAGGGTGCCGGTTTCGGGCGCGTCGAGGATCGCCTGCTTGTAGTTGCGATGCACCGGGCTTTCGGCGCTGGAGACAAAACGGGTGCCCATCTGGATGCCCTCCGCACCCAGCGCAAACGCCGCCGCCATGCCGCGGCCGTCGCAGATGCCGCCTGCCGCGATCAATGGCACGTCGACCGCTTCGCGTACCGCCTGCAGCAGCACCAGGGTCGAGACATCGTCCGGATTCTTGAAGCCGCCGCCTTCGGCGCCTTCCACGAGCAAGCCATCGACGCCGGCCTCGACCGCCTTGATCGCCGCTTTCAGGGTGGGGACGACGTGATAGACGATGATGTCGGGATTGCGGCCCTTGAGGATGTCGATCAGCTTGGAGGGGCTGCCGGCCGAGGTCGAAACGAATTTCACCCCGCAATCGGCAACGAATTCCACCATGCGCTGATCGCGCAGGAACAGCAGCGGCAAATTGATGCCGAACGGCCGGTCGGTCAGCGTCTTCATCTTTTCGATCTCGCCGATGCAGGCATCGGTCTCGCCGGACGAGGTCTCGATGATGCCAAGCCCGCCGGCCTTGCACACGGCCGACGCCAGCTGCGAGCGGGCGATCCAGCCCATCGGCGCCTGCACGATAGGATATTTGGCGCCCGTATGGGCCAGCACGCGATTCATGGTTCCTCCCGGCATTCGATTTTGCGCTAGCCTAGCAGGGAACGGATTTTTCGGGTTCTGCCAAGCGAAAGGAAATCGCCATGAGCGACGTGTGGGAGATCGTGCGGCCAAAGGTGAACGCCGCGCTCGCCGAAGCCGAGAAGGCGTCGATTCCGTCCGACGTGGTCGGCCGCGCGCTGCTGGCCTGCGCCATCGAGGTCTACAAGATGAGCCGCGCGGACGCCGATATCTGCGCCGAGCTGCAGTTCAAGATCGACACCATCGATGAAAGCGAAGCCTTTGGTTTCATGCGGCCTTAGCCACGTCCGCGACATGCTCCGCAATGGCGAGTGACGAGGTCAGCCCGGGCGATTCGATGCCGAACAGATTGATCAGACCGGTGACGCCATGCTCGGCCGGCGTCTGGATAACGAAATCCTGTCCCGGCGCACCCTGCGGCACGATTTTAGGACGGATGCCGGCATAGGCGGGGACCAGCGCGCCGTCCTTCAGGCCCGGCCAATAGCGTCGTACGGCAGCGTAAAACGAATCGGCGCGTCTGGGATCGACGGCGTAGTCGATGCTTTCGATCCATTCTACGTCAGGACCGAACCGCGCCTGGCCGGCGAGGTCGAGGGTAATGTGAACGCCCAGCCCGCCCGGCACCGGCACGGGATAGATCAGCCGCGAGAACGGCGAGCGGCCGATCAGGCTGTAGTAATTGCCTTTGGCGTAGTAGGTGGTCGGGATGCGGTCCGCCGGCATGGCGTCAATGCGGCTTGCGATCTCGGTGGCGTAAAGCCCCGCGGCGTTGACCAGCAGGCGGCAGTCGAGCTGCATCGGCGTCGTACCGCCGACCATGACCGACAGGCCTTGTGGACTGCGCCCGACCCGCTGGACGGGAGCGTTGAGCGCCAGCATGGCACCCCGGTCTTCCGCTTCGCCGAGATAGGACAGCATCAGGGCATGGCTGTCGATAATGCCGGTCGACGGCGACAGCAGAGCGCCCGCCGCGCTGAGATTGGGTTCGAGAGCCATCGCCTCGGCGGCCGACAGCACGCGCATATCC
This sequence comes from Alphaproteobacteria bacterium, assembly GCA_029266575.1. Taxonomy (GTDB): domain Bacteria; phylum Pseudomonadota; class Alphaproteobacteria; order Reyranellales; family JAQSWP01; genus JAQSWP01. The sequence goes on along the minus strand of JAQSWP010000123.1, from coordinate 5,915 downwards.
TCGACGCCATTGGCCAGGGCGCGCTCGGCGATGCCGTTGAGCCGTTCCCGCTCGGCGTCGTCGGCCGCCACGATCAGCTTGCCGCAGCGCCGGTAGGGCACGCCATGCGATTCGCAATAGGCGTAAAGCGCCCGCCGGCCGGCGACGCAGAAACGCGCCATGAGGCTGTCTTTGGCATAGTAGATGCCGGCATGGATCACCTCGCTGTTGCGCGAGGAAATGCCGGTGCCAATGGCGTCTTCCTTCTCCAGAACGAGCACTTCGCGGCCGGCCTGCGCCAGGGCGCGCGCCACGGCCAGTCCGACCACCCCGGCCCCCACCACCACCGCATCCGCTTGCGCATGTTCCAGCGACATGGCCGGCAGGATAGGCAAAGGAACGCCGCTCGTCACGCTGGCGAGCTTGCGCGGCCCTCTTTATGATCTCCGGCCATGAAAGATCACACGCAGGCCGCTCTCGTCACCGGCGCCGGCAAGCGCATCGGACGGGCCTTCGCCGAGGCTTTGGCGCAGGATGGCTGGTTCGTCTGGGTGCACTACAACGCCTCGCGCCAGGAAGCGAACGATACCGTTGCCGCCATACGCGCTGGCGGCGGACGCGCCAAGGCCGTGAAAGCCGATTTGTCCAATGCCCGCCAGACAGAAGCGCTGATCGGCAAATGCGCCGATGGCCCGCCGCTTGGCTGCCTGGTCAACAATGCCTCGTTGTTCGAACTCGACCGGCCTGGCGATTTCGATATCGAGAGCTGGGACCGGCATCAGGCGGTCAATCTCCGCGCCCCGGCCATCCTGTCGCGCGACTTCGCCCGCGTGCTGCCGAAAAGCGCTAAGGGCGTGATCGTGAACCTGCTCGACCAGAAGCTGTGGAATCTCAACCCCGACTTCTACTCCTACACGATCGCGAAAGTCGCCCTGCAGGGCATGACGGAAATCCTCGCCCGCGCCTATGCGCCGCGCATCCGCGTCTGCGGCATCGCACCGGGCATCACCTTGCCCGCGGCCAGGCAGAGCCAGGAAAAATTTATCGCCGCCCAGGCGCGCGCGCCACTGGGTGTAGGCGCGACGCCGGAGGATCTGGTGCGCACTCTGCGCTTCATCCTGGCCACGCCCAGCCTGACCGGGCACACCATCGTGGTCGATGGCGGCGAGCATCTGGGCAAGCGGCTCAAAGACGTGATGTTCGAGACATGAGCGACACTCTGGCCGCCTTTCTCTCCGCCCAGCTCGGGAAAAACGGCGAAATCCGCCGCATCTTCCTGCGCAATCTGGCGCTGCAGACCTCGATCGGCATCCATCCGCGCGAGAAGGAAGCGACCCAGCGCCTGTTCATCAATGTCGAGCTGTTTTTGGCGCCGCAGGACGATGCCGGCGACGATATCGGCCAGGTGCTGGACTACGACAAGGTGCGCCGGGGCATCGTCGCCCTGACCAAAGCCCGGCATTACAATCTGCAGGAAACGCTGGTCGAGGAAATCGTCGCCCTGTGTTTTGCTCAGAAAGGCGTCCTGGCCCTTCGCGTCTCGACCGAGAAGCCTGACGTCTATCCTGATTGCGAAGGTGTCGGCTACGAGGTGTTCCGGGTAGTGCGGTGAGAGCCTGTCGTCTGGCGCTGATCGTTGTCGCGGCTCTGGTCTGGGGCAGCGCTGCTTCGGCGCAGAATTTCATCTACGTCGCCTATCAGGCCATCCCCGGCACCAGAACCGGCTGGCCCGACATCGCACGGCTCGATTACAACGCGAGGCAGCGCCTGAGCGAGGATGTGCAGCGGCGCATCCTGCCCGATGTGGTCCGCGCGCTGGGCATGCAGACGATGGCGCTGGAAACCCAGATCGTGCCCGGCGGCTACATGTTGAAGACCGACCCGTCCTTCGTCACACGCTTTCCGCCGGCGGAAGAAGAGGCGGCGCTACGCTTTGCCGCCGCGCTGGGTTACGTGCTGCGCCAGGATTCGATGCTGGTTTTCGCCGTCGATGCAACGGCTGGCCAAAGTCGCACCGTACGGGTGCGTTTTGCCGGCGAATGCCTGACGCCGCAAACCGCGCAGCTTTTCTTCGAACAGGCCGCCCGCACCAACAAGGGCCTGGGTGGCGGCTACACGGCCTTTGGCTGCGAGATGCTGTTCATCAATCTGCGCGACGACAAGAACGCTCCGTATAGCGGCCTGAACGATACGCAGTTCGCGGCCGTTCTTGAACGCGCCGCGATCGGATTTGCCCCGCCTGCCAGTGTTATTGGCGAATTCCGCACCCGTACCGTGCTGATTGGCAGCGACTGGCCCGGCAACAACGCGGGCAAACTCTATATAGACCGGCTGACGGCGTTGCCGGTCGAGGCGGTGGCGCCGCTCGACCTCATGAGCTATCGCTTCGGCGACATGCTGCGCCAGGCCGTGCGCTAGGCGCGCTGTTGCCTTGCGCCGCCGGGCTGGCGCTCGAGGATGCGCCTGCGCCATACTGCGGGAACAAGCTTCAGCCATGTCCCACCACAGTTTTGCTGGCCGCGATGTTTCCGTCTTTCTTCATCATCGACGATTTTTTCGACAATCCGATGGACGTACGCCAGCGCGCACTGGCGATGACCTATGCGCCCCCCGATCCCAACCAGAACTATCCCGGGCGCATGTCGGGCAAGCCGATGCTGTGGCCCAACATGGATCGCATGTTCTCAAGCTTCGTCAGCGAGCCGGTGGCCGGCAACACCGACAAGCTGCACGGCTACTTCCGCATCACCTACGAGAACGACAAGGGCGGTAGCGACATCCATATCGACACCGACAACGTCTGGGCCGGAGTGCTCTTCCTCACCTTGCCCGAGCATTGCCGGGGCGGCACCGAATTCTATCGCCACAAGCAGTTCGGGACGGATCATGCGCCGCTTAACGACCAGGACCTGAAACCCTACAAGGCGCGCGACCGCATGGAGGCGATGAAAAAAGTCTTCGCCGATCGCGGCAAGGATCGCAGCAAGTGGGAGCGCACCACCGTGCTGCCGATGCGCTTCAACCGGCTGGTGCTGTTCCGCAGCTGGTACTGGCATACGGCTGGCGAATCGTTCGGCGACCGGCCGGAAAATGCGAGGCTGGTGCAGCTATTCTTCTTCAACACCGCCCTCAACCGCGGCAGGATCGGCTGATGTCGCCCGCTGCCCGTATCGGGACCTTGCCATGCGTCTGACGATGATGGTTCTGGACGATTTCTACGATAATCCTGCGGAAGTACGGAAGGCTGCGCTGGCGCTCGACTACGATGCCGTCAAGCCAGGCACGCCCTATCCCGGCCGCAACTCGCAGCAGCCGATCCTGTGGCCCAATTCCGACCAGATGTTCTCGCAGATCCTGCGCGAGCCGGTGCGGGGCCATACGGGCTTCGCCCATGGCAAGTTCCGTCTGTCGACCGGTGGCGACGAACGCGGCGCGGACATCCATATCGATCCGGGCATCGTGTGGGCCGGCGTGCTTTACATGACCTTGCCGCAGCACTGCCGCGGCGGCACCGAGTTCTTTCGCCATCGCCAATACGGCACCGAGGGGGCGCCGCTGACGGATGAGGATTTGAAGCTCTATGGCCCAAACGAGACCAGCCGCGACAAGCTGACCGATCGATTGACGGAGGTCGACGGACGCGATCGCGGCAAATGGGAGCAGATCATGACCCTTCCCATGCGCTTCAATCGGCTGATCCTGTTCCGTGGCTATCTATGGCACACCGCGGGCGAATCCTTCGGCACGACACCGGAAAACTGCCGGCTGGTGCAGCTTTTCTTCTTCCAGTCGGCGCAGATTGCGGGCCTGCGGCGCTGATATGGCGCACGCTGCCGAGCATGCGGCCGCGCCGCCGCCCCGGCGCGCCGCCCTGGCCGGCGGCGCGCTGCTGCTGACCACGATCTTCTGGGGCGCCATGGTGCCGCTGACGGCGCTGCTGCTGCAGTATTTCGATCCCTGGCTGCTGGCGGGCGCACGCTATGTGGTGGCGTTGCCATTCCTCTGGCTGTTCGTGGCGCTGGCCAGAGACAGGGTGTCATGGCGCGGCCTCTCGTTCCCCCGCGTGGCTGCCTTGGGTGCGGCTATGGCGCTGTTTTCCGTGTTCTACACGCTTGGCATCGCCTTCTCCCACCCGGTGACTGCCTCGGTCATCCTGATGTGCGGCCCGATCGTGGCCAGCATCATGGCGTGGTTCCTGTTTCGCACGCCGCTTGATCGCACCTTGCTGCTCGCCCTGCCGGTGACGGTGAGCGGCGGTATCATCGTCGCCGTTGGCGCGCCCAGCCGTGCTGGCGGTGGCATGGGTTTCGGCGGCGGCGAGATCCTGCTGGTTTTCGCGCAAGTGTGCTGGACCTGGTATTCGATGCGGGCACAGCAATGGCTGGCCCATCTCGGGCAAATCAGGCTATCGGCGCTCAGCTCCAGCGCCGCCGGCATCTGGATGATCGGGCTTTATTTGCTGTTGTGGGCTTTGGGCATTGCCGTTGCGCCGCCGGCTTGCGTGCCGTTCGACCTGGCGGCGATCCTGATTTGGATTTCACTTACCGGCGTGGCGTGCGCGATCGTGCTGTGGAATTTCGGCGCCAGCGTCATCGGTGTGCCCCAGGCGGCGCTGTATCTCAATTTGCAGCCGGTGGTGGCGGCACTCACCGCCGCGGCGCTGGGCTCGCCGCCTTCTTTGCTGCAGATTCTGGGCGGTTTCATCGTCATGGCGGGCGTACTTTACGTGCAGATTTCCCGGCTCCGCGGTACAGGCGTTGGCGCCCGATAACAAGCTCTCCGGCCGGGCAAGGCTGCTGCTGGCCGGCCTTGGCCTGCTTGCGACATCGGTATTCTGGGGCTCGGCCATACCGTTCAATGTCGTGCTGTTGCGCCATTTCGATCCATTCGTGCTGACCGCTTTGCGCATGAGCCTGTCGGTGGCGATCCTCGTTGCATTCGTGGCGTGGCGGGAGCGGGGACCATGGTGGCAGATGCCGCTTGGATTGGGCCGCTTCCTGCTGCTCGGCATGTTCATGGCCGGCTTCAACGTCTTGTACACGCTGTCGGTGCTGTGGTCGCATCCGATCACCATTTCCGCCATCTCCGTCGCCATGCCGATCACCGGCGCCATCGTGGCGCGCGCCATGCTGGGAACGCGGCTGGAACCGGGCTTCGGGCTGGCGCTGGCGCTTAGCATCGGCGGCGGCGCGCTGGTGGTCTATGGCCAGCCCGGGTTCGACGCCAGCGCGCTCGGCCTGCGCGGCGGCGAGATCCTGATGATCGTCGCCATGGTCTCGTGGAACATCTATTCGCTGAAGGCGCAGCAATGGCTGGGCCATCTGGGCCAGGCACGGCTGACCTTGATCAGTTCGATTTCGACTTGCCTGTGGCTGGGCGCAATCATGCTGCTGATGTTGGCGCTGGGCGTGGCCCGTTGGCCGGCCCAAACGCCGCCCCTCGATGCCTTTGCCATGGTTTTCTATCTGGCGCTGTTCAGCGCGGCGGTGGGCAACATGCTGTGGAATTTCGGCGTCAGCGTCGTTGGCCTGCCGGTGTCGTCGCTCTACATAAACCTGTCGGCTGTGTTCGCCGTGCTGATCGCGGTCGCTTTCGGCTTCGAGCCGACCTGGCTGCAGGTTGCCGGCGGGCTGATCGTCATGGCCGGCGTGCTCTATATGCAGCTCAGGAAACTGCGTACGGCTTCGGCATGAACCATGCCCGCAACCTCGGCTCGATCCGCCGCTCGAAGCCGTGATGGACGGCAAACGCGCCCAGCAACGAGAGCACGAACAGCAGCGGAACCAGCATCCATCGGGTGCTGTCGTCGGCTGCCAGGCGCGCCAGCGGCGTGATCTCGACATAGCGTATGACGATGAAATGCAGCACGTAGAAGGCAAAGGCGAGGCGGCCCAATCCTAGAGCCATCGCATTTGAGAGCAGCCGCCGGAGCGGCC
>JAQSWP010000122.1 GCA_029266575.1 Alphaproteobacteria bacterium | reverse complement strand
TGTTCCTGTGGATCTTCGGCAATAACATCGAGGACACGTTCGGCAAGATCCGCTTCGTGGCCTTCTATCTGCTGTGCGGCGTTGCCGCGGCATTCACCCAGGCCTTCACCAACACCGCATCGGGCGTGCCGATGATCGGCGCCTCGGGCGCCATCTCCGGCGTGCTCGGCGCCTATCTGTGGCTGTTTCCGCATGCGCGGGTACGGGTGCTGATCGTGTTCGGCATCATCACCGTGGTGCATCTGCGGGCGGTGATCGTGCTGGGGCTGTGGTTCGCCCTGCAACTGGTCAGCGCCGCAGTGACTCCGGTCAGCGAGGAAGGCGGCGTCGCTTTCTGGGCCCATGTCGGCGGTTTCGTCGCCGGGCTGGCGCTGGTGCCGCTGTTCCGCCCGGCGCGGCCGCGGGTCAAGGGGCCGTGGGGTTAGAAAAGGACTAATTACAGAGGCGCAGAGACACAGAGGAGATTTCCCGGTGCCTCTGTGCTTATTCGGAGAATTTCTCCATCAAAAACCTTCCAATGCGCTCGTTCTGGATTTCGGTCGAGCCGTCGGTGAAGGCGCAGAGCTTGGCGTTGGTCAGATGCCGGCCCAGCACGTGGGTGTTCTTCAGCCCTTCGGCGCCCATCAGCTGGATGCAGTCGGCCAGGCCTTTCAGCGCCACGCGCACGGCGAATTTCTTGCAATGGGCGGCGGCCAGCACCGCATCGCCGCCCTGCTGCACGATCGACGCCGCCTTGTCGGTAAGCAGGCGCGCTGCTTCCAGATCGGTGGCGCTATCGGCCAGCGCCCAGCGCTGGCCCTGATGCTCCAGCACGGGCTGGCCGAAAATCCGCCGCTGCGTGGCGTAGCGGGCGGCGGTTTCGATGCCGGCGTCGAGCATGGCGCAGCACATGCCGGCGACATAGGTGCGTGCGCCGTTGATGCCAGCCATTGCCGCCTTGAAGCCGGCGCCGGGCGGCTGCAGCATCTCATCGGCCTTGGCGCGATAGTTTTCCAGCCGAAAGCCGCCGGCGCCGATCGCCGAGCCGCCATGGAAGCGGAACGGCGCTTCGCGCACGAAGCCCGCCCGCTCGTCGCGCACCAGGAAGGCTGCAATGCCACGCCAGCCCGAGCCCGGCTCGGTCTGGGCATAGCAGATCACCGCACCCGCCACGGCGGCATTGGTGATCCAGGCCTTGCTGCCGTTTAAAATCCAGCCATCGCCGTCCTTTTGCGCGGTTGTCTTGATGGCGGCGAAATCGCTGCCGGCGCCGGGCTCGGTCAAGGCCGTGCAGCCGATGATTTCGCCCTGCCGCATCGCCGCGATCAGATCGCGGACATCGCCTTTGGCGTCGCGGGCGATGCGGGTCATGGAATTGTGGTGGTTGATCAGCGAGAAGGAGAACGCCATGTCCTGCCGGGCGATGGCTTCGAAGGCGCGCAGCTTGGCGATGAACCCCAGCCCCTGTCCGCCATGGGCTGTGCTCAGTTCCAGATCGGCCAGGCCGGCGGCGCAGGCATCGACCAGCGCCTGACGCGGGAATTCGTATGCGTCCTGCCAGGCTTGCGCGCGGGGCGCGACATAGGCGGTGGCGAAATCTCCGGCCCGCGCGATGGCAGCGCGTTCGGTCTCGGTCAGGCTGTGGTCGATGTCGAACATGGCGGCGACGGTAGCAAGTGCGGACATTTCGGCCAAGCCGGCCAGCCTGTGCTATGGTGCGGCCCGGCATGCTCGATCTCATCATTCTGCTGGCCGCAGTGGCGCCGGCCCTCCTCATTCTGCGCATCTTCATTCGCTGGGACCTGTTCCCCGAGCCGACGCGCGTCATCGTCATCACCTTCCTGTGGGGCATGGCCTCGGTGGTGCCGGTGCTGCTGGTGGGCTTCTTCGCCTTCGAGCATCTCCAGTCGGTCGAAGACCCGTTCTGGGGGCCGGTGGCGATCGCTTTCCTGGGCGCGGCCATCCCCGAAGAGCTGACCAAGTTCGCGGTGCTGTTCTTCTTCTGCATGCGCCATTCGCAGTTCGACGAGCCGATGGACGGGCTGGTCTATGGCATGACCGCATCGCTGGGCTTCGCTGCGCTGGAGAACATCTTCTATCTGATGAGCGCGGGCGAAGGCTGGGTCGAAGTGGCGCTGCTGCGCGCTTTTCTCTCGGTGCCCAGCCACGGGCTGGACGGCGCGTTGATGGGCTTCTTCGCCGGCTTGGCGCGCTTCGAGCCGCAGCGGGCCGGCCGCTGGTGGACCCTGGCGCTGCTGGTGCCGATGTCGCTGCACGGGATTTACGATGCGCCGCTGTTCCTGGCCGAGATCGGCGAGCCGGCGAGCGGCGACGAGGGCGAAGCCGGCGCCATGGTGCTGGTGCCGCTGCTGGTGGTGGCGATCGAACTGGTCTGGGCGATCTGGCTGTTCCGCCGCCTCAACCGCGACCAGCGGAAGCTTCTTGAGCAGGGCAAGAGCGCTACCGCCAGCTGAGAGCGCAGCTGGCCGGTCAGACGATTTTGCTGCCGGCAATGCGCTGCAGGACCATCTGCGGCGACTTCTCGGGCGCCAGCATGTCGCGATAGTCGAGCTCGAACGTCTGCTCCACCGCATAGCGGCCGGACAGGGCCGCGTGCAGCACGTGATCGGTGAAGCACATCCAGGTGCAGTTGGGCGGAAACGCGAACAGCGCGTGCGCCGGATCGTTCTGGAACTCGCTGTCCAGTTTTCCCATGTCGTGCAGGTTGAGCATGATGTGATCGAAGCGGCGGCGCTTCCAGCGCGTGGCGCCGAAGATCTGCTGCAACGCCAGTTCGCCCGGTAGCGGACGGCGGATGCGACCGAAGAAACGGCGCGCATATTTCTCGAAATCGTCGCCGACCTTCCACACCCGCGGCTCGCCATAGGGATTGAGATTGCTGAACACGCGGAAGATGCGCCGCTCGCCCATCGGCCGCTTCTTGAAGGCATCGACATGCAGCAATGTGTCGTCGTAGCGATAGGCGCCGGCGGCAGCGGCCTTGGCGACGGTTTCGCGGTCGCGAATCTCGATCGGCCGGAAGGTGGTGCGCTTGGGCTCGAACCTGGCGCCTTGCGGACCCAGCAGGCGCTGCAGCCAACTGGCACTGGTCTGCTTGTAACGGTGCAGCAGCGCCTCGACGCGGGGCCGGTAGGGTGAATTGGCGTCGATGCCCGAGATCTTGCCGAGCAGCGGATCGAGCGTGATGTTCTTGCTGATGCCGTCGGCGATTTGCGCCGCCGGATCGAACAACGCCTGCTCCTGCGGCAGCAAATCCAGGCTGAGGCCGGGAACCAGCACGACGCCGCCGGCTTCCAATGCCGACACGGCGCGTTGCTGGTCCTGCTCGCTCCAAGCGGCGCCGGCAAGATCCGTCGCCGCAATGGTGATGATTTTCGCCATGCTGTCGCTCCACGTCAGGTATCTGACGGCCCAATAATTTTGTCCGTTGCATTAAGGGATTGCAAGAACGGGTCGCTTTGGTTGCGCCTGTGTTTTGTGGGTGTTAGATAGCGGTGCTGCAGGCAGGCTGCAACCGCACTCGCAACAATCGACACGGGTAGATGCAAAATCAGCTTAGACACGCTGTGACCGAGCGACTGACCGTTAATTGGTTCGAGAACGCCGTTCTGGTTTATGGTCCGCGCAAGGCCGGCACCACGCTGTTGCATAATCTGCTCGATGGCAGCGCCGATCTTTTTGTCTATCCCGAGGAATTGAAGCTCAAACGCCTGGTGCATCTGGACGTCGAGTCCGGCAACGGTGCGGAGCTCTATCGCCAGCGCTCGCGAATGTTCCACACCCCGCTGCCGCGCTTCGATTTGACGCGCTATGCCGCAGCATGGAACGAAGTAATCCGGCAGCGCGGCAAGCACACGCTGAAGGATCTGATTCGGTACGACGTCGACTTCGTCATCGACGCCATCACGGGCGCCAAACCGCCCGCGGCGAGGGCCTGGTGCGCCAAGGAAGTCGGCGGCAATACCGGTGCGGTGATCGGCTGGTGGCTGCGGAATTTCAGCGCGCCGCGCGTCGTATTCATTGTTCGCAACCCGTTGATGGTCACGCGGGCCGTTCTCAACGATCGCCGGCGCAAACAGCGCCGGCTGTCGCTGCGCGAAATCTGGCGCGAGACGATGGATCCGATAAAGGTGCTGCTGGCGCAAAAATCTTTGCTTGGCGATCCGCACGTGGTGGCGATTGCCTATGAGGATCTGGTGGCCAACCCGCAGGGGACGATGCGGAAAGTAGCGAACTTTCTCGCCATTCCGAACGGGTCTTACCTGACCCTGCCGACGATCTTCGGCGAGCCCGTGGTGGTGCGCACCGCATCGAATGCCACGTCCGGCGTATTCGATTCCGGCGCCAGCTGGTCGGACGGGTTGACGTTGCGCGAACGTATCGTGGTTGTCACTGCCAGCGTACTGGCTCGCATCATTCCCGGCCGCAGCCTGGATTACCAGGCGCTGGCCGCCGCGACACGGCAGTCGCCACGTTAGCTATTTCGCGACGGTGAGGATGAAGCGGCGCAGCTCGTCCATGCCGTAGCGCTCCGACGCCAGCCGTTCGCGCACCGGGTCGAGCACCGGGCAGGACGGTCCGCCATCGACACCGTTGGCGCGCGCGAAGCTCACCATCAGCAGCAGCCGGTCGTATTTGTTGCCGCGGCTGCCGAAATGCAGGCAGCGGGCGGTGTCGACCAGGAAAGCCGATCCCGCCGGACCCATGGTGCGCACCACGTCGCCCGGCTGGACGGCGGCGAAAACCTCTTCGTCGGTGTAGCGATCCTGCGAGTAGCCGACATTGGCATTGACCCGGTCCGACATGCGCGCCGGCAGGAAATGGAGCGGGCCGCTTTCGGGCCCGACGTCGTTCAAGTTGAGAAACAGCTTGGCCTGGCGCGTGTCGCGATGATCGTAATGGTAGAGCTGGCTGCCCTTGAGGGTCTCGTTGGGCGGCGTCCACCACAGCGCGATGTTGAACAGGCGCGGCGCCTGGCCGAGATAGCCGCATACGGCGGCGAGCAGCTCGTCGTGCAGCGCGACGTCGAGAATCTCGGGATAGGTGAACAGGTCTTCCGGCTGCATGACGTTGAGCGGAAACCGCTTGCCGGTGGGATGGCGCTCGGGCGTGGCAATCCACTCCTGCGCCAGTCGCTGTAGCAGCGGCAGCGAGGTATCGCCGACGGTGAGATCGCCGATGGAGAATTTGGCGTAGCCGGCATCGTCCGTGATGCCGACGCGGCCGGTGCCGCGGGCCACCGCCTGGGTGCCCAGCCTGATGGCCTTAACCTCGATCGAGCCACGCGCGATCGACCGGCCGAACCGAATGCCCTTGCGCAGGGTTCGTTCGATACGCCCCTTGATCACCGACTTTACCGTTGCTTCGCGTTTCACTGGTCGCCTCGGGTCATTTTTGCGGATTCAGAGCTCGCGCAACTCTTAAGAGCATGCCGGTAAATGAAAGCCATTTTCTGGTCCGGTGCAAGAGTGCCGCTTGTCACGGCGTCAGGCCTTCACCAGCTCGAAAATGTTGGGCTGCATCTGCCGCAGCCTGATGTCTTGGAAACGCCCCAGCACGCCCTGGAAGCGGCCCATGCGCTGGCGCACGTAATCGGCGGAAATCGGCGGAAATTTGTGCTCGATATACTCGTTGCGCAAGGTCGCGGAAGGTTTGTAGAAGCGGGCCAGCCGCCGCGGCAGCCAGATTTTCTGGTGCCGCACCAGCGCTTCCAGCCAGCGCCCGATGGCGACCGGCGGAGCGATCTGGCGCGGGGTCAGGTTCTGCGACAGGAAGTCGACGATGCGCTCGGCGCTGAAGGGGCCGTCGAGGGCGGCGATATGGTGGCGCAAAACCGCGCCGCTATCGGCCGGCTGTTCGGTGTGGCCCTCGAGAACGGCGCGCAGCGCCGCGACGGTAGCGGCGTCGTCGGTGCATTCCAGGCTGAGCTGGCTGGGCAGCGGCGGATCGAACTCGGCAGACGCCACTGGCCGGTACGACACGATCGGCGTGCCGATGGCCGCTGCTTCCACCGCGCTGGTGCAGCCGTTCTGCAGCAGCACCCGCGCCGCCGCCAGCCAGGGTACGACGCTGCCTTCGTGAATGACGTGCACGTTGGGCTGGCCGGCCGCCGCGTCCTGCCAGGCGGCATGGTTCTCCGACGGATGCGGGCGAATGACCAGATTGCGCGGATAGATGCCGCGGGCGATCTGCGGCACCAAGGCGCGGAAGCGATCGAACAGATACTGCTTGTGCGCCGTGATCCCCTTCTTCAGTCGCTCCGAATCATCCCGCGGCGCGTCCTTCGACAGCTTGAAGCGCGTCTTGCCCGGAATGTAGTGGTTGACGATAGCGAAGTTGGTGTTGAACAGCACGAACTCGCCGAAGCGATCCAGAATCGAATCCATCTCCGGCTTGTGATAGGCGCGCAGATCCGGCCGCATCATGTCGGCGCGCGGATTGCCGTACGGCAGGATCGGGCGGGGATCGTCGTGCAGCATGCGATTGAAGATTTCGGCGTTGTCGTCGCCCCAGGCGAACAGCGCCGAGACATGGGTGAAGGCGCTGTGGTCGTGCTTCAGGGTGTAGATCTCGTCCGACTGGCGGATCAGCGCCTCTTCGTCCTGCGCCACGATGCCGAAACCCATAGCGTTCATGATCTCGAACACCTTGCGATTCTGCGAGCGCGCGCTCTTGGCGAAATAGAGCGAGCGCGGCAGCAGCGGCAGGGCGATATGCATCGGCGTCTGGCCGCCCAGAATGCAGCGCCAGCCGCGCTCGGCGGCGATCAGCGCCAGCAGCAGCTTGCCGTCGAATTCGCGATTGAGGGTTTCGACCGGCACCATGAGATTGCCGAGCCTTGCACGCGCCATGTCCGTTCTTCCACCAGATGAATTGCGTCCGCTATGTACTCTGGCCGCCACCATGGCAGCAAGGTCGCTGCCGCCAGCCGCAAGCTGGCAGCTAATTTATTGAAAAACCATGATATTCTGGCTCCGGCCTTGGCTTAGGCATGTTGTCGCGGCGCGCACCTTAAAATGGTGTATTGCGCTGTGTTACTCTAAAAGAATGCCGGCAACCACCATGGCCGGTTTAGACTTAGCGTTAAGCCTTTGAAAAACACGGTTTTTATACACACCAATGAAAAGCAGCGTTTGGGCGCGCTGGTGGCTCGGCACGCGCTGCTGCGCAACTCGGCCAATCCTGCGGCGTTCGACGTCAGGATTGTGCGCACCGAGGATTTCGCGTTCCTGAGCAGGCGCGAAGGCCAGCGTTATCTGCGCGAAGGCAAGATGCAGGTGTGGAAGAACGACGATCTGCAGTCGTTCCCGCCGCTGCGCTTTGCCGTTCCCGAATTGATGGGGTATGTCGGCCGCGCCATCGTGATCGATCCGGACGTGTTCGCCGTCGGCGACGTCAACGAGCTGTTCGAGCGTGACATGGGAGGGCGGGCGATTCTGGCGCGCCGCATGGAGAGCGATTCCCGTCGGCCGCTGCATTGGGCTTCGAGCGTCATGCTGCTCGACTGCGGCCGGCTCAAGCACTGGCAGGCGGAGCGCGATTTCAGCCTGCTGTTCGAGGCCAAGCGCGACTATCGCGACTGGAACTGGTTGCTGCTGGAACCCGAAGGCAGCGTCGGCGAGCTTGAGAGCGCGTGGAACGATTTCGACACGCTGACGCCTGAAACCAGGATGCTGCACAACACCCATCGGCGCACGCAGCCATGGAAGACCGGACTGCCGGCCGATTTCACCACCCGCGGCACCACGCGTTCGGCACGCTGGAACCTGCTGATGCAGCGCACGCGCCGGCTGCTGGGATCGAGCGAGGCGGCGAAGGGTTACTACAAGCCGCATCCCGATCCGGCTCAGGAGCGGCTGTTTTTCACGCTGCTGGGCGAATGCCTGGCCAACGGCAGCGTCAGCGAGGCGCTGGTGCGCGAAGAGATCGAGCGCGGGCATTTGCGACCCGATGCCTTCAGCCTGCTCGAGCGGCGGCAATCGGCGGCATGAGCAAGAAGAAAAAAGAACACGCCAAGGCGCCGCGGACAAAACGCCGGCGCAGCAAACGGTTCGCCGTATTGCAAGTGGCGCGCGCTACCTCACGCAAGCGCGGCTTTGTGGTGGTGATCTGCCTGATCCTGTCGGGCGTGGCCGAAGGCTTCGGGCTGGCCAGCCTGATGCCGCTGATTGCCCTCATTGGCGAGCAGTCGGGTCCGCCCAGCGCGCTGCAGCGCTACATGGACCAGATCCTGAGCTACCTCGGCCTGCCTGCCGAACCGATGGTGCTGTTCGGCATTCTCGTCGCCGGCATGGTGGTGAAGGCGATCCTGACACTGATCGCCATGAGCCAGGTCGGTTACGCGGTGGCCGAAGTCAGCACCAAAATGCGTATGGATTTGATCCAGGCTCTGCTGGGGGCGCGCTGGAATTTCTTCGTGCGCCAGCCGATGGGCCGCTTCGCCACCGCGCTCAGCGTCGAAGCCGGCCGCGCCGGCGATGCCTACAATGCGATGGCGGTGTTCCTGTCGCATGCCGTGCAGGCGTTGGTCTATATCGTCATCGCGGCCCTGGTTTCGTGGGAAGCGGCGTTGCTGTCGATCGGCGTCGGCGCCTTCATGGTGCTGTCGCTGAACCGGCTTCTGGTCGCGGCCAAGCGCGATTCGCGCAAGCAGACCAAGCGCACCAAGGCGCTGATCCGCCGGCTCGCCGATGTGCTGGTCGGCATCAAGCCGATGAAGGCGATGGGCCGGCAGGCGCGTTTCGCCGAGCTGTTCACCAAGGACATCCAGGAGATCAACCGCGCGCTGCGCCGCATCGTCTTCGCCCGCCACGCCAATCGCGCGCTGCAGGATCCCATCACCGCCGTCTGCCTGGGCGTGGCCGTCTATATCGCGCTCTCGGTGTTCAAGGTGCCGGTAGCGGAACTGGTGGTCATGAGCATCCTGCTGCTGCGCATCGTGTCGCATATCGGCAAGGCGCAGCAGGATCTGCAGACCCTGCAGATCGCCGAAAGCGGTTTCTTCGCCGTGCGCAACGCCATCGACGATTCGCGCATCGCCCGCGAAGTCACCACCGGCACCGCGGTGCCGGCGTTCGAGCGGGTGATCTCGCTGCGCAACGTTTCCTTCGCCTTCGCCGATACGCCGGTGATCCGCGACGTCACCCTCGACATTGCCGCCGGCGGCGTTACCACGCTGACCGGGCTGTCCGGCGCCGGCAAGACCACGCTGGTCGATCTGATGCTGGGCCTGCACAAGCCCGATACCGGCGACATCCTGGTCGACGGCACGTCGCTGTCGGACGTCGACTTGCTGCGCTGGCGCAACATGGTGGGCTATGTGCCGCAGGAACTGATCCTGTTTCACGACACCATTTTGAACAACGTCACGCTGGGGCAACCGGAATTCTCGCGCGCCGATGCCGAGCAGGCGCTGCGCCAGGCGGGCGCCTGGGATTTCGTGTCCGCTGCACCGGAAGGGCTGGATTACGTGGTCGGCGAGCGCGGCTCGACGCTTTCGGGCGGCCAGCGCCAGCGGATCGCGCTGGCGCGCGCGCTGGTGCACAAGCCCAAGCTGCTCATTCTCGACGAGGCGACCTCGGCCCTCGATCCGGTCACCGAAGGGCTGATCGTGCGCAACGTCAGCGAGCTCAGCCGTGCGACCGGCGTCACGGTGCTGGCGATCTCGCATCAGGCTTCCTGGGCGTCGGTGGCCGACAATGTCTATCGGGTGCAGGAAGGCAACGTGATCGATCTGTCTCTGGCGCGGGGCGCGCGCCAACACTGAAACGACGGGAGCCATTTTGCAAAACGGCTTGTGTTTGGCCATCGGGAAGCAGAAAATCCGCCGCGACGCGCGCTGGGACGATTCCAAACTTAGCCGTCAAGTATCTGGTAAATAACGATAATTCCGTCCAACCGGACGGTTGGATCTGGGTGGTATGTACAAGGTCAAGATCATCGGCGCCGGCTCGATCGGCAACCATTTGGCGCATGCCTCGCGCGGCAAGGGCTGGGCGGTCACCCTGACTGACCAGGACCCGGCGGCGCTGCAGCGGACGCGCGAAAGCATCTATCCCGGCCGCTATGGCAAATGGGACGAGGCCATCGTGCTGAAGTCGAGCGTCGAGGCGATGAGCGATCCGGCCGATATCGTGTTCATCGGCACGCCG
>JAQSWP010000121.1 GCA_029266575.1 Alphaproteobacteria bacterium | reverse complement strand
TTGCACGAGAGCCAGTCGCTGCTGCTGGAAATGCAGGCCTGCCGCAGCCGCGAGTTCATCGCCTTCGCCGCGCCCAAGATGCGCTCGGCGTTCGGCCGCGACGGTGAAGCGTGGAGCGAGGAGAACATCCACCGCATTTATACCAGGGTGAAACCGGGCTTCATCCGGGTCGATGCCGACGAGGTCACCTATCCGCTGCACGTCATGCTGCGCTACCGGCTGGAGCGAGCTCTGATCGCGGGCGACATGAAGCTGGCCGATCTGCCAGGCGCGTGGAACGAGGGCATGAAGGCGTCGCTGGGCATAACCCCGCCGGACGATCGCTGGGGCTGCCTGCAGGACATCCACTGGCCGGACGGCGCCTGGGGCTATTTCCCCACCTATACGCTGGGCGCGCTGGCGGCGGCGCAGCTCTTCAAGGCGGCGCGCGAGGCCGACGCGTCGGTGCTATCGGGTATCGCGCATGGCGATTTCAAGCCGCTCTACGCCTGGCTGAAGCGCAACGTGCACGCCAAGGGCTCGCTGCACGATACCGACACCTTGATGACCCAGGCCACCGGCAGCAAGCTCGAGGTCGATGCCTTCCGCCAGCATCTGGAAACGCGCTATCTTTCCTGAACCAACTTGAGGGAGAGACCGATGCTGGCGCTGCGGCCCAATTGCGAATGCTGCGACAAGGATCTGCCCAACGGCGCGCCCGACGCGCTGATCTGCACCTACGAATGCACGTTCTGCGCCGCCTGCGCGGCCAGGCACTTCAACGGGCGCTGCCCCAACTGCACCGGCGACCTGGTCAAGCGCCCGACGCGCCCCGCCGCCGCGCTGGCCAAGCATCCGGCCTCCACCGAGCGCGTGCGCAAGCAGCATAAAGCGTGCGCGTGATTCGTCTCGGCGAAGTCGATAACCACAGAGGCACAGAGACACAAAGGAAGTCCTATCTCTGTGCCTCTGTGTCTCTGTGGTCGTCTTTGTCGTTGGTTTTTTACGCCGCCTCGATCATGTGGCGCGCAAGGTCGAAGGCGGAGAGCACGGCGAGGTAGCGCAGATTGCCCGATTCCTGCGAGGGGAAATCGCGGCGCATGACTTTGGTCTCGCCGCCGCGGCGGGCGCCCGCCAGGTACATCAGCCCGACCGGATTGCCGAAATCGTCGGGCTCGGGTCCGGCGACGCCGGTGATGGCGATCGCCACGTCGGCCGGGCTGTGCGCCAGCGCGCCTTCGGCCATGGCGCGGGCCACGTCCGAGCACACCGTGCCGCATTTCTCCATCAGCGCGCTCGGCACGTCGAGCACGGCGGTCTTGTTGGCCTCGGTGTAGGTGATATAGCCGCCATGCAAGGTTTCCGACGCGCCGGGCGCGGTGGACAGCACGGCGGCGACCAGCCCGGCGGTGCACGATTCGGCGGTAACCAGGGTCAGATTCTTGTGCTGCGCCAGGCGCAGGACCACTTTGGCTTCGCGCAGCAATCGTTCGTCGATCTTGCAAAAGTCGGTTTTCATCCGGCGCGCATTTTTTCGGGAAAGTCCTGGAGCAGAAACAGTTTTTGCCGTGGCTGGTTCCCGGAACAGCCGCCCGCGGCAGCCGTTGTTTTCCAAGCGCGAGCTGGCGGACGGCTCAGATTGGAGATCGCCATGACCGCTTATTATCTGTGGGGCGCCGTGATCGTCCTGGGCGTGTTCGCGCTGGGCGGCGTGATGGTGTTCGTCACGCAGCGCTACCAGCGCACCCACAAACAGCGCTCGCCGGCCGAAAAAGCGGTTTCCGCCGCGGTAACCAAGGAAAACTATCGCCATCCGGTCAAGGACGAGTAGCGCCGGAGCCGGTTCTTGCGCCATTAGGCCGGCGCGGCTACTCTGCGCCTGGAGAATCCGGTTTCCCTAGGAGTATCAGTGCGTTACCTGAGCACGCGCGGCTCGGCCCCGGCCTTGACCTTCGACGAAGTGCTGCTGGCGGGGCTGGCGCGCGACGGCGGCCTTTACGTGCCCGAAGCCTGGCCGCATTTCTCCAAGGACGAAATCGCAGCCCTTGCCGGCAAGACCTATGCGCAAGTCGTAGCGGCGGTGACCTTTGCCTTCGTCGAAGGCGCCATCGAGCGGCCTGAGTACGAGCGGCTGGTGAACGAGGCCTATGCCGGCTTCGATCACGCCGCCGTGGCGCCGCTCAAGCAGATCGACGGCAACACCTGGCTGCTGGAGCTGTTTCACGGCCCGACCTTGTCCTTCAAGGACTATGCGCTGCAGTTGCTGGGCCGCCTGCTCGATCACGTCCTGCGCAAGCGCGGCCAGCGGGTGACCATCGTCGGCGCCACCTCCGGCGATACCGGCTCGGCCGCCATCGAGGCGGTCAAGGGCCGCAGCGCCATCGACATCTTCATGCTGCATCCCAGGGGCCGGGTCAGCGAGGTGCAGCGCCGGCAGATGACGTCGGTGCTGTCGTCCAACGTTTTCAACATCGCCGTCGAAGGCACTTTCGACGATTGCCAGGATCTGGTGAAGGCGATGTTCAACGATCTGGCGTTCCGCGACGAGATGAAGCTGACGGCCGTCAACTCGATCAACTTCGCCCGCATCATGGCGCAGATCGCCTATTACTTCTGGGCCGCCGTAGCCTTGGGCGCGCCGCACCGGCCGGTGCGCTTTGCCGTGCCTACGGGAAATTTCGGCAACGTCTATTCCGGCTACGCCGCGCGCGAGATGGGATTGCCGATTTCGCACATGCAGATCGGCTCCAACCGCAACGACATCCTGACCCGCTTCTTCGAGACCGGCGCGATGAAGATCGAGGGCGTCGAGCCATCGCTCAGCCCCAGCATGGATATCCAGGTCTCATCCAATTTCGAGCGCCTGCTGTTCGATCTCTACGACCGGCGCGGCCCGGCGGTGGCCGAGACCATGGCGGCGTTCCGCGACAAAGGCGTCTACGAGGTCGGCGGCAATGCCATGGCATCTGCGCGCAAACTGTTCTCCGCCTATCGGCTGTCCGATGCGCAGACGCTGGCCATGATCGGCGAGGTGAGGAAGCGGACCGGCGAGATCGTCGATCCGCATTCTGCCATCGGCGTTGCCGGTCCCTGGCAGCATAAATCTGCGTCCAGCGAGCCCACTATCGTGCTGGCCACGGCGCACCCGGCGAAATTCCCCGATGCGGTCGAGCAGGCAATCGGCATTCGTCCGCCCTTGCCGGCGCTGCTGGCCGATCTGCTGACGCGCGAAGAACGCTGCGCGGCGCTGCCCAACGAGGCGGCGGCGCTGAAAGCCTATATGCGATCCCATGCCAGTCTGAAAGGGGCCGCGTGATGGCCGTCAAGGTAACGCAGCTTCCCAACGGCATGCGGGTCTGCACCGATGCCATGGAGCATGTCGAATCGGTGGCGCTGGGCGTCTGGGTCGATACCGGCACCCGCTTCGAGCGGCCGGAAGTCAACGGCATCGCCCACATGCTGGAACACATGCTGTTCAAGGGCACCACGACGCGCACCGCCCGCGCCATCGCCGAGGAGATCGAGGCGGTGGGCGGCAACATCAATGCCTACACGGGACGCGAGACCACAGCCTTCCACGCCTCGGTGCTGAAGGAGGACGTCGGCTTGGGCGTCGAGATCATCGCCGACATATTGCAGAATTCGCTGCTCGATGCCGAGGAGCTGGAGCGCGAGAAGACGGTGGTGCTGCAGGAGATCGGCCAGGCGCTCGACACGCCCGACGACGTGATCTTCGATCAGCTGCAGGACACCGCCTATCCCAACCAGATGCTGGGCCGCCCGGTGCTGGGCACCGAGCAGACCGTCAAGGCCCTGACGCGCCAGGATCTGGTCTCGCATGTCGCGTCCTACTATACGCCCGACCGCATGATCCTGGCTGCCTCCGGCCGGCTCGAGCACGAGCAGCTGGTCGATCTGGCGCTGAAATCCTTCCGCGGCAAAGCGGCGGCCAACGACCGGCCCGATGCCGCGCCGGCGCACTATCGCGGCGGCGAGCATCGCGATGCCAGGCCGCTGGAACAGGCGCACCTGACCTTGGCCTTCGAAGGCTTCTCCTATCGCGATCCCGACTATTACGCGCTGGCGGTGTTCTCGACCCTGTTCGGCGGCGGCATGTCCTCGCGGCTGTTCCAGACGGTGCGCGAGGAGCGCGGCCTGGTGTACTCGATTTATTCCTTCGCCTCCTCCTACGCCGAGACCGGCCTGTTCGGCATCTATGCCGGCACCGGGGCGGAGGAAGTCAGCGCCGTCATCCCGCTGGTGTGCGAGGAATTCGCCAAGGTGGCGCAGGATCTCAACGAGGCGGAACTGGCGCGGGCGCGCAACCAGCTCAAGGCCGCGACCCTGATGTCGCTGGAGAGCACCTCCAGCCGCTGCGAATCGCTGGCGCGCCAGATGCTGGTGTGGGGCCGGCCACTCTCGGTCGAGGAGCTGGTGGCGCGCATCGAGGCGGTCGATCAGGCCGCGGTGCGCCGGGTGGTCGGCCGGCTGCTGAAATCCAGACCGACCTTGGCAGCGCTCGGTCCGCTGCAAGGTCTGGAGGCGATGGACAACATCGCCCGGCGACTGGCGGCATAGGCGGGGAAGGGACGGGGCACATGTTCAGATTGTCCGACGTTCCGCTCTCCCTGGTATCGACGCCGCGTCTCAACGGCAAACTGGTTTACCTGCGCGCTCCGCATGCCGACGACTGGCGCGAATGGGCCGAGTTGCGGGCCCAGAGCCGCACCTTCCTGCAGCCCTGGGAGCCGACCTGGCCCGAGGATGCGCTGACGCGGGATGCCTATCGCCGGCGTTTGCGGCAACAGATGCGCGAATGGAAAGCGGGCGAGGGCTATGCGCTGTTCGCCTTCCAACGCGACAGCCGGCGGCTGATCGGCGGCTGCAACATTTCCAACGTGCGCCGCGGCGTGGCGCAATGCGCTTCGCTCGGCTACTGGATGGGCCAGCCTTTCGCCGGCCAGGGCCTGATGAAGGACGCGGTGCGCGCCGTCCTGCCTTTCATCTTCGAGGAATTGCGCCTGCATCGCCTCGAAGCCGCCTGCCTGCCCGACAACGAGTCCAGCAAGGGCGTGCTGCGCGCCTGCGCCTTCCGCGAGGAGGGCCTGGCGCGCCAGTATCTGCGCATCAACGGCATCTGGCACGACCACCTGCTGTTCGCCATGCTGCGCGGCGAATACGAGCGGCTGGCGGCGCAGAAGAACTGAGACGTCATCCCCGCATGGCCGCCTCGAGCGGGGATCACCGCAACATCTAGTCCGTCATCATCGGACGGCGCTTTGGTGGTCGTCGCGCGTCTGGCCGCTCCAGCCGCCTTCGGGCCAGGCGCGCCGGATCGCCAGGCGCAAAGCCGGCAGCACGTCCTGTTCGAACCACGGGTGCTTGCGCGTCCACAGCGCCGAGCGCCATGACGGGTGCGGCAGCGGAAAACGGCCGGCGGGCAGGCAGGCGGCGAAATTGCGCACCCGGTCGGTCAGCGCGCCGGGGCCCAGCGCATGGTTCTGGGCATGGCTTCCGACCAGCAAGGTCAGGCGCAAATCCGGCAGGCTCGAGAGCAGCCGCTCGCGCCACAGCGGCGCGCATTCGGGGCGCGGTGGCGCATCGCCGCTTTTCGCGCGTCCCGGATAGCACAGCCCCATCGGCACGATGGCGATCGCCGTCGCGTCGTAGAACTGCGCCGGCGAAACGCCCATCCATTGCCGCAGGCGCTCGCCCGATGGATCGGAGAAAGGGATGCCGCTCGCGTGCACTTTCGTGCCCGGCGCCTGGCTGGCGATCAGGATCCGCGCGGTGGGCGACAGCTGCAGCACCGGGCGCGGCCCCAGCGGCAGCTTCTCGCCGCAGGCGCGGCAGGCGCGAACCTCCGCCAGCAACGCATCGAACCCGGTCATGGGCCTGCGCGGCCGGCCGCCGCTTTGTTCATGCCTGTTGCGTCTTCATCGACAGGTCGTGGACGTGAACCTTGTCCGCCGAGTGTTGCTCGAGAATGCGCACGGCGCGCTTTTCCTTCGCCGCATCCCGCGTCCGCACC
Organism: Alphaproteobacteria bacterium; assembly: GCA_029266575.1. GTDB lineage: Bacteria > Pseudomonadota > Alphaproteobacteria > Reyranellales > JAQSWP01 > JAQSWP01. Next base: position 4,142 of record JAQSWP010000121.1, on the reverse strand, counting down.
CACAGCAGCAATCCGCCCTTCTCGATCTGCTCCTGCAAATGGCTGGCATGGCGATCGCCGATCCATTGGGCCAGCACCGAACCGATCATGCCGCCAGCCCCGCCGGCGACGGCAGCGCCGGCGATCACGGCGAGCAAGGTGCCGCCCGACGCCACCACGGCGCCGGCGGCCAGCGTGGCGCCGACGTACACCAGGCCACCGACGATCCCGCCCTCGGCATTGCCGATATCCTCGTTGCCGACATAGGCGGCGCGCGGCGTTGCCGGATCGTCGGCAAGGGTTGCGATCGTGGAATAGCGATGGCCCAGTTTCTCGATCACCACCGTTTCGCTGGCGAGCAGGCCCAACTCGGCGCGATGGAAGCCGGAGCTGAGCAGTTCATCGATCGCATCCTGCAGTGCTTCGGGCGTATGGAAAATTCCCACCGCTTCGCGTGATACTCCGACCACCTGATCCTTCGGCATGGCAATTCCTCCTCGAAGCTGCGCGGTTCATTCTCCTGCGGAAGCTTCCGCCTTGGGAGCGGCGAATTTCTCGATCTCGGCGATCGCCAGCGCCGCATGGGCGTAGGAGGCGCCGGCGCGCATCTCCGCTGCCACCCAGATCGCCTCGACCAGCTCCTGGGGCGATGCGCCGTGGCGCAGGGCCGCCGTGGTGTGGCCCTTGATGCAGTACGGGCATTGCGTGACGTGCGCGACAGCGACGGCGATGATCTGCTTCATCTTCGACGGCAGCGCGCCGTCGGCGAACACCTGCTTGCTGAAGGCATGGAAGGCGGCTTCGGTCGCCGGCGCCAGCTCGCGACGCTTGTGCGCGATCTCGCGCGTGGCGGCGGGGTACAGTGTGTCGGACATATCGGACTCCTCGCTGGTGAACTGGTTTCAGGCAGGCGATCGCCCGAGAAGAACGTTCCGCAGCACCACCGCATCGTTGTGGACCTCGTCGCGCGCCGAATAGACCAGCGTTACCGGGCCGCGCCTGGCCTGGGCGCGCAGCATGCGCAGCGCGTCGGAATGCCGGCGAAGTTCGGCCGCATAGCGGCGCTGGAACTCGCGCCAGCGGGCCGGATCGTGCGCGAACCATTTGCGCAGCGCCGTGCTCGGGGCGATTTCCTTGGCCCATCGATCGATCGCCGCCGCCTTCCTGGAAAGCCCGCGCGGCCAGAGCCGGTCGACCAGGATCCGCGTGCCGTCCGCGGCCGTGCGCCGCTCGTAGGCGCGCTTCACTCTGATGTCGTCGGCTGCGATCCTGGCGCCCATTTTGCGGTGCTCCGGCGGCAGCGCCGTCGAACGCTGCGCGTCGTTTGCGCCGTTTCGACAACTGCCGTCTTTTGCATATCGAGGCGGCAGGAAGGCAATTCAAGGGCGGCGGTGGGCGCGGTTCGCGCAGCGATGCTGCGCGTTACGCCCTTTTCGCCTGCCGGTCGCGCCAGCGCGTCATTGCCAGAATGAGGCCGCCGGCGACCAGTCCCCAGAACGCGCCCGAGATGCCGAAGAAGCTCAAGCCCGAAGCGGTGACCACGAACGTCACCACCGCCGCCTCGCGATCCTCGATCTTGGCGACCGCGCCCATCATCGCCGACGCCAGCGCGCCCAGCAGCGCCAGTCCGGCCACCGCCTGGATCAGGATCGGCGGCGAGGCGGAGATGAAAGCGGTGGCGAGGCTGGCCAGCAGGCCGAACGCCAGATAGGCGATGCCGGCCACGATCGCGGCCCAGTAGCGGCGCGCCGGATCGGGATGCGCGTCCGGGCCGGCGCACAAGGCCGCGGTGATGGCGGCGAGGTTGACCGCATGGCCGCCGAACGGCGCTGACGCAAGAGAGTAGAGGCCGGTGGTGCGGAACAAGGGGCTGGGCTCGGGCCGGTAGCCGTTGGCGTTCAGCACCGCGATGCCGGGAATGTTCTGCGACGCCATGGTGACGATGAACAGCGGCAGCGCGATGCCGACCACGCCGGCGATGGAGAAATGCGGCGCGATCAGCACCGGGTCGGGCAGCAGCGAGGCGCTCGCCAAACCTTCCAGCGGCGTCGTGACGCCGATCAGCACCATGGTCAGCGCCACCGCGACCGGCACGGCGTAGAGCCGCCTGAACACCACCAGCACCGCCCACACCGCGATCACCGGCAGCGCCAGGGCCGGCGCCTGCGCCGCCGCCTTCACCGGCGCCAGACACAATCCCAGCAGCACGCCGGCCAGCATGGCGTTGGCCAGCGAAGCGGGGATCGACGCCACCATCTCGCCGAGCTTCTTCCACATGCCGGCGACGACGATCAGCGCGCCGCACACCAGGAACGCGCCCACCGCCGTGGCGAAGCCGCCATCGACTGTGGCCGAGGTGGCGAGCAGCGCCGCGCCCGGCGTGGACCAGGCGATGGAGATCGGCTGGCGATGGCGCAGCGACAGATAGATGGCGCAGACGCCCATGGCGAGCGACAGCGCCATCAGCCCCGACGCCGCCTCGCGCTGGCTGGCGCCGACCGCGGTCAGGCCCTGCAGCACGACGGGAAAGGAGGAGGCGAAGCCGACGATGGCGGCGAGGATGCCGGTGGCCAGAGCCTGAATGGAAAAATCGCGGAACATGGTTGGCGAGACGAAACGGGAATGGGATTTCAAGATTACCACAGAGACACAGAGACACAGAGAAACAGAGAAACAGAGATAGGGAAGCGCGATCCAATCTCTGTGTCTCTGTGGTTGATCGGGGGTTGCTACAGCGCCGAATCCATCGTCTGCCGCAGGCTGGCATGCTCGTGCCGCGCATCGCGCAGCAGCAGCAGCCCGCCAATGGCGGTGAAGACGCCCATGGTGCAGAAGGCCGCCGCGTAGGAGCTGGTCAGCAGCAGGATCAGGCTGAACAGCGAGGGGCCCAGCATCGGGCCGGCGAAGGTGAACACCGCCGTAGCGCCGGTGAGCTGGCCGGCCTTGTCCGGGCCGGCGATGCGCGCCACCTCGGCCAGGAACACGCCGTTCCAGCCGATGGCGGTGCCGCCAAAGGCGATCAGCAGCGCGATCAGCGCCTCCTGCGGCCAGGAACGATCGACGAAGGAGATGGCGATGGCGCCAAGCGTCATAGCGAAGCCCAGCAGCGCCAGCAGCAGGCGCGGGCGCTGCGTCCAGTCGGCGACGCTGCCCCACAGCACGCGTCCGCCGACGCCGGCCAGCTGCGTCACCGTCAGCACCAGGCCGGCGACGATCAGCCCGGCGCCGGTGCGCTCGATCAGGAAGATCACCAGGTAGGTCGAAAGGCAGACCTGGATGGCGGAGAAGCCGATCGATATCAGCGACAGCCGCCGCAGCTCCTTCATGCCCAGCAGCAGCTTCAACGGCGCGAACAGATGGCGCAGTGTCGGCCGCGCCGTCGCGGTTTCGGTATCGAACCGCATATGCGCCGGCTGCAGGATCGCCGCCAGCACCAGGCAGGCGCCGGCCAGCGCGATCGCCGTCCAGCGCCAGCCGGCGAACACCACCAGCGGCGCCACGATCGAGCCGGCGATGATGCCGCCCAGCGGCACGCCGGTCTGTTTGATGGAGAACACCAGGTTCATCAGCCGGGCCGGCGTCACCCGCGCCAGGATCTGCGAGGAGGCCGGCGTCGCCGGTCCATAGGCCAGTCCCAGCACGAAGGCGGCCGGCAGCAATACCCAGGCCGAGCCGATGGCGAAGATCAGCAGTCCCAGCGCGCACAGGCTCAGCGACACCTGGCTGACCCGGATGGCGCCATAGCGCGCGGCATAGGTGCCGCCGAACAGGGCGGCGATCATCGAGACGAAGTAGGACACCGAAACGAAGAACCCGACCCGGTCTTCGCGCACGCCGAAATCCATCGCGGCATCGATCGCCAGCACCGGGATCGCCTGCGACGCCGCCGACGTCAGCGCCTGCACCGCCAGCATCAGGATCAGCGGCACGACGAAGCCGGTGCGGGAAGAAGGGGAAGCGGTCATGGGCGGCGGGCAGTGAAGCGGGCTTCCGCCGATCGATCAAGTCATGTCAGGGCAGGGCTTATATGCAAACTCCTAATCCGTCACCCCCGCCTTGAGCGGGGGCCCACGCGGTGGCTGTTCAGGTCCAGACGGCTGCATGTTAACTTTATTCAATGGAAAAAAGCTTCTTCGTCTACATGCTGGCGAGCAAGCCCCGCG
>JAQSWP010000290.1 GCA_029266575.1 Alphaproteobacteria bacterium | reverse complement strand
ATCTTCCACATCCAGATCGAACTGCAGAACGTGGTGCGCGACATATTGCTGATCGCCGTGGCGCTGCTGTCGCTAAAGCTGACCAGCAAGGAAAGCCGCGCCGCCAACGGCTTCTCCTGGGGGCCGATCCTGGAGGTGGCCAAGCTCTTCATCGGCATCTTCCTCACCATCATTCCAGCCATCGCCATATTGCGCGCCGGTAGCGAGGGCTCGCTGGCCAGCGTGGTGTCGCTGGTGACGCGGCCGGACGGCGCGCCCGACAATGCGATGTATTTCTGGATCACCGGCGGGCTGTCGAGCTTTCTCGACAACGCGCCGACCTACCTGATCTTCTTCAACACCGCCGGCGGCGATGCGGCCAATCTGATGGGCCCGCTGGCCGGCACGTTGCTGGCGATCTCGGCGGGCGCAGTGTTCATGGGCGCCAACACCTATATCGGCAATGCGCCCAATTTCATGGTCAAGTCGATCGCCGAGGAGGCCGGCGTGAAAATGCCGAGCTTCTTCGGCTACATGGCCTGGTCGTGCGGCATTCTCGTGCCGCTGTTCGTCATCGTGACGTTTATCTTTTTCTAAGGCTGCAGCTGCGCGTACACGATCTTGGCGATGTCGAGCAGCGCCGCCCGCTCGACGTCGCCCGACAGCGCGTAGCCAGTGCCGTTATCGACCCAGTAGAAGGTGGAAACCTTGCCTTGCTGGCGGAACTGGAAGGCGGTCTGGCCATCGGCGACGGATGAGGCGACATAGGCGGTGACGCGCTTGCCTTCGCGGTTCTCATACATCAACTGCGCCGCGGGTCCGGCGTCGGAGGACAGCAGCCTGCCGCCCACCAATTTGTAGCCCTTCTCCTCCAGCCGCGGCGCGATGAGCTTGGCGCCCACCCGCTTGCCCAGCCAGGTCACCAGATGCTGTTCCTGATCGGCGCCGACCTCGACCGGGTGGCGCACTTCGACGGTGAAGACGCGATGCGCCGAAGCCGCGCTATCGGCCAGATGCCGCGCGTTCAGGCCTTCGACCGGCAGCGGCGCGCGATTGAGCTGAGCAATGCCATAGCCGCCGGCAGCGCCCACCGCCAGCAGCAACATAGCGGCCGCCGCCTGACGCCACCACGGGCGGGCTGCCTTGGCTGCAGGCAGGGCAAAAGCCGCCAGCCGCGCCGGCACCGGCTCTTCCGTCACCGGCTCGTAGGCTGCGCGCAAGGCTTCATCCCCCGCCTGCCAGTCGGCGAGGCGCGCCGCCTGATCCGGATTCTCTTCCAGCCATGCGGCAACATGGGCACGCATGGTGCTGTCGAGCCGGCCATCGACATAGGCGTTCAGCATGTCGTCGTCGATCGGCGGCTTCTCGCCGCCCGGCGGCGTAGTGCTCATTTCACTCTCCACAATCCGCGCTTGCCGCCGCTCTGGCTGAGATCGCGCAAGCGATCGCGGGCCCGCGACAGGCGCGACATTACAGTTCCTACCGGCACGCCCAGCACCTGGGCCACTTCCTCGTAACGCAGGCCTTCCAGCGCCACCAGCAGCAGCACCTGGCGCTGCTCCAGCGACAGGCCGCCCAGCGCCGTCACCACTTCCTGCAGCATCAGCCGGTCGATCTGGTTGCCCGGCCGTCCGACGCTGCTCTCCGCCCGCTCGATCGGATCCCAGCCCGGCGCGCGCGCGGCGGAACGGCGCTGGTTGGCGTTGATATTGTGCATGATGGTGAAGAGCCAGCCGCGCAGGGATCCACTCTGGCGCCACTGGTGGGCACGGGAGACCGCGCGCTCCAGGCAGTCCTGCACCAGATCGTCGGCCTGCGCCGCGTCGCCCCCCAAAGCGCGGGCGTAGCGGCGCAGGGCCGGGATATGCTCCTGCAGGCGGGCTCTCAACTCGCTCATGCGCTCCCGTTCACGGCAGCGATGGCCAGCCCGTTACGGCTTGGCGACGTGCCAGGTGTTGTTGGCAACCCCGTCGCCGGTCATCTCGCCCGGCTTGGTGTCCTTGATCCAAGTATAAAGCGGCTTGCCCTTGTAGGCCCACATCTTGGAGCCGTCATCGCGGGTCACCACCGTCCAGTCGCCCGACGCGGTGCTGTTGGCAGCAACCATCAGCGGCGGCCAGTTGACGGCGCATTGGCCGTTGCAGGCCGATTTGCCCGCGGTGTCGCGGTCGAAGGTGTAGAGCGTCATGCCCTTCGAATCGGTCAGGATCTTGCCCTTGGCGTTTTCGGCAACCTTCGCCGGCTCGTCGGCGCAGCCGGCCAGCAGGCCCAGCGCCAGGGCGCACGCGCCCAGGGTGTAAAGAAGTTTCATTTGCTATCTCCCAATGAGGCTCGACGGCGGGCGCCATGTCCGCGGTGGCGGCCTCTGGGAGATAGACACGGAAGCCAAGCGCTTATTCCATAAAAGAAAAGGCCCGCCGGAGCGGGCCTTTTTGTATCGAGACATGCTGGACCCATTCAAAATTCCTCACCCTGAACTTGTCGAAGGGTGAGGATTAGGAAGCATCGGGCGAGCTTAAACCACGCGGAAATTCTTGAACTGCCAGGGATCGTCCCTGTCGAGATCCTCGGGGAAGAGTTGCTCGCGCTCCTGCAATGGCGTCCAGTCGCTGTAGACGCCGACGACAGGGCCCAGATAGGGCATGCAGATTTCGAGGTTGCGGGCGAAATCCATTTCGTCGGCTTCGACCAGGCCGCGATTGGGATTTTCCAGCGCCCAGATGATGCCCGATAGGGCTGGCGCCGTGACCTGCAGCGAAGTGGCGTTGTTGTAGGGCGCCAGCTTGCGCGCTTGCTTGATCGAAAGCTGCGAGCCGTACCAATAGGCGCCCTTCTTGTGGCCCATCAGCAGCACACCCAATTCGTCGATGCCGCTCACCACCTCCTCCACGATCAGCCGCTTCTTCTTCTGCTCGTGGAAA
>JAQSWP010000120.1 GCA_029266575.1 Alphaproteobacteria bacterium | reverse complement strand
TCGTTGATGCGAAACTCTTCCAGCGTCTGAGCCGGCACGGACCAGCGCGCGATGACGTTCTCGCCGCGCTTCATCGCCTCGGTCAGGCGCACCGCCCAGATGAAATTGAACGTGAACAGACAGCCGAGAATGGCCAGCAGCAGGCCGACGCCGATGGCAAGCGCTGTGGCGTTGGTTTCCGCGCCGCCACGGCGGTCCATCTCGAAGATGCCCCAGAGAATGCCGCCGACGCCGACCGCCAGTATGGCGATCGAAATCATCACGCTGCGTCTGGGATTGGAGAGGCCGGCGTTCATGCTGCCGGCAAGGTTATCATCGCTTGTTCAAAGCACAAGGCGCCTCGGCGCTGCCGGCGCGTTCAACTCTCGACCCGCACCCGCAGCATCGGCGCGCGCACCAGCCGGGCGAGCAGGAAGTCGATGAACACCAGCAGCCCCAGCATCTCGAACCCTTCTTCGACATGCGCCATCACGGCGTATTGGAAGGTCTGCTTGCGCTGGATTTCGGGGCCCAGTTCGAGCGAGGAATTGGCCATCTCGACGCCCACCGCGCCACCGACCAGCAACAGCAGGGCCAGCATCACATGCGCCCGCTCGCGCCAGCGCAGATGCAGGAAGAAGCGCAGATAGGCCAGGCCCAGCACGGCGACCAGCGCGATGCCAAGCACCACCCAGGTCGGCGCCCACATGCCGGTGGGCGTGCCGATCAGCCGCTGCAGCGGCTCGATGGTGCGCTCGTGCAGCGAGCCCATCTCGTCCAGCGACAGAAAGAGGAAGATCGCCGACAGCGCCGACCAGTGCCGCGCCCAAGGCTCGTCGCCGCGCCACAACGGCGTCGCGATCAGCGCCAGCAGGAGCGCGGCGAAGAGATAGGCGATCGACTGGAACCAGCTCGGCAGGTTGTTCTCGTCGTCGACGTAGAACAGGCTGATCAAACCGAGCCCGGTCGGGTAGCCGAATTTATACTTGGCGATCTGCCCCGCCAGGCTGAGCAGCAGCAGGCTGACGATGCACAGCAGCATCGTGGCGAAGATCTTGTGGCGATGCAGGACAAAGGAGGTGGAGCGAGCGCTCGCCGCGTCAGACTGCAAAGTCGGGTGAGGCTGGCGGACGGTGGGCATCGATAACGTCTAATGGCTGCGCCTCGCCGTCAGACGTGTCGTTTCTGTGATCTTGCGCTGCGCAGCCAGTTGCACTGAGCAATTGGAGGTGGGGCTCAAAAAAATCGAAGGGGCCGGACGAAGCCGGCCCCCTCCTTACAGCCGCCAGCCGCATCTGGACCGGCAACCGCGTTGCGATGTTCGCTTAAGGCTTCTTGTTGTCGCGGCCGACGCCTTGCGTGGCGCCCTGGCCGCTGCCCTGGCCGACACCCTGGCCCTGCCCCTGGCCCTTGCCGACGCCGGTACCCTGGGTGCCGGGCGTCGTCTTCTGATTATAGGCGCGGGCGCATTCGTCCTTGGCCTGCGCGGTCGTCAGCTTGGCGCAATCGGTCGGCACCTGGTTCGTCGTACCGGACTTGCCCTGTGCCCAGCTCGCGTGCGGCAGCGCGCCCAGCGCCAGCGTGGCCAGCGCAGCCATCGTCAATTTTGCAGTAGCTCTCATTTTGTTTCCTCCTGGTGCGAACAACGTCTGAATCCTTTTTATGCGGCGTGACCAAACGGCGGCGGCGGCGGGCCTAGCGTGTGACCGCGACGTCGCTCTCCAGAATCGGCCTGAAGGAATCGGCCATGGTGCGGGCCTGCTGCAGTTGCGGCGCGGTCATGATGACCTGCACCGCATCGCGGTTCTTGCCGGCCTGTTCGTTGCCGCCCGCCGCCGACAGCGCGAACCACATATGCGCCTGCACGAAATCGCGCGGCACGCCCTCGGCCTTGGCATAGGCCACGCCCAAGGTGTTCTGCGCGTAGGGGTGGCCCTGCGCTGCGGCGCGCCGGTGCCAGTTCAGTGCCTGCACGGCATCGCCCGCAATGCCCTTTCCTTCTTCCAGCATCACCGCCAGCGCATATTGCGCCCCGACATGGCCCTGCTCGGCGGCGCGGCGATACAGCTGCGCTGCCGCCGCTTCATCGCGCGCCATGCCGGTGCCGTCTTCAAAGAGGGAGGCCAGGCCGAACTGGCCGCGCGCCTCGCCGCGCTCGGCCGCGCGTCTGTAGAGCCTGGCCGCCTGGTCGATGTCGCGCCTCACACCGCTGCCGCTCTCGAGCAGCGCCGCCAGCCGCGCTTCCGCTGCCGTCATGCCTTTTGCGATCGCGCGCTGGTAGAGGCGGGCGGCTTCGGCCGCGTCCTGCGCCACGCCGCGCCCCTCGTCGTAAAGCACTGCCAGGCCGAAAATCGCGCCGGCATCGTTGCTGTCGGCGGCGCGGCGATACCAGCGCGCGGCTTCGGCCTCGTTGCGCTGAACGCCGCGGCCCTGGGCGTAGATATGGCCGAGATTGTATTGCGCCTCGACCACGCCGCGGTCGGCAGCGCGGGTAAACCATTTCACCGCCTCGGCGCCGTCGGCGGCGGCGCCCTGGCCGTTGGCATACATGACGGCGATGTTGGTCTGCGCTCCAACGTCGCCGGCCTCCGCCAGCGGCCGCCACAGACGCAACGCCGTCGCGTAATCGCCTTTGTTGTAGGCGGCCAGCGCGTCTTCGAAAGCGGCGGCGAATGCCGGACCGCCAGCGAGCGCAAGCAGCAGCGCCAGCACGAGTGTCCGCTTCAGTCTCCCACGCGATGCCTGCATGGCAACCCCACTTGCCGGCGATTTGCCGGGTTTGCCTGAACCCAAATCTACCGCCCGGCACGCTGGGACGCCATGCCGCTTAGGGCGCGCTCACGCGCTGGGTGGTGAAGCGGAACGTATCGACTGGTTTGCTTTCGGCGCGCGCAATATCGACGTCCTTTACGCCGGCGAAGATGTGCAGCGCGACGGTGCCGGACAGGCTCTTGCCGTCATGGCTCAAGGTCCAGTCGCTGCGCGCCAGGCTCTCGCGCGGGGGAAAGCCGAAATTCAGCGTCCGGCCGCTGGCCTTGTCGGCGGCCGTGCAGCGCCAGCTGCCGGCCTGGCTGCTGAAGGCCGACCCCTGTACCCCTTGATGCTGCGCCGAATCGACCACCGAGAAGGTGCCGTCGCCATGGACGGTGAGGATGGCGCGCGAGGCATAGGCGCCGCTGCCGTTCTCGATCGTCGCCAGCCAGCTGCCGGTCATGCTGGCGCAGGCGGCGTTGTCCTGCGCCAGCGCCTGCGGCGCCTGCAGAAGTGCGGCCAGGCCCAGCACCATCGCCCTATTACGGATCGGCATTCCCCCTCACTTCTTATAAGGAGCGTTGCGCTCCGGCTAATCGACGACGTCGAAGATCTGCCAGTTGCCGGGCACGCCCTTGAGCGTCACCTCGCGCGCGCCGGCGAAATTAAGCCCGGAGCCTCCGACCAGATCGGTGACCACGCGCGAGACGGCGATGCCGTTGGCGCCGGCCTGCGCCATGACGCGGGCGGCGACATGCACGGCCATGCCGCCGACGTCCTCGCCGCGCAATTCGATTTCGCCGGTATGCACGCCGGCGCGCGTGGCAACGCCGGTTTGGCCTGCCAGCGTGCGCAGCGCCTGGGCGCAGCGTATGGCGCGGGCCGGCCCGTCGAAGCTTGCCAGCACGCCATCGCCGGTGGTCTTCACCAGCCGGCCGCGATGCTGCTCCACCAGTTTGCGCGCGCCGCTCTCGTAGCGATCGAGCAGCGAACGCCAGGCGGCATCGCCCACGTCGGCGAGCCTGGTGGTCGAATCGACGATGTCGGTGAACAGCACCGTGGCCAGCACGCGATCGAGACTTTCGTCTTGCCGCCGCGTGCCGGTGACGAAGAACTCCACGTCGGCGCAGAGCTGCTCGACATTGCCGTGGAACGGCATGTGGTCGACGCCCTCGTATTCGATGTATTTTGCGCCGGGAATGTGCTCGGCCAGATAGCGCCCGTTGGCCGCCTGCACCGCCTTGTCCTGGCTGCGATGCAGCACCAGGGTTGGTACCGCCAGTTGCGGCAGGATGGCGCGCACGTCGATTTGCGCATTGGTCTCCAGCAATTCGCGATAGCCGCCAGGGCTGACGCAGAGCCGTTCGCCGCGCGCCCACATTTTCTGGTTGGCCGGATCTTGCGCGAAGGCCGCGCCGAAGATGCGGATCGAGACGCCGCTGCCCCAGTAGGGAATCGATTTGGCGATCTGCTCGTAACTCCACATGTGTGGATAGTCGGGGGCGGATGTGAAGCGGGCAAAACCGGATACCAGCACCAGATGGGTCACGCGCTGCGGATACGTGGCGGCGAACAGCGCGCTCATGGCGCAGCCCTCGGAGACGCCGAATACAGTCGCCTGCTCGACCCCGACCGCGTCAAGCACCGCGCGCACGTCGTCCATGCGCACTTCAAGCGGCGGCGCGCCGGAGATGCGATCGGACAGGCCTTGGCCGCGCTTGTCGAAAGTGGTGACGCGGGCGAAGCAGCTCAGCCGGCGCAGGAAATCGGTATAGCCCGGGAGCTCGTGGAAGAACTCGACATGCGAGACCATGCCGGGGACATAGAGCAGGTCGCGCCGCTCCCCGTCGCCTAATTGCTCCAGCACCTGATAGGCGATGTTGACGTCACCGCTCCTGGCGTAACGCGTTTCCGGCAAAGCGAGTTCGGCCATGGCCCCCCAAGTGGCGCGGCGCGAATTATGCTGCGCTGGCAGGACTCTAGGGTCCGGTGAGGGCGCGGCGCAAGCAGCGAGCCAGCGGCCCGCGGGCTTGGGTTGTGTTTTGGCGGGGATCGGCCTATATGGCCATTACGATCGACGTCAAAGGCACGACTTGCCGTAGGCGCCCGCATAAGAAAACAGGGTTTTCCCTTAACCAGGGCAACCCGGCGGCGCCGAGTACTTCAAGCCTCCCAAGACCAGATTGTCGTCCTGCCGCGCAACGTCTCGCGCGGTTGGGCCGTTTGCCGTTCCCACTCGCCAATACCGGCCGGGGCGGCGCGGTCCTTCTTTCTACAAGGAGCCATACTATGGCTAACGGTACTGTGAAGTGGTTCAACGCCCAGAAGGGCTTCGGTTTCATCCAGCCGGACAACGGCGGCAAGGACGTTTTCGTCCACATCTCCGCCGTCGAAGCGGCTGGCCTCAGCGGCCTGAACGAAGGCCAGAAGGTCTCGTTCGAGATCGCCAATCAGCGCGGCCGCGACGCCGCTGCTAACCTCAAGACGCTCTAAGTCCTGTGTGGATTGCTGTCGCCCGGTAACGGGCGGCCGCAAGGAATAGAAGAGCCGGCCGGTCCCCAGGACTGGCCGGTTTTCTTTTGCAATCATCACGGGTGTCGTGACAAAGCTGTGACCGGAGGTTCGCGACAAAATACTTTGGCGTTAATTCGCAGCATTATTGCAAATTAATTCTTGGCAGTTACTGCCACGTTATTTGGCCCGCCTGGAAGAATGTAATCGGCATCACATTTTTCCGGCGGGAATTGCGCTTTCATCTAGGAATCGCAGCAGCCGCCAGCGTAACGTGTGGGTCTGACTATTTCGAATAGGATTTGCAACCGATGGGGGGCTTTCGGCGCGGCCTTGTTGGCGCGTGCGTGCTGGCGATAAGCGGTGCGCTGGCGGTGCCGGCGCTTGGCCAGACGCGGGGAGCTGCGTTGCAGGACCGCAATGTCGTCGATGAAAACGACGGCCGCTCGCCGGCGGAACTGAAGCGGCTTTACGACGAGGCCTTCGCCGCGATGCTGAACGATCCGGGCGATCTCGACAAATCCTTCCGCTACGCCGGACTGGCGGTGCGGGTGGGCGACCTGGAAGGCGCGGTGGCGGCGCTGGAACGCATGCTGCTGATCAACGCCAACCTGCCGCGCGTGCGGCTGGAGCTGGGCGTTCTCTACTATCGGCTCGGCTCCTACGAGGCTGCCCGCAACTATCTCCTCACCGCGCTGGAAACGCCCAACATGCCGGCCGAAGTGCGCGAACGGGCGGAAAAATTCCTGGCGCAGATCGACAAGCAGAAAGCGCCGACGCGGCTGTCCGGCACGCTGCTGGCCGGCGTCCGCTGGCAGTCCAACGCCAATGCCGCGCCGACCGGCAACGTCCGGGTCGGCGGTTTCGAGGCCGAGCTCGACGACAATTCCACCGCCGCTCCCGACTGGAACGCCTTCGTCGCCGCCCAGCTGGTGCATCTGTGGGATTTCGGCTGGCAAAGCGGCGACCATCTCGACAGCCGGGTCAATCTCTACGTCGCCCGCCAGTTCGACCGCCAGGATGTCAACGCCTCGGTCGCCGTCGCCAGCGTCGGGCCGCGTTTCGTGCTGCTGCCGGAAAGCATCCAGGGTCTGTCGCTGCGCATCGCCGGCGCCGTCGATTACGTGATGCTGGACGATCGCGAGGAATACTGGGCGGCGGGCGCGGCGGCCTCGCTGGACAAGCGCTGGGAGAGCAGCCTGCTCAGCCTGGGCTTCGATTTCCGCCGCCGCCAGTATCACGACAGCCGCGACAAGCCCTTCAACTCGTTGCGCGACGGCGACGAATGGGTGGGGCGCATCTCCTGGGAGCAGGCGGTGAACGAGTGGCTGGGCGTGTCCCTCAGCGCCGGCTACGCGCGCTACGACGCCAAGGTCGATTGGGAATCCTATCGCGAGGCGCTGGTGGCGCTGGGGCTGACCTTCCAGACGATCGAATCGCCTTTCGTGCGCCAGGACGTGGTGCTGGCCGTGTCGCTGGCGCATCTGCGGTCGAACTACGACAAGGTCGACGTCGTGGTCGATCCCGACGTCAAGCGCAAGGACAAGGACTGGCGCGTCGCGCTGACCCTGAACGTGCCCGTCGCCGAGGCGTGGTCGGTGGTGCTGCAGGGCGGCTACAACCGGCGCGATTCGTCGGTGCCGAACTACGAATACAAGAACTGGTTCACCATGACGGGCGTGGCTTGGCGCTTCTGAGCTCCCGGGCTCGGCAGACGTCGCGACTTTTAGGAGGCTGACATGCGCGATACACTTTTGCACGGTACGGCGCTGGCGCTGGTGCTGCTGGCCGCGCCCTTCCTGTCGAGCCACGACGCCGCGGCCAGGGTCGGCGTCACCAGCACCACCACCGGCGAGCCGCTGGGCACGCCACCGGCGCAGGCGCAGCGCGTGCTGAAGGTCGGCATCGACGTGTTCGCCAACGAGCGCATCCAGACCAAGGCCGACGATCGCGCCCATCTGCTGTTCGCCGACGGCTCGGCGCTGACCATCGGGCCCAATTCCGATCTGATGATCGACAAATACGTCTACGACCCCAACAGCGGCACCGGCGACCTGGCGATCTCCGCCACCCGCGGCGTCTTCCGTCTGGTCGGCGGCAAGATCACCAAGCAGGGCGACGGCGCCACCATGAAGGTTGGCACCGCCACTTTGGGCCTGCGTGGCGGCATCGCCATCATCGACGCCTCCAAGCCCAACGGGCTGGACGCGTTTTTCATGTTCGGCACCAAGCTGACAGTGAGCACGCCGCAGGGCACGCGGGTGGCGACCCGGCCGGGCTCGACCATCAGCACGGTGTTCGGCCAGCAGCCCTCCTCGCCGTCGCTGACGCCGGCCGGCGCGCTGACCGGTCCGCTGGCCAGTCTCGAGGCGCCGTCGGGGCAGACCGTGCGCGGCAGCACCGGCGTCGACACCAAGGTAAGCCAGAGCGGCCTGAGCCAGGTCAATTCCGACAAGAGCGGCACGCAGCAGAACACCACCCCGACCCCGCCGGCTTTCGTGCCGCCGGAAGTCGAGATCAGGCTCAAGCCGGTCAGCGTTGCCGGCGGTTTCGTGCGCGACACGGCGTTCATCAACTACGATCCGGTGACCGGCAACGTCGATCTCGACCCCGCCAACAACACCGGCCTTGTCGAGGCCGGCACCTTTGGCGGCCGGCTGGTGGCCAAGACCGCGGGCGGCACCGAATTCAACCTGCCGTGGGCGCCGGGCTCGAGCTTCGCCGTCAACACCGGCAATGCCACGTCCAGCCTCGGGCCGATCAGCGGTGGCGGTTATGTCTCGGCCAACGAGGATTTCTATTTCTACACCCTGCTCGATGAAACGGCGGGCAAGAAGATCAATGTATTCGCCGGCGACGCCACCTTGGCGTCGGCCTTCCCGACCAGCGGCGTTTCCACGCGCGAAATGCTGAGCCTCGACGTCGCCCGCCCGTTCCTGGGCGAGACCGTATCGGCGCTGCCAGTGGTCGCCAATGCCGCGCAGTCGCCGATGTTCATCGCCCACTCGCCGATCTTGAGCGCCGCGCAACAGGCCGGCAGTCCAGAGCGCGCCACCTGGTTCCAGGGCTCGCTCAATTTCGAGGGCACTGGCGCTGCGCAAAGCTCGTTCCTGTCGATCAATATCGGCCAGTTCGGCTCGGATGCGAATGGCGCGCTCTATTCCTCGGGCAGCGGCCAGGCGTCGCTGCGCGAAAACGGCAGCGCCAACAGCACGCGATTCACTTCCAACATCTCGACGGCGCAGACCAATACCGGCAGCGCCATTTTCGGCGCCACCGGCGATCACTTCGTGTTCCTGCCCGACAAGCGCAACGACGATGGCCAGCCCGACCAGGTGACGTCGCAGGCCGGCGGCGCGCAGGATCTCGCCAGCCTGGCGAAGACGCCCTACTACTACGTCACCGCCACCGCGCCGCTCATCACCCCGGCCGAACTCGGCGTCAACCAGAACAGCCGCACCATGCAGGGCTACACGGCGGGCCAGGTCGACCGGCGCGATACCAACGGCAACATCACCTCAAGCATGTTCGCCAGCGGCGCGCCTTCCGACGTGACGGTGTCGGTGTCCGCCAGCCGCAACCGCGCTTCGGCGCGTTTCGAATTCTCGCAAGTCGGCAATGCCAGCAACGACTACGATCTGCGTTTCGGCTCGCAGGACAACGTCAACGCCAACTCCTCGTCTTTCGTCGACGACACGCATTTCGCGCTCGGCACCTCGCCTGCCAGCACCAGCTTCGGCAAAGGCCAGCCGGTGGTCGCCAATGTCGCCATGGTGACGCACCAGGCGGTGGGCAACGATCCCGACCTGCTGCCGCCTGGCGTCGCCTATTGCGAATGCGAGTTCATGAGCTGGGGCTACTGGACGGGCGAGGTCAAGCATCAAACCGGCGCATTGGCCGGCCAGACTGATCGCGTGCATCTGTCGACCTGGGTGGCCGGCACGCTGCCCGACCTGGCGGCGATCCCGCTCGACGGCACGGCGCAGTACCAGGGCCACGCCATCGGCAACGTCACCAACAACGGCGCCTCCTATACGGCGGTCGGTGAGTTCCGCCAGACGTGGAATTTCGAAAACCGCTCCGGCGCCTTGCAGATCAACAGCTTCGACGGCGGCGACTATTCCAGCCTGACCTCCGCCGGCAACGGGCGCGACTTCTCCGGCACCCTGACCGGCAACGCCGGCACCGGAATCGGCCGCGGCGGTGCGGTCGCCGGCTCGTTCTTCGCCTCGCCCACCAGCCCGGTCGCCGGCCAGGGCGGCAATTTCACCATCAACGGCACGGGCTATTCGGCGGCGGGCACGTTTGCGGGGCAGAAGCAGTAGGCTTACTCGTGGCGGCGGCTTGCCTGCGGTTGCCGGACGCGGCAGCATGAGGCCGCCGCGCCGGATTTTTCGGGCGTAGTGTAAACGGCGTAAGCATCAGCGCCGGGCGCGGCCTGGGAGTCCATGCGCATTACTGTTCTTGCCAGCGCCTTACTGCTGGCGCTGCTTGCGCCGGCGGCAGCGCAATTGCCGCAATCCGCCATCGAAGTCTGCACGGGCAACAACATGCCGGCAGAGGCGCGCGTTGGCCACTGCACTAGGGCGATCGCCAGCGGCAAGTTAAACGCGGACGATCTGGTTGCTGCGTATCTCAAGCGCGGCATCGCGCATAGCGAGATCAACGAGCTTGACCGCTCCATTGCCGATTTCGATCAGGTCATCCAGCTCAAACCCGACGACGCCACTGCCTACTATAACCGGGGCAACGTCTATATCCGAAAGCGACAATACGACCGCGCCATCGTCGATTACGATCACGCCATCCAGCTTAAGCCAGACCACACCAATGCTTACAATAACCGCGGCAATGCCTATGTTGCCCGTGGACAATACGACCGCGCCATCGCCGATTACAATGAGGTCATTAGGCTCAAGCCC
>JAQSWP010000119.1 GCA_029266575.1 Alphaproteobacteria bacterium | reverse complement strand
GCCCTTGCGCATGGCGGCAATCGCCGGGTTCGCCATGAGCGGGCTGGGGCTGGCCGGCTTCATCTTCGTGCTGCTGGAAGCGATCTTCGTCGGCACGCCCTCGGGCTGGGCGTCGCTGATGTCGGCCTTCCTGCTGCTGGCCGGCGTGCAACTCGTGATCCTGGGGCTGATGGGCGAATATCTTGGCCGGCTCTACCTCACCATCAACCGCAAGCCGCAATTCATCGTGCGCCAGAGCTGGCGCGGCGGTGATGGACGGGACGGGGAGCGTTCATGATCTGGTTCATCGCCGCCCTGGGCGCCGCCATATTGTGCGGCGTCGCTGGCCAATTGCTGTTGAAGGAGGGCGCCGGCGCGGCCGATTTCGTCTCGCAGCTTTTTCGCCCCACCACCATCATTGGCTTGGGCTTCTACGCGCTCGCAGCACTCCTCTACATCGTGGCGCTGCGCAAGATCCCGGTCTCGATCGCTTTCCCCAGCGTGTCGCTGTCCTATGTCGTAGTCGCCATCGCCGGCCATTTCCTGTGGAACGAGCCGTTCGGCCTGACCCAGATCGGCGGGCTGGCACTGATCTGCGCCGGCGTCTTCGTGCTGTCGCAGGCATGAGCGACCGCTCACTTTCTTGGCGGGTCGAGGAAACCACCCTCAACGCCTTTCCGGCGCTGCGCCAGATCCTTTATCGCGACTGGCTGCTGCGTTTCTCCGACGGCTTCACCCGCCGCGCCAATTCGATCAATCCCCGCACCGAGCGCATCGACAGGCTGGAAGCCGGGATTGACGTTTGCGCCGCTCTGTTCAAACGCAGCGGCCAGCCGGCGATCTTCCGCGTGCCGGAGATCTGCGATGCACGGCTGGACGGCATGTTGGACGAACGCGGCTATGCGATGGAAGGCGGCACCCGGACCCTGTACGGCGCCATGGGCGAGGTCGATGTCAGAGAAGATGCGGCCGCGGAGATCCTCGATCGGCCGAGCCGCGAATGGCTCGACGCCATGGGCGCGCTGCAAAACCGCAGCCCGGCGCAGAACGCGATCTTCGAGCGCGTCATGAACGCCATCGCCGTGCCGGCCGCCTTCGCGGGCCTGCGCGAGGACGGTGAGCTGACGGCGCTGACCTTGGGCGCGGTGCATGACGGGCTGCTGTGCTTCGAATCGGTGGTGACGGGTGAGCGCCATCGCGGCAAGGGCCATGCCCGCCGGCTGCTGGCCGCGCTCAATGCCTGGGCCATCGGACTGGGCGCCGAAGGCGTCTGCCTGCAAGTCGAAGCCACCAACGAGGCGGGGCTGGCGCTCTACGACCGGCTGGGCCTGAAAACCACGCTCTACCGCTACCATTACCGCCGCGCCCCGCTCGATTGACAGGGCAGGGGCCCGGACCCACACTCCGCCGATTCGAGCCGGAAGGAGAGTTCCATGACCATGAATGCGGCGCTGAAGCTGACGGTCGACGACGTGCGCCAGCGCGTGAGCAAGGAAGAATGGGAAGTGCGGGTCAAGCTCGCCGCCTGCTACCGGCTTGTCGCCCATTATGGCTGGGACGATCTGGTCTATACCCACATCTCCGCCCGCGTGCCCGGTCCGCATCATCACTTCCTGATCAATCCCTACGGCGTGATGTTCGAGGAAGTCACCGCCTCCAGCCTGGTCAAAGTCGATATCGACGGCAACGTAGTGCTCGATAACGGTTACGCCATCAATCCGGCCGGTTACACCATCCACTCCGCGATCCATGCCGCGCGCGAGAATGCCGGCTGCGTCCTTCACCTGCATACCAATGCCGGCGTCGCCGTTTCGGCGCAGAAGCATGGTTTGCTGCCGATCACCCAGACAGCGATGATCTTCACCAACCAGATCGCCTTCCACGACTACGAGGGCATCGCGCTCAATCTCGACGAACGCGAGCGGCTGGTGGCCGATCTCGGCGACAAGGACGTCATGCTGTTGCGCAATCACGGCACCCTGACCGTGGGCCGCGACGTGCCCGGCGCCTTCACCCGCATGTTCTTCTTCGAGCGCGCCTGCCAGATGCAGATCGCCGCCCTCTCCGCCGGCTACGACCGCGTCAATTTCCCGCCGCAGGCCGCCATCGACACCGTCGAACAGCAAGGCAAACACGGCATGGACAAGGCCGGGCAACTGGAATGGCCGGCGCTGCTGCGCAAGCTCGACCGCATCGATCCGTCCTATCGCGATTAGGCCTTAAGTACGCGCATGGCCAAGCTCAGCCCGCGCGCTGCAGCCGCGGCCGGCCTGATCTTTTACGTCACCCTGGGTTCGGCGGTCGCCGGCGCGCTCTACAGCGTCATTTCGTTTCCGCAAACGCCGCTCTTCGCCATCTGGCGCGGTGTCATCACCGGCACGTCGATTTCGTTGCTGATCGCCGCTTTCGAGCTCTCGTTGGCGAGCGGCCATCTGCGCGCCGCTCGCCATCTTCCCGTGGGCGCGCTGCTGGTGCTGCGCACCGTCGCCTATACGGTGCTGATCATCGTCGGTTACGAATTCAGCCGGCTGGTGGCGCGTGCGCCCCTGATCATCGTCGGTTACGAATTCGGCCCGCTGGTGGTGCGCGCCCCGGACGAATCGATTTTCGAGTTCGATCATTTCTTCTGGCAGACGGTATGGCTTTCCGTAGGCGTCTCCTTCGTCATCAATACCGCGCTGGAAATCTCGCGCCTGCTGGGTGGCGAGGTGCTGTTGGGCCTGCTGCTGGGCCGCTACATGCTGCCGCGGGTCGAGGAGCGCATCGTGCTGTTCGTCGATCTGAAGGACTCGACGCAGCACGCCGAACGGCTGGGCGATTTGAAGTTCCACCGCCTGCTCAACGCCTTTTTCGAGGATATCTCGCACGCGGTGCTGATCTCGGGCGGCAGCATTTACAAGTACAACGGTGACGCCGCCATCGTGCAATGGCGCCCCAAGCGCGGTCTGCGCCGGGGGCGGGCGCTGCGCTGCGTGCGCGAGCTGCATCACCGCCTGCAGGCGCGTGGCGAGCTCTATCGTCGCCGGTTCGATCTGACGCCCGGCTTCCGCGCCGGCCTGCATATGGGACCGGTGGTGGTGGGCGAAATCGGCGATCAGCGGCGCGAGATCGCGCTGTCGGGCGACGCCATGAACACCGCCGCCCGCATCGAACAGGCGACGCGCGAACTGGGCATCGATTTTCTGCTATCCGAAGCAGTGGCGGCGAAATTGTCCGCCGAGGCGGCGGCGCAATTGCGGTCGGTCGGCGGCGTCGCCATCCCGGGCAAGGCGGCGAAGTTGGCGCTGTTCACCGCCGACTGGCGTGATTAGCGCAGAACCTTGGGCTTCTCGTAGCGGTGGAAGCCCTGGTATTCGGCGGCGCGGTCGTGGTCGGGCATCGGCCACCCCGGCCGCGCCAGCGGCGAGCCGCCATCGACGCGCAAGGTGGCGCCGGTGACATAGGCGGCGGCTTCCGACAGCAAAAACACCACCGGCGCCGAGATTTCCGCTTCCGTCCCCATGCGGTTGAACGGGATCTCGCGGTGGCGGCTCTTCATCTTCTCCTTCATTTCGCCGTCATAGGTGTCCATGCCGGAAGAAGCGATGACGCCGGGCGCCACCGAATTGATGCGGACGCCGTAGACGCTCCATTCCAGCGCCGCCGTCTCGGTGAAGTTGACGACGCCGGCGCGCGCCGCGCCCGAATGGCCCATGACCGGCATGCCCAGCCAGTTGTCGGCAGTGATGTTCACGATCGAACCGCCATACTGCTTCATCGACTGGTTCACGACTTCGCGCGACATCAGGAACGTGCCGGTGAGATTGTTGCGCACCACCGCGTCCCAGCCGCGCGCGCTGATGTTCTCCAGCTTTTGCGGAAACTGGCCGCCGGCATTGTTGACCAGCCCATGGATGCGGCCGTGTTTGGCGACGATGGCGGCGACCGCTTCCTTGACCTTGTCCTCTTCGCGGATGTCGAAGGCCCGCCAATCGACCGAGCCGCCGTCTTCCCTGATCTCGGCTTCGACCTTTTGCAGCTTGTCCGGATTGCGGCCGGTGATCACGACATGCGCGCCCAGCGCCGCCAGCTCATGCGCCATGCAGCGACCCAAACCGCTGCCGCCGCCGGTGACGACGATGGTCTGGCCCTTGAACGCGTTGGGTTTGAAAATGCTGCGATAGGACACGGGAGCAACCTCTGATTTCGGACAATTTCGACAGGCGGCAGGGCAGGGCTTGCCGTTGCCGGCAGCTAACTATACACCACAGTGAACGAGCATTTACCACAGGGAGCGGCCGGTGCAATACGAGCAGATCAAATATGAAATCGCCAACGGCATCCTTACGATCACGATGAACCGGCCGGACAAGCTCAATGCCTTCACCGGCCAGATGCTGAGCGAGTTGCTTGATGCGCTGGATCGCGCCGATGCCGACGACAACGTGCGCGCCATCATCTTCACTGGCGCGGGCCGCGGCTTCTGCGCCGGCGCCGATCTGTCCGCCGGGGGCAACACGTTCAATAGCGAACACCGCGCTGGCGCCGATCTCGGCCTCGACGGCCATCGCGACGGTGGCGGCAGGCTGACTCTGCGCCTGTTCGAATGCCTGAAGCCGGTGATCTCCGCCTGCAACGGCCCCGCCGTCGGCGTCGGCGTTACCATGCAGCTGGCGATGGATATTCGTCTCGCTTCGACCGAGGCGCGCTACGGTTTCGTCTTCACCCGCCGCGGCATCGTCATGGAAGCCTGTTCGAGCTGGTTCCTGCCGCGGCTGGTTGGCGTGCAGCAAGCGCAGGAATGGGTGCTGACCGGCCGCGTCTTCGGCGCCGAGGAAGCCCATAAAGGTCGCCTGGTGCGCTCGATCCACAAACCTGACGAGTTGCTGCCGGCAGCGCAGACCTTGGCGCGCGAGATCGCCGACAACACGTCGGCCGTCTCGGTGGCGCTCAATCGGCAGATGATGTGGAAGATGCTTGGCGCCGACCACCCGATGGAAGCGCACAAGGTCGATTCCAAGGGCATCTACGCCATGGGCAAGTCGGCCGACGTGAAGGAAGGCGTGACCTCCTTCCTCGAAAAGCGCAAGCCGGTCTATCCGATGAAGGTCAGCAAGGACATGCCGAGTTACTTCCCGTGGTGGGAAGAGCGGAAGTTCAAGTAGTAAGCGCGCGTTGTCGCAAATGCCCTTCTCCCGCCTGCGGGAGAAGGTCGGCGAAGCCGGGATGAGGGTGTTCGTTCTACATGGCTAACGCTTGCCCGCGAGAGACTCAGCACACCCTTATCCGCCCTTCGGGCACCTTCTCCCGCAAGCGGGAGAAGGGCATAAACAATTAACGCCCTGAAAACCGCGCCGGGCGCTTCTCCATGAAATGCGCCACGCCTTCCTTGAAGTCCTCGCTCAGGAAGCTTTCCTTCATCTCGGCATCGCCGACCACGATCGATTCGGCCAGGGTTTGGAACTGCGCGTCCCACACCTGCCGCTTCATGATGCCGACCGAACGCGGCGAGACAGTGGAGGCGATCAGCTTGGCGTATTCGCGCACCGCCGGCAGCAATTGCTCGCCCGGCAGCACGCGGTTGAGCATGCCCATGTGCAGCGCTTCCTGGGCGCCGAACTTGCGTGCCGAGCAGAGAATGTCCAGCGCATTGGCGATGCCGACCAGCCGCGGCAGGGTCCAGGAGATGCCGTGCTCGGCGATCAGCCCGCGCGCGGCGAAGGCGGAGGTGAACATCGCGTTGTCGGCGGCATAGCGGATGTCGCAATAGAGCGCGATCACCAGGCCCAGACCGGCGCACGGCCCGTTGATGGCGCCGATGATCAGCTTGGGAATGGTCGGAAAATAGGAATAGGTCATGCGGAAATCGGGCCGCACGTTGGCCGCGCCGCCGCTCGGCCGCCGCTCCTCCGCCTGCTGGCCGCCCTGCTGGATGCCGGTGAGCAGGTCCATGTCGGCGCCGGCGCAAAAGCCCCGGCCGGCGCCGGTCAGGATAATGCAGCGCACGGCATCGTCGGCGCCCGCTTTCTGCATCGCCGCCCGCACCTCCATCTCCATCTGGCGCGTCCAGGCGTTGAGCCGGTCGGGACGGTTCAGCGTGATGGTGGCGACGCCTTCGGCCACCTCGTATTGGATCGCCTCGTAAGCCATGGTTTCCTCCTGTCCGCTAAATGACCGTTGATTTTTGCTTGCCGGCATTCTGCTATGCTTCCGGCAAAAGTAAAACGCCGGCAGGGAAACGCCATGGATCTGGGCCAATTGCTGAACCGCATGACCAAGGCCGCCGAAGCCAAAGACGGCAAGGGTTTCGCCGCCTGTTTCACGCCCGACGGCATCTATCGCGACTATATCTACGGCGACCACACGGGCCGCGGGCAGATCGCCGACATGCTGGAGAATTACTTCCACCGCGACGCCACCGACTATCGCTGGCAGTTCTTCGAGCCGGTATGCGACGGCCGGCTAGGCTACGCCTGGTCGTTGTCCTCCTTCACCTCGACCATCCCCGAATTCGCCGGCAACAAGATCGTGATCGACGGCGCCAGCCGCTTCCGGCTCAAGGACGGGCTGATCGAGGAGTACTGGGAATCGGTCAATGGCGGCGTCGCCATGGCCCAGCTCGGCGTGCAGCCGGAGCGCATCGCCAAGGTGCTGCGCCGCTGGGCGGAGAATCTCAAGAAACGGCCGACCACGATTTCATATCTCAAAGCAAAGTAGAGGAAAACCGCCATGCGCGAATTCGAGACCATCAACGACTATGCCGCCCAGATCGGCAAGGAGATCGGCGTCAGCGACTGGGTGCTGGTCGACCAGGACCGCATCAACAAATTTGCCGACGCCACCGGCGACCATCAGTGGATCCACGTCGACGTCGAGAAGGCAAAGAAGGAAATGCCGGGCGGCAAGACCATAGCGCACGGCTATCTCACTCTGTCGCTGGTGCCGATGCTGACGCATGGCATCTCGCGCGTGAAAAAGGTCTCGCGTGGCATCAACTACGGCTCCAACAAGGTGCGCTTCACCAACATGGTGCCGGCGGGCTCGCGGGTGCGGGCGCGGCAGAAGCTGATCGCCGCCGACCCGGTGCAGGGCAATGGCATGCGCTTCACCGCCGAGATCACCATCGAGATCGAAGGCCAGGAGCGTCCCGCCTGCGTCGCCGAGGTGATGTCGATCCAGTACGCCTGACACGCAAGTGCTACGGCGTGAGGACATAACCGAAGAACGGGTCAATGCTTGGATCGCCGAAGGCCGGCGGCTTGGCTTCAACCATTTCCTCACTCGCGAGCAGCGCGAGGCGCAGCGCCGCCGCACCCTGTCGCAGGTCAAGCGCAACGACAGCGTCTGGATCTTCGGCTACGGCTCGCTGATCTGGGCGCCGGCCTTTCACTACGCCGAGCGCGTGCCAGGCCTGCTGCGCGGCTGGCGGCGCAGCTTCTGCTTCTGGACCCAGCTGGGGCGCGGCACGCCCAAGCTGCCGGGCCTGATGCTGGCACTGGAGCGGGGCGGGCAGTGCCATGGCGTGGCCTACCGCATTCCCCCGCGCCTGGTGGAAAGCGAGACCAAGATCTTCTGGCGCCGCGAGATGATCAGCGGCGTCTATCGCCCGATCTGGGTCACGGTGCGCACGCCCAAAGGCCCGGTGCGCGCCGTCACCTTGGTGATCAACCGCCAGCACAAGCTCTATACCGGCCGGCTGGCGATGGACCGCGCCGCCCACCACATCGCCTTCGCCGAAGGCACCAACGGCCCCTGCCGCGACTATCTTTCCAACACCATCGAGCATCTGCGCGAGCTGAAGATCCCCGACCGCGAGCTGCGTCTGCTGTGGCAGCGCGTGATCGATCTGCGGGCGCAGGCGGGAACGCTGCCCAGGCACGAGCACGATGCCGCCTCTTAGCGCCTGGCGGGCGCGCTGGCAGGCTCTGCCCGCAACCTTGCGCGGCATTCTCTGGGCCGCGCTGGCCGGCCTGCTGTCCGTGGCGCTCAACGTGCTGATGCGCGACGTGACGCTGGAGCTGCATCCCTTCATCGTCCTGTTCTGGCGCTACGTCTTCGGCACCCTGGCCTTGTTGCCGCTGGTCATGACGGGCGGGGCCGGCATTTTGCGCGTGCACAAGCCTTCCAGCCACGTGCTGCGCAGCCTGGTCCATACCGCCGGTCTTGGCTTGTGGTTCTACGCTTTGCCGATGATCCCGATCGCCGAGACCACCGCCCTTGGTTTCACCACACCGCTTTTCATCACTCTGGGCGCGATCTTCGTGCTGCACGAGCAGGTCGGCTTGCGCCGCATCATGGCGGTGGTGATCGGCTTTGTCGGCATGCTGATCATCCTGCGCCCCGGCCTGGCCGAGATTTCGCAAGGCTCGATCCTGATGCTGATCTCCGCGCCGTTGTTCGCCGGGTCGAACCTGTTGGCCAAGCTTGTGGCGCGCGACGATTCGATTACCGCCATCGTCACCTGGCAGTCGGTGCTGGTCACGTTCTGCTGCGTGCCCGCCGCGATCCTGGTGTGGCAGACGCCCAGCTTCAGCCAACTTCTTTGGCTGCTGCTGGGCGGCGCGCTGGGGACGGCAAGTCACCTGGCCTTGAGCCAGAGCTATAAGGTGGCCGACATCACCGCCGTGCAGCCGATCGGCTTCCTCACCCTGGTGTGGGCGACATTGCTGGGTTACGCCATTTTCGGCGACAAGCCCGATCTGTGGACCTGGATCGGCGCGGCAGTGATCTTCGCCGCCAACACTTACATCTCGCATCGCGAACTGGTGCGCCGTGGCCGCTCCGATCTGTCGGGCGATACGCCGCCGCCCGCTCATTGACGGCGCCGCATTGACGCCGCTCATGGCTGCTCTGCAACAGCCGGCGTGTCCTTTGCCGCCCGCGCCATCTATGGTCGCGCCTTAATCTTCCCCCGAGCGACAAAGTGACCGCCGGCCTTCGCCATTCATCGGACGCGACGACAGCATGAGCGTCACCAGCTTGCGCGCGGCATTCGCGCGCCTGCCGCCCACCGCGCAGGGCCTGTGCTGGATTCTGGCATCCGGCATCATGTTCCAGATCCTCAATGCCGGCCTGCGCTACGTTTCGCTCGACCTGCCGCCGATGGTGACGTCGTTCTTCCGTTTCCTGTTCGGACTGGTGTTCATCGCACCCATCGTGTTCCGCATGGGCTTCGCGGTTTTTCGAACCAATCGCGCCAGCACGCAGGTTTTGCGCAATGTCGTGCACGCCAGCGCCTTCGCCATCTGGTACACGGCCCTGCCGCTCATTCCGCTGGCGGAAATGACGGCGATCATGTTTACCGGTCCGCTGTTCATCACTATCGGCGCCGCCTTGTTCCTGCGCGAGAAGGTGCGCTGGCGGCGCTGGGCGGCGATCGGCATTGGTTTCGTCGGCGTACTGGTCATCATCCGGCCCGGCTTTGCCGAGGTCTCGTTCGGCACCTGGCTGATGCTGTCGTCCGTGCCGGTGATTGCCGCCTCCCAGCTCATCGCCAAGGCGCAGACCAAATTCGATTCGACCCAGACCATCGTCTGCTGGCAGACCGTGCTGCTGATCCTGTTCTTCCTGCCGCCCGCCTTGCTGCAATGGCAGACGCCGACCTGGGAGCAGCTCGTCATCCTGCTGGGCTGCGGCCTGATCGGGTCGGCCGCCAATATGGCGATGGTGCAGGCGTTCCAGGTGGCGGAGATTTCCGCCGTGCAGCCGATGATGTTCCTCAACATCGTCTGGGCCTCGATCCTGGGTTATCTCGTATTCGCTCATACGCCCGATATCTGGACCTTCATCGGCGCCGGCGTGATCATCGCCAGCACCACCTACATCGCCCGCCGCGAGGCGCAGCGCAGCAAAACCATAGTGCCGCCCCCCGAAGCTTGAGTGGCGGCCGGCATTTGCTACACTCCGCGCCTGAACGAGCGTTCATGCGGGAGTGAGATTGCGTAAAATCGTCCAAACGGTGCTGGGTCCCATTCCGATCGACAGTATCGGCCGCACCCTGATTCACGAGCATCTCTACGTCGCGTTCTCCGGCGCGGAACTCGATAACGACAGCTATAGCCGCCGCGCCTTCGTCAACGAAGCCGTCTGGCGCATGCAGGCGCTGATGGCGCATGGCGTCGAAACCTTCGTCGATCCCTGTCCGGTGGAGCTGGGCCGCGATCCGGAACTGATGGCGGAGATTTCCGAAAAGTCGGGCATCAACGTCGTCTGCACCACCGGTTTCTACTTCGAGGAACTCGGCCTGCCGATCTATTGGCGCTTTCGCAGCGTCGAGGAAATCGCCGAGTTCTATATCCGCGAGATCGAATTCGGCATCGGCAATACCGGCATCAAACCT
>JAQSWP010000289.1 GCA_029266575.1 Alphaproteobacteria bacterium | reverse complement strand
AACTCGGCCTTCTGCGATTCCACGACATCGGAGACATCCTCCAGCTGATCGTTCCAGGCAGCGCGCGGCACCAGGAACCGGTCGCCGGTGACGGTGTGCACCACATCTGGCACGTCGCCCACCTGCATGCCGGCGATCAGCTTGGTGATCACATCCGGCCCGTTCATGATGGTCAGATTGACCTTGGTGTTGTTGCGCTTTTCCCAGTCCGCCATCCAGGCAATCACGGCATCGTTTTCGGCCTTGTAGAAACCCTGGGTCCACCAGACCGTGAGTTCGCCGGCCGCCTTGGCGCGGCGTGGCATCAGGCCGGTGCCCGCCGTGACCGCGGCACCCGCCGCACTTGCGCCAACCAAAGCCCGCCGCCGTGTAATGCGCTTCATCTTTTTTCTCCTCCCGGACGCCCCACTTCCACGCCAAATGGGGGCGCCGCGTTTATCCCTTCACGCCGCCCATGGTCAGGCCGCCGCTCATCTTGCGGCGGAAACCGTAGTAGATGATCAAGGGTGGAATGGCGTAGACGATTGCCGCCGCCATCAGGTAATTCCAGGGTGCCTCGTCGCCCACCAGGAATTTGCCGAGTGCCACCGGCACGGTGATGACCTTCCCGCCCGACAGCAGCAGGAACGCATAGAGATATTCGTTCCATGACAGCAGCAGCGCATAGGTACCGATCGCCACCAGGGCGGGCGCCATCAGCGGCAGATAGATACGGAAGAAGATTTGCAGCGGCGAGGCACCGTCGATGCGCGCCGCCTCATCCAGTTCGAACGGGATCGAGGCGCTGTATTGCTGGAAAATGAAAATCGCATAGGGCGTGGCGAAGGTCACTTCGACCGCGATCACCGCGATCGGATTGTTGGTCAGGCCATATTTGCCCATGATGCCGTAGAAAGGGATGGCCAGGAACGACATCGGGATCACATAGGTCAGCAGCGCCGCATTGGTCAGCATCCAGCCGCTGCGGATGCGCATCCGGCTGATGGTGAAACTGGTCAGCGACCCGATGGCCAGGACCAGGAACGCGACAACGACACCGATATAGAAGCTGTTGCCCATCTGGTTCCAGAATGTCTCCAGCAGCCAGAAGGCCTGGCGGAACACGACGCTGAAGGCATGCGGGCTGGGCGCGATCGGGAAGACGGAGGTGCTGAGCACTTCCTCCTTTTCCTGGATGGACACGCGGATGATGTTGTAGATCGGCAGCAGCGTCCAAACCAGCAGCACCGCCGACAGCAACCACACGCCAATGCTGCTGATCGCGCGGTCCCGGCGTTGCGCGGTCATATCGTGACCTCGCTGCGCCGCAACTGGCGCATCAGCAGGATCACCAACGGAATCAGCAAAGGCAGCGCCGTCAGCACCGTCGCCATGCCCAGATGGGGATCGCCCAGCTCGAAGGCGTTGCGGATGCCCAGGGTCGCGAGCACATGCGTCGACAGCGCCGGCCCGCCGCCGGAGATGAAGCGGACGGCGTTGAAATCGCCGAGCGCCCAGATGGTGGAGAGCATCGTGCAGACCAGGTACATCCCGGCCATCAGCGGCAGGGTCACGTACCTGAATTTCTGCAGCCGGCTGGCGCCATCGACTTCGGCGGCCTCATACAATTCGAGCGAAACGGCCATCCGCCCGGCGAGGAAGATCAGGGTCCAGAAGGGCAGCCATTTCCAGATATGGCCATAAATGACCGAACCCAGCGCGAAGCCGTGACTGTCGAGCCAGGGCGGCCCATCGACCTGCGCCACGTTCCAGATGATATTGTTGATCAGCCCCCATTGCCCGTTCAGCATCCAGTTGATGGACAGGTAGCTCGGCAGCGCCGGAATCGCCCAGGGCAGCATGAAGATCAGCAGCAGGATCTTCGTCCACCAGCCCTTGCGCATGAAAAAGCCCGACAGCAGCAGCGCCAGCAGCAGTTTCAGGTTCACGCCGAACAGCAGATAGAGCAGCGTGTTCACCACCGTGCGCGGATAGACCGGATCGCTGAACAGTGAGCGATAGCTGGCCGGATCGCTGCCCAGCCACAGCCCATAGCCGATCGGGTAGATCACGAAGGCCACGAACACCGCGACATAGGGGGTAACGAAGGCCAACGCCCAGAGTTTGTCAGCGGCAAATGTGCCACGTCGCCGCCGCGCCAGAGGCGTGGTGTTCGTGGTCGCGGCCGGGCTGTCGATCGAGGTCGTGACCACCATCGTACGGCTCCTTCCCAGTGGGCCCCGCGTTCTGGCGCGCGGTGGCATTCCTGTCCGTTCGGTGAAGGCGGCCCCGTTCGTCGTGGCCTGCCTCGGCCGCTCGGTCTGAGGGCGAGTGTGGCGATTTGCCCAGTGCGATACAACCAATCTTGCCGAGGCGTCGCTGCATGGCCGCTTTGCCTCGAAAAGCGGACATGCCGGATTTACGAGTACACGCCCTGGATGAGCGCCGCTCGCGATTACGCGAAGGCCGCTCGCGATTACGCGAGCGTTGGCAGTCCACGCGCGATCACGTCGTCGGCCAGCGTGTTGTCGACCGCGGTCTCGAAGGTGGCGCCAGGCGAAACAAAGCCGCCGGACACCAGCCCATCGCGCAGCCGGTCGTAGCCGGCGCGCGGCAGGATCGGCGTCGTGCCCCAGATGCCGAGCGCCTTGTAGCGCGTGCAGGCCGCCGCGAGGATCGCGGGCGGAACATCGGCGAAGTAGCCCGCGATCGCGCCCGCGATCTCGGGGCCGGCTGCCTTCGTCACCCACTTCTCGGTGCGGTCGATCGCGCGCACCAGGCGCACAAGCTCGTCGCGCCGCGCCGCCAGCGTGCCGCGCCGCGCGTAGAAGCAGGTGTAGGAGGTGGGACCGCGCCGCGCCGCTTCGTACCAGACGTGCGCGGCACCCTCGGCCAGCAGCAGGCTGGGGAACGGCTCGAACACCTGGATGACGTCGACGGTGCCCGCCTTCAGCGCCGCC
>JAQSWP010000288.1 GCA_029266575.1 Alphaproteobacteria bacterium | reverse complement strand
GCGGCGTCGGGGCCGTCGCACACACTGGAGCAAATCACGTTATGACGAGTTTCGTCATAACGTGTGAATTTGCTCCAAACCTTTATGAAGGTGCGGATTGACGCGTTGGATTAGATCCAACGTGATCCGCTCCAGAGGTGGTGTGTGGTGCGTCTGGTCACGGTTTTCTCGTTTCTCCTTGTCCTGATCGGCGCCGGCGCGGCCACGGCGGCCGAGCGTGGCTTCGTCTTCAAGACCTACACCTTGGAGAACGGCCTGCAGGTCGTGGTTTTTCCCAATCGCCGCGCGCCCATCGTCAACCAGACCCTGTGGTATCGCGTCGGCGCCGCCGACGAGCCCAAGGGCGTGTCGGGCATCGCCCATTTCCTCGAGCATCTGATGTTCAAGGGCACGCCCACCGTGCCGTCGGGCGAGTTCTCCAAGATCGTGGCGCGCAATGGCGGCCGCGACAACGCCTTCACCTCCGCCGACTACACCGGCTACGTGCAGACCATTCCCGCCAGCCAGCTCGACCGGGTGATGCGCATGGAGGCCGATCGCATGGGCAATCTGGTGCTGACCGATCAGGAAGTGCTGCCCGAGCGCGACGTGATCCTGGAAGAACGCCGCAGCCGCGTCGAAAACAGCCCGGGTTCCCTGCTGGCGGAGCAGACCATCGAGGCGCTGTACGGCGCGGAGGGTTACGGCATTCCCATCATCGGCTACGAGCGCGAGATGAAGCAGCTCAGCCGCGAGGACGCCATCGCCTTCTACAAGAAGCATTACGCGCCCAACAACGCCATCCTGGTGGTGGCGGGCGATGTCGATCCCGACCAGGTGCATGCCATGGCGCAGCGGCATTTCGGCTCGTATCAGCCGGCCAAGCTTGAGCCGCGCACGCGCCCGTTCCGCACCTCGGTGCATGGCCCGGCCGTGGTCGAGCGCCGCGATGCCAGGGTGCAGCAGGCGCAATGGAGCCGGGATTTCCTGGCGCCCTCCTACAGGGCAGGCGAAACCCAGCACGCCGTGCCGCTGCAGGTGCTGACCTACGTGCTGGGCGGCAACCGCAACAGCCGCCTCTACGCCGAAGTGGTGATGAAGCAGAAGCTCGCCACCGATGCCGGTTCCTCCTATTCCCCCGCGGCGCTGGGCCAGACCAGTTTCGGCGTTTACGCCACGCCCGCCAGCGGCGCGACGGTGAAGACGGTGGAGGAGGCGGTCGAGCGCGAGATCGAGCGCCTGCTCAAGGATGGCGTCACGGCCGATGAACTGGCGCGCGCCAAGCTGCAATTGCTGGCGGCCAACGTCTATGCGCTGGATTCGCTGACCAGCGGCGCGCGCCTCTATGGCGGCCAGCTGGCGATCGGCCGCACCGTCGAGGAAATCGGCGCCTGGCCGAAGCTGGTCGAAGCGGTGACGGCGGAACAGGTCCTGCAGGCGGCGCGGCACGTGTTCCGCGCCGACAATCACGTCACCTCCCTGCTGCTGCCGGCCGACAAAGCGGGAGCCAAGCCATGAGCCGCATGCGTCTGTTGCTTGTTTTCGTCGGGCTGCTGCTGACGCCGCTGTGGAGCCTGCCGGCTCGCGCACTCGACATTCAGGAAGTGGCGTCGCCGTCGGGCATCAAGGCCTGGCTGATCCAGGATTCCACCGCCCCGGTGATCTCGCTGAGCTTTGCCTTCGAAGGCGGCGCCGCACTCGATCCCGCCGGCAAGGATGGCGCCTCGCGCATGATGGCGGCGCTGTTGGACGAAGGCGCCGGGCCTTACGATTCGGCGGCTTTCCAGGCCGAGGTCGAAGCGGTTGCCGCGCGCCTCTCCTTCAGCGCCGATGCCGACTACGTCACCGGCTCGCTGCGCACCTTGAGCGACAAGCGCGAGCGCGCCTTCGAACTGCTGCGGCTGGCGATTTCCGAACCGCGCTTTGCCGAGGCCGATGTCGAGCGCATCAGAAGCCAGATGCTGTCCAATCTGCGCTCCTCCGCCACCAGCCCCAACTGGATCGCCGGCCGGACCCTGACGGAAACCCTGTTCCAGAAGCATCCCTACGCGCGGCCCAGCGACGGCAGCTTCGACACCGTGCCCAACATCAAGATCGAGGATTTGCGGGCGGTGCATAAGCGGGTCTTCGTGCGCGGCGGTCTGACCGTCGCCGTGGTGGGCGACATCACGCCTGAGGAGCTGGCACGCCTGCTCGATCGCGCATTCGACTCCGTTCCGGCTGGCGCGCCCCAGCAGCGCGTTGCCGAATGGAATGGGCCGCCGCCAGGCCGCACCATCGTGTTGGAGCGCGATTTCCCGCAAAGCGTGGTGATGCTGGCGCGCCAGGGCCTGAAGCGCGACGATCCCGACTGGTTCCCCGCCTTCCTGATGAACTACATCCTGGGCGGCGGCGGCTTCAATTCGCGCCTGACCGAAGAGATCCGCGAGAAGCGCGGGCTGGCCTATGGCGTCAGCACGGCGCTGCAGGCCTATGCCGCCGGCGGAATTTATATCGGCTCCGTCGCCACCGCCAATGCCAGGGTCGGCCAGTCGATCGATCTCATCAAGCAGGAGATGGTGCGCCTGGCCGAAGGCGGCGTCACGGCGCAGGAACTGGCCAATGCCAAGACCTATGTCGCCGGCTCCTTCGCGCTCAATTTCTCTTCCTCCGGCGCCATCGCCTCGATCTTGCTGACGGTACAGCTCGACAAGCTCGGCCGCGACTATTTCGACCGCCGCAACGCGCTGATCGAGCAGGTGACGCAAGAGGATATCAAACGCGTCGCCAAGCGCCTGCTCGATCCCAAGGACTTTGTCGTGGTGGTGGTCGGCCAGCCTGCCGGGGTGAAGTCGAGCGAGTAGGACTCTTCCGGCCGCTTCCTCCGTTTCCGACCCCGAAAGGTCTCTCCAGCGCTGCTGGGGGCTGTGGGAAACTGTCCCGCCTGCTTCGCATTTCTCCCGCCCTTTCCGCCTGCTAACATCA
>JAQSWP010000287.1 GCA_029266575.1 Alphaproteobacteria bacterium | reverse complement strand
TCGGCGACGCTCTTGGCGACGACCTGGCCCTTGGCGTTGGTCCATGGCCCCTTGCCGATGCGATCGCGGGCATTGACGGCTTTGACGTTGCCTGCCGGCTGCGTCGACAGATAGGCGCGCCAGTTCTTGGCGGTCGCGCCCGCCGCCTTGGCCAGCTCGGCGCAATGCCGGTCGGCGCCCGCCAAGCCGCCCAGATCGGCGCCCTTGCCCGAACCGACGCTGGTAACGAAGAACGTCATCTTGTTCTGCTGCGCAATGGCAGGCGCTGCCAGACCTGTCAGCACCGCCATGCCCGCCAATAACTTAATTCCGTTGTACATCTCCTGAATCCCTCCCTAGTGGCTCGAGAGCCGTTGCCAAAGCTATGGTCGGGGAAACACCGAGGGCAAACCTCGTTATTGCCTGTCAGACAAAAAAATCCGGGAATAAAAACTCATCCACATCTCACCTATGCCGAAGGATGAGACGCTAAACCAATGCACAACGGCGAATGCAACCTGTGCCGCAAGTGCGGCGCTCACGATCCGGCGAGGGCCCCGACCGGCAATGCCGCAGGGATTTTTCTCTTTCAGTTCAACATCTTCAGGTAGAATGCTCAAGTAACGACATATCTGGCCATCGAGGCGAATTCTCCGCCATAACCGACAGAACCGCCGCGTTTTCGCGCCCTCAGCAAAGCGAAAAAACAGATGTCTCATAATCGTGCCGCAGGCAATACTTAGGCATTGGAGCAACCGCCCACTTCAGCGAAGAGGGCATTGAATTTCCTACCGATGACATAGACCAGGCATTTGGACCATTCATTCGGTGATTAACGCATGGGAGGTCAGACGTGCCGAAACGGGATTTGCAGGGGGATATCCCCATAGATTTGCGCTCCGCCCTGGCGGCCGCGCCAGCTCAGGCTTCCAGTATCGCCGGGGGCGATAAACCGGTTTCCACGGTCGGGCTGCAACCGGTGGATGAAATTACCCCCGGCAGGGCCGGACGGCCGTTGAGCGTATTGCTGGCCGACGACAATCGTATGTTCCGCGAAGCCCTGCTGGGCCGTGTCCGGCAAGTGGTGGGCGAAGTCGAAATCCGCGAAGTCTTTACCGCCGAAGATCTGTTCACTGCCTGCGGCGCGAGTTACGGGCGCACCGACCTGGTGCTGGTCGATATCGGAATGGCGGAGTTGCGGGGCTGCGAAGGCCTGCGCGAGCTGCGGCGATTGCGACCGGATGCGATGGTGATCGCCATCGGCTGTCCCGCCGATCCGGCGGAGGCGCGCACGGCGCTCGAACTGGGCGTGTCGGCCTATCTGCTGAAATCCATGGGCAGCGAGGCGTTCATCGCGGCGCTGGCGCTGGTGCTGAACGGCGAGCGGTTCTTCCCCGCCTCGGTCATGCTCGACGCGTTGAAACTGGCCAGTGCGCAAGCCCCGGGATCGGCGCGGCCGCCGGAAGTCGCGCACGCCACCAACGAGCACCTGACGCCGCGCCAACTGGCGGTGCTGCGCCATCTCGCGGTCGGCAAGTCGAACAAGGAGATCGCCCGCGCGCTCGGCATCCAGGAGATCACCGTCAAGGTGCATCTGCAGGCGATCTTCGCGCGCATCGGGGTTTCCAACCGCACCCAGGCGGCGATGCATGCGGAGCGCGCCGGCTGGTTTGTCGGCCTGCAGGACGGCGAGACCGCCGACAGCGAGAACGGCAGCAACTACAGCAACTAGGCTGTCGTCTAAAATCCCTTCACCCGATGGGTGGGGATCTGCGGGTCCATGCGCAGTCGATCGGGCAGGAAGCGGTGCAGCCTTTCCTTGCCCAGTGCCGCCACCTCGAAGCCCCCCGGAAATAGCTGCGTGAAGGCGCCATCCAGCACGTTCAAGCCGCCCGCATAGGCGCCGAACGCGGGCAGCACCATGCGCCTGCCGCCGAGCGCAAAGCAGCGCTGCCGGAAGCCAACGCCGCGCACCGACAGCGACGCCACCGGATGGTAATGGCCACTGATCTCCGGCTGCTCCGGCACCACGCCGCTTGCCTCATGCCGGAACATCAGCCCGCCGACATCGATCTCTGCAACGCCGCGCCCGCCCAGATGCTTGGGCGGTTTGGGATCGTGATTGCCGCCGACCCAGACGAAATCGATCTGGTCGGAAAGATTGCGCACCACCGCCGCATCCGCCGCCGACAGGCGGGACGCGGCGGCCTTGTCGTGAAACGAATCGCCCAGCGCGATCAACAGGCGCGGCCGGAAACGTGTGACGGCACTTTGCAGGCGCCGCAGGGTCAGCGCGCTATCGTAAGGCGGCAGCATCTGCCCATGCCGCGCATAGGACGAGCCCTTCTCCAGATGCAGATCCGCCACCGCCAGCACCCGTTCGCCCGGAAACCACAAAGCGCCGGAAAGGTCGAGATGCAGCTCGAGCCGGTTGAAGCGAAGGGGGAGGATTTGCATGGCGGGCGGATATTAACGGAAGGCGCCCGGGAAACAATTGCGGCGGGTTGGCGCGCATCGCTGCTTAGATCAACACCGCCTGATCCTCACCCTCCGTCGCCTCGGCGATGAGATCGGCCTCCGCTTCCGCCAGCAACACGTCCATATTGTCGCCGAAGACGCGCTCGCGGCCGATATCAAGCAGCGCAGGCACCGCCAAAGGCGTCACCCGATCGGTGCGCCGATACGTGATGTTGCCCTGGATGCGGGCCAGGAAATCGTTGAGGCGGGCGACGTCGGCCAGGTTCCAGGCGGCGTCGTGGCGGGTGGCGCGCAGCATGATGTGGTTGGGCTCGTGCTTGCGCAGCGCGTCGTAGATCAGGTCGGCGCTGAAGGTGACCTGGCGGCGGTTCTTCTCCTGGCCAGGATGGCGGCGTTCGATCAGGCCGGCGACCACGGCGCATTGGCGGAAGGAGCGCTTCAACATCGAGGAATCGTCCATCCATTCCTCGAGGTCGTCGCCCAGCATGTCCTG
>JAQSWP010000286.1 GCA_029266575.1 Alphaproteobacteria bacterium | reverse complement strand
GGGTCGTCAACATTATCAAGGCGGTTGGCAATTACGGCGAAATATTCGAGCGCAACATCGGCTCGGGCAGCCCGCTGAAGATCGCCCGCGGCGTCAACGGCCTGTGGACCAAGGGCGGCCTGCAATACGCGCCGCCGATCCGCTGATGCCTCAATGAGCGGTCGAGGGGCGCATGCGCCCCTCGGACCTCGCCAACGGGGAGCGCGATGGCCGCCACCGATCAGGTCTTGGGCAGTGAGGACAGCAGAGGCTCGCTGCTCTACAATCCGGTCGTTCGCGGCGTCTTTTTCCAGATCCTGGTGTTCGGCGGGCTGTGTGCCTTCCTCTACTGGATCGTCCACAACACCCAGGAAAATCTGGCGCGCGCCGGCCGCAACGTCTCCTTCGACTTCCTTTATCAGCGTGCCGGCTTCGACGTCGGCCAGAGCCTCATCCAGTATTCGTCCGATTCCACGCAGCTTGACGCGCTGATCGTCGGCCTCCTCAACACGCTGCTGGTGGCCGCGGCCGGCATCGTCACGGCGACCATCATCGGATTTGTCGTCGGCATCGGCCGGCTGTCGCGCAACTGGCTGATCCGCAAGTTCTGCCAGGTGTATGTGGAGACCTTCCGCAACATACCGCCGCTGCTGGTCATCTTCTTCTGGTATCTCGGCGTGCTGGCGATCCTGCCGGGGCCGCGCGACAGCTTCAAGCTGCCCTTCGGCTCGCTGCTCAGCAACCGCGGCCTCTTCGTGCCGAAGCCGGTCTGGGAGGAAGGCTCCTGGCTGGTCGGCGTCGCCTTTCTGATCGCCATTGCCATGG
The DNA here is from genome assembly GCA_029266575.1 of Alphaproteobacteria bacterium. Lineage (GTDB taxonomy): Bacteria > Pseudomonadota > Alphaproteobacteria > Reyranellales > JAQSWP01 > JAQSWP01. The sequence goes on along the minus strand of JAQSWP010000286.1, from coordinate 2,148 downwards.
GCTTCTTCGTCGCCCGCAAGGCGAGCGCCCGGCAGGCGGCAACGGGGCAGCGCTTTCCCGTCTTCTGGACCAATGTCGCGTTGATCGTCGGGCTGCCTCTGCTGGCGCTCGCCGCGGCCGGCTTTCCATTGAGCTTCAGCATCCCGAAGCTGGGCGCCTTCCAGGCGACAGGCGGGCTCGCGATCGGCCCGGAATTCCTGGCGCTCTATCTGGCGCTTTCCCTCTACACGGCTTCCTTCATCGCCGAGATCGTCCGGGCAGGAATCCTGGGCGTCAGCAAGGGCCAGACCGAGGCGGCCTATGCGCTCGGCCTCAGGCCGGGCGCAACCACGCGCCTCGTCATCGTGCCGCAGGCCATGCGCATCATCGTCCCGCCGCTGACCAGCCAGTATCTGAACCTGACCAAGAATTCCTCGCTGGCCATCGCCGTCGGCTATGCCGATCTGGTGTCGATCGGCGGCACCATCCTCAACAAGAGCGGTGAATCGATCCAGATCGTTGCCATCTGGATGGTCGTCTATCTGTCGATCAGCCTGGCGACCTCATTGTTCATGAACTGGTTCAACAGCCGCGTGGCCCTGGTAGAACGCTGATGGGGGCCGTTATGCAACCGCCGGACCTCGCCTATGTCCGCACCGACCTTGCGGCGCCCTTGCCGCCGCCCACCGGCCAGAACAGCGTGCTCGGATGGCTGCGCACGAACCTGTTCGCCACGCTTCCCGACGCAGTGCTCACGGTGCTCGGCCTGCTGATCCTGTGGTTCGCCATTCCGCCGCTGATCTCGTGGCTTTTCCTGGACGCCCAGTGGACGGGTACCGATCGGACGTTTTGCGCCACGGTGGCGCAGGGCGGGATGCAGCCCGAGGGCTGGTCCGGCGCCTGCTGGGCCTTCGTGAGCGCGAAGTTTCAGCAGTTCCTCTTCAATGTCTACCCGGCAGGCGAGCGCTGGCGGGTCATCCTGTGCGGCATAATGTTCGCAGCGTTGCTCGTTCCCTTCCTGGTGCCGCGGGCACCTTTCAAGAAGCTGAACGCAATCCTGCTGTTCCTCGTGCTGCCGGTCGTGTCTTACTTCCTGCTTCTGGGCGGCCATTTTGGTCTCCGCTACGTGCCGACGCGCGACTGGGGTGGCTTCATGGTCACCATCATCCTGTCTTACGTCGGGATTGCCGTATCCCTGCCGCTGGGCGTCATTCTGGCGCTTGGCCGCCGGTCGAGGCTTCCCGTCATCAAGCTTCTCTCCGTCATCTTCATCGAGGCGGTGCGCGGCGTGCCGCTGATCACCGTGCTGTTCATGGCCACGAAGATGCTGCCGCTCTTCATGCCCGACAACATGAAGATCGATGATTTCCTGTGCGTGCTGATCGGGGTTGCCCTGTTCGCATCCGCCTACATGGCGGAGGTCATTCGCGGCGGGCTCCAGGCAATCCCGCGCGGCCAGTACGAAGGCGCCGATTCACTCGGCCTCGGCTATTGGCAGAAGATGCGGCTGATCATTCTGCCGCAGGCGCTGACGCTCGTCATCCCGGGCATCGTCAACACTTTCATAGGGCTCTTCAAGGACACCAGCCTGGTCTACATCGTCAACATGTTCGACCTGCTCGGCGCGGTCCGCCGCAACTTCAACGATGCCAACTGGATCACGCCGCAGACGCCGCTCTCCGGCCTGATCTTCGCCGGCTTCGTGTTCTGGTGCTTCTGCTTCGGCATGTCGCGCTATTCCAGCTACATGGAGCGCCGGCTCGACACCGGCCACCGGAAATAGGGAACGTCGATGCCTATCGAAAACGCGGTCAGTGCCGAAGAGATCAAGGTCGATCTCAAGAAGATGCACATCTCCGATACCGACGTGGCGATCGACATCGTCGGCATGTACAAATGGTACGGCGACTTCAACGTGCTGAAGGACATCAATCTGCGCGTCATGCGCGGCGAGCGCATCGTCGTATGCGGGCCTTCGGGCTCCGGCAAATCCACGATGATCCGCTGCATCAACCGGCTTGAGGAGCATCAGAAGGGCAAGATTGTCGTCGACGGTAAGGAACTGACCAACGATCTCAAGAAGATCGACGAGGTGCGCCGCGAGGTCGGCATGGTCTTCCAGCATTTCAACCTGTTTCCCCATCTGACCATCCTGGAGAACTGCACGCT
>JAQSWP010000285.1 GCA_029266575.1 Alphaproteobacteria bacterium | reverse complement strand
GGGTCGAGGGGAACCAACCCTTCTCCCATATTTCGACCGGCATCACCACCGGCGGCCGGCCATTATCATGAAACCAGGAATCGACCACGAAACGCCGCCTGCTCCCATTCTCCCGCACCGTCGCCGCATGATGCGGCCCGACGAAACCGTTCTGGAAGCCGCGCGAGCTCGGATAAACGATCATATGGAAGCGGATCCAACCAGCGGCATTCATCATCATCAGATAGGAAGTGGTGTTGAAGGTTTCGTCCATGCAGTCCTGCTGGAAGCGATCGTTCCACATCCGGTCGCCGGTTTCGCTGCCGACATCGGCCGCGGTGCCGGTGCGGGCGCCGATGATCTGCTCCCACAGGGCAACCGCCTGCGCCAAACGCTGGCGCTCCTCCCGCGCCGAGCGCGAGGGCGTGGCAAAGAGAGTGCCAATGCGCTGCAACTCGGCAGGCGTGATCGAGGTTTGCACCGTGGTGCGGCAGGTGAAGTCGTAGCAATGCACGAAACCGTCTGGTTTCGGACTGGTGGTGCGGCCATAGGCGTAAAGATAGGTGTCGGGGCCAGGCTCCGCACCGGCGCAACCGGCAAGAGCGAGGGCAAGGGCGGCCAGAGCAGCGTATCGCAACAGCATCGCGATGCCCGAAGTCAGGAACCCGCCTGTGAGAAAATTGGTGGCGGGAGAGGGATTTGAACCCCCGACCAAGGGATTATGATTCCCCTGCTCTACCGCTGAGCTACCCCGCCCACCATCGTCAGGCGGCCGTGTTTAGCGGCCCCGCTCTGCGCCTGTCAAGCAGCCGCACTTGCATCCGCTATGACATCGCGGCGGCGGATCCAGCCGCCGCCCAAAACACGCTCGCCGCGCGCGAAATCGTAGAACACGCAAGCCTGTCCCGGCGAGACGCCAGCCTGCGGCTGATCCAGCACGATCCTCCCCGTCCCGCCTTCGGCGAACAGCGTGGCAGGCGCCAGCGCCTGCGTCGAACGCAGCCGGACCATGACCCGTTCGCCACCAGGCGATGGCGGCATCGTCGACAGCCAGTTGATCTCACGCAATTCCACCAGCGACTGGCCCAGAAGCGTGCGTGGCCCGACCACGACCTGCCGGCGCTGCGGATCGAGCTTCAGCACGAACAGCGGCTCGCTGTCCTGGTCCTCGCGGCGGCCGCCGATGCCAAGGCCGCGGCGCTGGCCGACCGTGAAATGGATGATGCCCTGATGGCGGCCCAGCACGCTGCCATCGGCATGCACGATCTCGCCCGGCTCGGCCGCCTCGGGGCGCAGCTTTTCCACCACGCTTGCATAATCGCCATCGGGCACGAAGCAGATATCCTGGCTGTCTGGCTTCGACGCCACCGGCAGATCGAAGCGCCGCGCCATGGCGCGGGTTTCGTCCTTGCCGAGATCGCCTAGGGGAAAACGCAACAACTCGAGCTGATCGCGCGTGGTGCCGAACAGGAAATAGCTTTGATCGCGCGCCGGATCGGCGCCGCGCAGCAGTTCCGGACCGTCAGGCCCGACACGGCGGCGCACGTAATGGCCCGTCGCCAGTGCGTCGGCGCCGAGATCGCGCGCCGTCGCCAGCAGATCGCGGAACTTCACCGTGCGATTGCACAGCACGCAGGGCACCGGCGTCTCGCCGCGAACATAGGAATCGGCGAAAGCCTGCATCACTTCCTCGCGGAAGCGATTTTCGTAGTCCAGCACGTAATGCGGCATGCCGAGCTTTTCGGCAACGCGCGAGGCATCGTAGATGTCTTGCCCGGCGCAACAGGCGCCCTTGCGGCCAACCGCGGCACCATGATCGTAGAGCTGCAGGGTAATGCCCACGACATCGTAACCCTGCTCGACCAGCCAGGCGGCGGTGACCGACGAATCGACGCCGCCCGACATCGCCACCACGATTCGGGTATCCTTCGGCTGCTTGTCGAGACCCAGGCTGTTCATGGCCGGGAATATAGGCCTGCCGGCCGGGCAGGCAAGCTAGAGCTGCAAACCGCCACCGACGACGATGGTCTGGCCGGAGACGAAATCGGACTCCGGCGCGCAGAACAGGTAAACCCCGTCCGCGGCATCCTCCGGCCGGCCGAAGCGGCCGAGGGGCGTGGCGTCGAGCACCGCCTTGGAATATTCCGGCGGCAGCCCGACCTTGTGCTGCTGGCCATGCACGTCGATGGTCGCCGGCCCGTGATCCAGCCGCTGCGTCAGGCGCGTGTCGATATAGCCGAAGGCTACGCAATTGACCGCGACGTTATAACGCCCCCACTCCTTGCACAGCGAACGCGTCATGCCGAACAAAGCGGCCTTGGCTGTAGCATAGGCGAACTGGGTGGCCGCGCCATAGACGGCGGAGGCGGAGGAGATCAGCACCACCTTGCGCATGACCGGATGGCCTTCCGCCACCTCCTTGCGCGAGGCCGCGCGCAGATAAGGCACCCGCGCGCGCCGGATACGAAACGGCGCCGTCGCATGTACATCCATCATCGCATACCACTGCTCGTCGGTGTGGTTCTGCACCGTGGTGTTCCAGATATAGCCGGCATTGTTGACCACGATGTCGATGCGCCCCAGCTCGCGCAGCGTCGTCGACACCAGGCGCTCGCCGAAATCGGCTGCGGCCACGTCGCCATTAACGGCGATCGCCTTGCCGCCATCGGCACGCAGCGCGGTCAGCGTCTCCTGCGCCGGCGCTTCGTCGAGATCGTTGACGACGATTGCGGCACCCTCGCTCGCAAGCTTGCGCGCAATGGCGGCGCCAATGCCGCGCCCGGAGCCGGTGACGATCGCGACTTTGCCATCGAGTTTGCCTGCCATGTAGCCCTCCCTGAATGACGTTCAGGCGATCATGGGCGGAAGCGGCAGGCAAGCTGGAAACGAAAAAGGGCGGTGCTTTCGGCACCGCCCTTCGCAGATCGAAATGAAATGAGGCTTAGCGCCCGGTCATGCCGCCGCTGGGCGGCGC
>JAQSWP010000118.1 GCA_029266575.1 Alphaproteobacteria bacterium | reverse complement strand
GCCGGGGGCGCCGGTGGCGCTGGCGGCGCAGCAGCGGCCAGCAACGACGCTGCCGATACCGGCACGGCGCCTTAAGCGCTCAATCTTAATCAGAGAACAGAACCCCGGCGGATACCCGCCGGGGTTTTTCTTTGTCTGATCCGCCGAGCCTAACACTTAGGAATTGACCTAAGTAATAGGCCCGGCTATGTCATGCCTCGCATGACCAAAGAAGCGACACCCCCGCCTCGATCTTCCACGCTATCGCCGGCGATCGTCGATGCCGTGTTCCGCGCCTTATCCGATCCGACCAGGCGCAAGGTGATCGAGAGCCTGAGCGCGGGGCCGGCCTCGGTGAGCGAACTGGCTGGAGCACATCGCATGGCGCTGCCGTCTTTCGTCGAGCATCTGAAGGTGCTGGAAGGGGCGGGGCTGGTGCGCTCCAAGAAGCTCGGGCGTGTGCGGACTTACGAGCTGGCGGCCGACAGGCTGCGCATTGCCGAGGATTGGCTCGATCGCCAACGCTCGCTGTGGGAGCGGCGGCTGGACAGTCTCGATGCCTATTTGCTGTCATTGAAGAAGGAGAAAGCGGAATGAACGCGGCGCTGGTGAAACCCGATCCGAAACTCGACCTGGTGCTGGAACGCGAAATCGACGTTCCGGTTGAACTCGTCTGGCAGGCATGGACCACGCCGGACAGCATCAAGCACTGGTTCTGTCCCAAACCCTGGTCGGTGACGGCGTGTAAGATCGATCTGCGGCCGGGCGGCGTCTTCAGCACCGTCATGCGCTCGCCCGAAGGCCAGGAATTTCCCAATGTCGCCTGCTATCTCGAAATCGTGCCGCAGCGCCGGCTGATCTTCACCGATACGCTGCTGCCGGGCTTCCGGCCGTCGCCCAAGCCGTTCTTCACCGGCGCACTGCTGCTCGAACCGACTGCCAACGGTACGCGCTACACCGCGATCGCCATCCATGGCGACGAGGCGACGCGCAAGCAGCACGAGGACATGGGCTTCCACCACGGCTGGGGCACGGTGCTGGACCAGCTCGTGGCGCACATCAAGGCGTCGAAGCGCTGATATGGCGGAAGGGGTGGGATTCGAACCCACGGTGCCCTTGCGGGCACGCCGGTTTTCAAGACCGGTGCCTTAAACCGCTCGGCCACCCTTCCATTGGGGATGCTGGTCGGCGCGCATTGTTAGCGGTGCGGCGACGGACATACAAGTGATGCTACAGCCGGGGTGGGTCACCGGAAGGTCACCGGCTCGGCAGGCTAAAGCAGCTTATTTATCAAGGAGTACGGGCTCGCGTCGCGCTGTTTGCCTGACAGGCGCAGTTGCGGTGCGGAGCCGTTTTCTTGTCGGGAATGCATTCCGCCCGTGGTCGAACATGTAAAAAGACTTGGCATCAAGGCCTTCCTGTGGAGTGCCAGCGAGAGTTTTGGACTCGGCCTGCTGTCGCTGGCCGTCTTCGTCCTGCTGGCCCGCCTGCTCGAGCCGCAGGATTTCGGCGTCGTCGCGCTGGCCGGCGTGTTCGTTTTCACCTTCAATCTGATCATCGGCACCAGCTTCGCCGACGCTTTGGTGCAACGGGCCGAACTTGAGCCCGGCCATATGGATGCGGCGTTCTGGACCACGCTTGCGGTGTCGCTGCTGCTGGCGGGCGGCAGTTTTGCTCTGGCCGATTTGGTGGCGCGGGAGACGGGCGAAGCGAAAGTGGCGCAGGTGTTGCCGTGGCTGGCGCTCAGCATGCCGCTCAACGCCATAGCCACGGTGCAGACGGCGCTGTTCCGCCGCGCCTTGCAGTTTCGCGTCATTGCCATTCGGTCGATTTTCGGTCGCACGATAGGCGCCGCCGTCGGCATAGGCATGGCGCTTTCCGGCTTCGGCGTCTGGAGTCTGGTCGGCCAGCAGCTTGCCGGCGTTGCCGTCAGCGCCGTGGCGCTGGCTGCGCATTCGTCCTGGCGGCCGCGACTGAGTTTCTCCTTCGGCCGGTTGCGCGATCTGGCAGGATTCGGACTGCACGTGTCGGCCAGCCAGGTCATCAACGGGCTCGCCGAACAGGCGGTAACGTTCGTGGTCGGCATTTTGTTCGGCACCACGGCGCTAGGATTCTTCACGATCGCGTGGCGGGTAGTGCAGCTCATCCGGGCGCTGGTCGGCAGCGCCGTCTACCATGTCGGCTTCAGCGCCTTCTCCCGCCTGCAGCAGGACCGCACCGCCCTGACGGCCGCCGTGCTGCAGTCGACGCGCTTTGCCTGCCTGTTCGGCTTTCCCATCGGCGCCGGCATCGCTGCCTTGGCAGGTCCGATCATCGTGCTGCTGTTCGGCTCGCGATGGCTGGTGGGGGAACCGCTGCTGATCCTGCTGGCGCTGGAGATGATCCCCGGCTTCTACGTGATCTTCTTCGCGCCGTGTTTCCGGGCGATGGGCCGGCCGGGGCTGACCTTGATGCTGTCCCTCGTCTATGGCGTCAGCGGCATTGCAGCGGTCGTCGCGCTGGCGCCGTTCGGATTGCAGGTCGCGGTGCTTGGCTGGGTGGCACGCACGTTCGTTTTGCTGCCGCTACAGATCTTCCTGCTGCAGCGCATGCTGCAGGTGCCGTTGCGCAAGGTTGTCGCGCCGGTGCTGGCGCCGGCGATCGCAACTCTTGTCATGGCTGTATGCGTCACGGCGTTGGTCTGGTTCGCCGGTGGAAAAATCGACAATGCCGCTCTGGTCGCACTGGGGGTCGCTGTCGGCGTTCTCGTCTACGCCGCCGGGATTGCGCTGCTGGCGCGCGATCTGCTGCGCTTCGTCCTGCAGCTTCCCCACACGTTGAGAAGTGCGAATGCCTCGGCGCCAGCCGCTGCTACCGAAGCGGCGGAATTGGATGGCGGCAAGCTCCCCGCCGGCGCGTAACGCAGCGTGTGATGCCGCGAAATCTCCGCAATTGCCTCGAATTCTTTCATTTCGTGAACCGATTTCGCGCTCATGCGTTTTTGGCCGGCACGGAGGGTGGAATGAGAAAACTTTTCGCGTTGGCTGCGTTGCTGCTACCGGTCGCCTGCGCCCCCATGGCGCCGCCGCCGCCGGCGGACAAGGGCGTCTATACGGTGAAGACCGCTTTCAATCCCGGCGACTTCGCGTGGTCGATGAACCAGGGCACGGCGACGATCGAGGGTTCGGCGGTGCTCAAAGGCAGCGATGGACGCCTGCGCACTTGCGCCGGCCAGCAGGTCGCTCTGACCGCCGATAATGCCTATACGCGCGAGGCCTCGGAGGCAGCCAAGACCCACCGATATAGCCGCATCGAACGCGATTCCCGCTATGCACGCTATCGCCGGACGACGACCTGCGATGCGCAGGGCAACTTCACCTTCCGGCATTTGCCGCATGGCAACTGGGGCCTTGGCACCCGGGTCGAATGGGAGGAAGCCGGCTCCCAGGGCAAAGTCGTGCGCGGTGGTCCGCTGGGCAAGCGCCTCACACTCAAAGCAGGCGAAACCGCCACGATCGTCATGAACGAAAAGGATTTATGACTTTATCGCCAGTGTTCCGCTTGGCGGTACGGAGCTGGCGCGAAGCGAAATTCCCATAGCGCCCCCGCAGCATTTTGTTAGCCTCTTCCGGTCGTAGAAAAACAACGAAACCGGGAGGCTAACGATGCACAAACCGACAAGGCGTCAATTCGTCCAAGGCGTACTGGCCGGCGCTGCCGCCGTGCCGCTCATTCCAGGGCTGGGCGTGCGCGATGCGTACGCTGCCTGGCCCGACAAGCCGATGAAGATCATCGTCGGCTTTCCCGCCGGCGGCCTGACCGACGCCTGGGCGCGGGCCTATGGCGAATACATCCAGCAGAAATCCGGCCAGACCGTCGTGGTCGAAAACAAGGCCGGGGCCGGTTCGGCGATCGCCGCCGAACAGGTTGCCAAGTCGGCGCCTGATGGCACGACGTTCCTGTTCACTATCTCCACGGCGTGGAACCAGAACACCATCCTCTACAAGAAGCTGCCCTACGATCCCAAGGACTTCGTCTACATCTCTGGCTTCGGCGCCGGGCAACTGCCGATGGGCGTGCACAAGGATGTGAAAGCGACCAACCTCAAGGAGTTCATCGAGCTCGGCAAGAAGGGCCAAAAGCTCACCATGGGCAATTATGCCCCTGGCTCCTATCCGCAGATGGTGGCGCAGCAGCTCAACAAGCTTTACGGGCTGAACATCGAATCGATCGCCTATCGCGGCGAGGCGCCGATGTGGCAGGACGTGGCGTCGGGCACCATCACCGCCGCCATCGGCTCTGTGCAGGCGATGCTGCCGCATGTGCAGGCCGGCAACGTGCGGGCGATCGGCCAGCCGACGAGCAGCCGTTCGCCCAAGCTGGCGGATGTGCCGACCTTCGGCGAACAAGGCTTCAAGGAGCCGATCTTCGTGCTCGAGGGCTGGCTTGGTATGTTCGCTCCGGCAGGCACCCCGGCGCCGATCGTCAAGCAGCTCTCCGACTGGATTCAGGAAGGCTACAAGACCGAGAAGATTCAGAAGATCCACGAGAATTTCGGCATTCCCCAGCGCCCCTGGACCAATGTCGAGTTCGAGGAGCTGCAGAAGAAAGTCGGCCCGCAATGGGTCGGTCTGGCCAAGGAGTTGGGCGTCACGCTCGACTAAGCGCAACGATCCACAAACGAAAAGGGCGCCTGCGGGCGCCCTTTTCTATTCCTGGAAGGTCGACTGCCGCGCTCGGCCGATCGCCGGCACGATGACGATAAGCAGCAGCACCACCGCGACGCCCAGCAGCGCTGCGCTCAACGGCCGCTCGATGAAGACGGCGGGATCGCCGCCGGCCACGCGCATGGCGCGGCGGAAGTACTCTTCCATCTGCGGCCCCAGCACCATGCCGAGCAGGAACGGCGCCGGCTCGCAGCCGACCTTGTAGAAGACGTAGCCCAGCACGCCGGCGCCGACCAGCAGCATGAGGTGGAAGGTCGAGTTCTGGATCGAATACGCGCCGATGCAGCAGAACAGCAGGATCGCGGGATAGAGAAAGCGGTAGGGGACGGTGAGCAGCTTCACCCAGATGCCGACCAGTGGCAGGTTGATGATCACCAACAGGAGATTGCCAACCCACATCGAGGCGATCAGCCCCCAGAAGAGTTCCGGCTTGGTGGTCATCACGTTCGGCCCGGGCTGGATGCCGGCAATGATCATTGCGCCAATCATCAGCGCCATCACCGCGTTCGAAGGGATGCCCAAAGTCAGCATCGGGATGAACGAAGTCTGCGCTGCCGCATTGTTTGCTGATTCCGGTGCAGCGACGCCTTCGATCATGCCGGTGCCGAACTGCTCTGGCGTGCTTGAGACCTTCTTCTCGACCGTGTAGGCGGCGAAGGAGGCCAGCACCGGCCCGCCGCCCGGCAGCACGCCCAGGAGCGAGCCCAGCCCCGTGCCGCGCAGCATCGGCCACAGCATGCGCTTGAGATCTTCCCTGGTCGGCATCAGGGAATTGATCGGCAGGTTGCCGGTCGCCTGTTTCGCCCGCCGCTCGAGTTGTACGATCACCTCGGCGACGCCGAACAGGCCCATGGCGATGGGCACGAAATCGATGCCGTCGCTCAGCTCGAGAATGCCCCAGGTGAAACGCTGCGAGGCGTCGTTGATGTCCAGGCCAATCAATCCGATCAGCAAGCCAAGGATCACCATGCCTAGGGCCTTGATCACCGAGCCGCTGGCCAGGACTACTGCCGCGATCAGGCCCAGCGCCATCAAGGCGGTATATTCAGTGGGGCCGAAATTCGAGCCGATTTTCGCCAGCGACGGACCGAAGAGCATGATCAGCGCCGTGCCCACCGTGCCGGCGAACAGCGAGCCGAGTGCGGCAACGGCCAGCGCCGTGCCACCCTTGCCCTTTTGGGCCATGCGATAGCCGTCGAGACAGGTGACCACCGACGAGGCTTCGCCCGGCAGGTTTACCAGGATCGCGGTGGTCGAGCCGCCGTATTGCGCGCCGTAATAGATGCCAGCCAGCATGATCAGCGATTCGGTGGCGCCCAAATGATAGGTGACGGGCAGCAGCATGGAGATGGTGGCGACCGGGCCGATGCCCGGCAGCACGCCGATCATGGTGCCGACGACGACGCCGATCAGGCAATAGAGCAAGCCCTGCCACGACAAAGCGACGGAGAAGCCGAGCCAGACATTGTCGAGCAGCTCCATCTCACCACACCCCGCGCAGGACGGGAAAGGTCATGCCCAGCCCCTCCTTGAAGATGGCGATGGTGATGGCGAGCAGCACCAGCATGGTCGCCAGCGTTTCCAGACGCCGCCAATCGGGTCGCGCCCAGGCGGCGAACGCGATCAGCCCGATGGCGGCCGGAATCAGGCCAAAGCGTTCGAAAGCAAAGGTGAAGAAAGCCGTCGCGGCGGTGACCAGCAGCAGCGGCCTGAGAGAGGCGAATTCTATCAGCTCGATTCTGGCGAAAAGCGAGCGCAGCGATATGAAGCCGCCCAGCGCGATCAGCGCCATCGACAGCATACGTGGCACGAAGCCCGGTCCCATGCTGCGCGGCGTGCCCAGGCGAAGGTCCGATCCCAGCCACAGGAATGCTGCGCCGAAGGCAATGAACAGCAGGCCGGCCAGGAAATCCTTGGTCAGTAGGCGTATCATCTGCTCCCTGACGTCGCCGACCGGCCGTTTGTTTTATGTGGCGGTCTTGCGCGACGCTGGCGGCATTTTGACCTTGGCTGATGCTTCCGTGCAAGCCGCCAGACGGTTATGGCAAGGGCTGCCGGTTCGTCAGGCGGAATGAGTGGTCCGGCAGCTTCACAGCTTCTTCAGCGGCCCGCCGAAATTGCAGTAACCGGTCAGCTTGATCTCGGGACTGCTGCCGACACTGCCGGTGACGTTCATGTCGCCGGTGCCGATATTGACCTTGCCCTTGAACTTGCCGTCGGCACCGAGCGGCAGCTCGAAATTGCGTACAACGCGATCCTTCTGCTGCCACCAGCCTACGACCTTGCCGCCATCCGCCACGAACTCGATATGCATGCCGTAGATCGAGCAATTGTTGCTGGCGCCCGAGCCGTAGCCGTCCCAGACGTATTTGTCGGCCGCGTGGGCAGAGTGGGACATCAGCAACAGAACGCCAGCCGCTGCAATCGTGAACCGCATGATCGTCTCCCCGTTTTCCATATTGGCGGGCAAGCGTAGCAAAAGACGCACGTTCCGGCGATGGTTTCGGCAAGTCTTCGCAGCGGGGAGAGGATAGAATTGGTGGCAAGCGCAATCGGTCTCGATTGCGGTCAGGGGATGATTTGAGCCCGTTTTATGTCGTTGCCGTCGTGCTGTCGCTGTTCGCCGCTGCGGCGCATTCCTGGCTGGGCGAAAAGCTCATCCTCGGGCCATTGCTGCAAGGCCAGCCGCTGCCATCCGTGCTCAAGCCGGCCATCAATCGCCGGCTGATTCGCATCGTCTGGCATCTGCCATCGGCGATCTGGGCGGCAAGCGGGATTTACATCTTGTGGGCGGCGCTGGCCAAGACCTTGAGCGGCGAAACGGCCATCGTGCTGGGCGCGATCTTCGCCGTTTCCGGCATCGCCAACATGGCGGCGGTACGACGCATCCATTTCGCTTGGGCGACGCTGTTCGCCATCACCGCGGCGCTGTGGATCGGCGCCTCGCTCTAGCCCTGGCGGAAGCGATAGCGGAAATCGCAATAGGCCGCGCCCTGCATGATGGTCTGGGTGCGCTTGAACTCGACATCGGGCGCGCCGACTTCGGCCACGTCGTGATCGAGATCGCATAGCAGGAAACGGCCCAGCTCGGGTTCGCCCAGCGCCTTGAAGAATTCGGCGTAGGAGCAGCGCGTGACGTTGTATTCACGCACCACGCCGTCATCCTTGAGGAATTCGCGGTCGATGGCATTGCCGATGCGCGGGCGCAGATCGGCCCAGATCGCGTCCCATTGCTGGCGCGCGCCGCCGCCTTTCTCCGCGCCGATGCGTTTGTGCAAGGTGCGCGACCAGTCGCGCAGGGCCGCTTCGACGAGCTTGTCGGCTTCCGCCTTGCCAAGTTTCTCGCGCATCGAGCGGATCAGCGGCACCAGGACCCGAGCCTGCAGTTTCACTTCGTCGAGAAGAGAGACGGTTGGTTCGATATCGGCCATGACCGGTCTCCCTTAAATGTTATGCCGCCTGCTTTTGCCGCGGCTTGACGTCGTAACCGGCCAGCCGCAGGAAGTTCGCCAGGATGTCGTGGCCGTGCTGCGAGGCGATGCTCTCGGGATGGAACTGCACGCCATAAAGCGGCAACTCCTTGTGCTCCAGCCCCATGATCAGCCCGTCGTCGCTTTCGGCGGTTACGCGCAAATTCGAGGGCAGGGTGGCGCGATCGACGATCAGCGAGTGATAGCGCGTGACTTCGATGGGCGAGGGCACGTCCTTGAAGATGCCGCTGCCGTCATGGCTGACATGCGAGAGCTTGCCGTGCATCGGCACCGGCGCGCGCACCACCTTGCCGCCCAGTGCCTGGCCCATGGCCTGCTCGCCCAGGCACACGCCCAGCACCGGCGTGCGCGCCTGCGCCGCAGCCCCGATCAGGCCCAGACAAATGCCGGCGCGGTCCGGATCGCACGGGCCGGGCGACAGCACGATGGCCTTGGGCCGCATCGCCATGGCGTCCTGCACCGTCAGCGCGTCGTTGCGCCTGACCTCCGCCACCACGCCCAGATCTCCCAGGAAATGGTAGAGGTTGAAGGTGAAACTGTCGTAATTGTCGATCAGCAGCAGCATTTCGGCACCCGGGAAAAACGCGAGCCGCTATTGTCGCCAAAACGGCGCAAACGGCAACCGTGCTATTTCATGCTAACCAGCGGAAAGTCCGGCGGCTGATTCTGGAAAATCGCCGTTTCGCTGACGTCTTGATTGCTGCCCGTCGTGTGGCCGGCGCCGGGCATGGCGCGGACATTGCGATAACTTACCGAAAGCACGATCTGCGCCGCCGTTACCTGCATAATGCGGTAGTTATAGAGTTGCTCGAAACGCATGGACACACCGGAAACCGTGTCCATTACGGCGCCGCGTTGCTTGAGGGCCGCTTCGATTTTCGGTTTCATCGTCGGCCAATGCTGGGTCACGTAACCGGCCGGGTCGCTCTGCCAGGGCTGGACCGCGGCGGTTTGTTGTGGGGAAGTCGCCCCGACAATCGGCGCGCCTTCGGCTCTGGGCGCATTGGCTGACGATGTCACGCCGGTACCCTGCATGGCGATGAGCGGAAACTTGGGAGATTCGTTCTTGAACGTGGCGCGCTCGCTGACGTTGTTCAGGCTTATATTGCCCCCGCCGCTGGTATTGGCGCGGACATAGTTGAAATCGATCACCACGGTGACGGTGCTGGCGTTAACCGAAACGACGCGATACCCCCTGATCTCGCCGAACCGTATTGGGCTGCCGGTAACGCTATCGGAAACGACGCCGCGATTTCGCAACGCGGTTTCCGCCTGGGGCTTCATGATGGACCAATGCTGCGCCACGTAAGCGGCGGGATCGGCAGTCGGAGGGGATGCTGCGGGAGCGGCGGCGACTTGCGGGTTGCCGCCGGTCTTCTGCTCAACCTTTTGTTTTGCTTCCTCGGTTTTTCTCTTCGCTTCATCCGCCTTCAGCCGCGCTTCTTCTATTTTCTTTTGCGCCTCCTCTTCGATCTTGCGCTTCTTCGCATCCTCTTCGGCCCTGGTCTTGAATTCGGCCTCGACCTTTTTGCGCGTGTCTTCCTCGATGCGCTTGCGGCTCTCCGCTTCGGCTTCCGACTTCTTGCGCGCTTCTTCTTCGGCCTGGCGGCGCTTGTCCGCATCGGCCATTTTCGCCTGTTGCTCTTCGGCAGCCTTGCGCCTTGCCTCCTCGTCGGCGAGCCGCTTCTCCAATTCGGTGGTGCGCCGCTTGTCGGCTTCTATGCGCTCTTTTTCGGCCGCCGCGAGCTGGATACTTGCGTTGTCCGGCTTCACCGCTTGCGGCGCCGCGGGCGTCGAGGAGCCGCCCATGCTCAAGGCTGCAGCCACGCCGCCGCCGATCAGCACCACGGCAACGCCGGCAGCGATCATCATCTTGCCGCGCGCGCCGGCGCGGGCAGTGGGCGGTGCCGACAGGATCGACGGCGGCGGTGGCGGCTCGATGGTGGGTCGCAGCGACGGCGCTGGATGTGAAAACGGCTGTGAAACCGGAACGGATACCGGGGGCGGTGCGGAGGGGGCAACAGTGGCGACAGTGGCCGGCTGAATTGTTGCAAGCGCAGTAGTTCGAACAGAAACACCGCCGAACAGCTCGCGCCATTGCGCGGCGTTCTGCGGGCGCTCGCGCTCATCGACTCTTAGACCGGCATCGATTGCGGCCAGGAACGGCTCACTATAGCGGCCGGCGCCGGCCTGAACCGCCGGCACCATGGGATCGCGGCGGATACGATCGACAGAGTCGGGCGGCGCCTTGC
>JAQSWP010000117.1 GCA_029266575.1 Alphaproteobacteria bacterium | reverse complement strand
ATTTCGAAAAGTCCTTGCTCCGCTTCTTACAAGTCGCTGTTCCTAAAATGCAAGAGTGGCCTTGAAAACTGAAGAATTGGGCAGTTATGCGGGATTCCGTAAAAGTTAGGCGTGTACTTGTTTGAAGAAACGCGCAAAATTTCCCAGATATCAGGGATCTTTCGTAGAGAATAGTTCGCGTCTGATCTTCTGCACCGCCAGCAACTTCCGGCAGGTCGGCGACATCCTGATGCGACAATCGCTGCATCATGCACAGCAGACCGACTACGACCCCACCGAGCGCCGCCTGACGAAACGGGCGACGGTCATGGAGGTCTTCCCGGGCATCTAAAGCCCTGGTGGCTGGGACGGGAGAGGAGAACGCCTTCGGGAGCTCTTCATTCGACGATCTTCCAATACGAGTCCTTGCTGATGACCCTGCCGTTACGGAACTTGTAGAAGTCGCAACCGCGGACTTTCTTGCTTTCACCCTCGCGCGTGGTGCCGGTCAGCAGCCACTTCGACATGCCGGTGCCGGCGGCCTCATCGACAAAATGCTCCTCGTCGCCATAGTGGACATCGGGCAATCCTTCGAAACGCGTCGCGAGCGCCGCTCTGACGTCCGCTTTGCCCTCGAACCGCGATCCCCAGGGCCTGTTTCCCCTCGGCATCTGCAAAACGCAATCGTCCGCAAACAACGCCATGATCCGATCAAGATCGTGCGCGTTGAATGCTGCACACAACTCCTTCAGCGTCGTTCGAATGTCCATTCTCGGGCCTCTTCCATTCTTCACGCATTTGATGTTCATCCGGGCCAGCACTCGGCGTGAACACGATACGAACCGTCGAGACTTTATTGCGCCGCGACAGCCATATGTCTCTGCGTACTGGACGCGCTATCGAGGCCGAGGCGCGCGGCGGCCAAACCCGAGAGAGAATGGCCGCACGAACGGGCCTGTGCAGGTGCAGGCAAGCCGTTCAGGCCGCGTTGCCCTGCCGCTTCGCTGCCTGCCATTCGTCGAGGATGGCGCGGGCGCGATTTTGCGCCGGGTCCATGTCGGCTTCCCGTCCGGGCACCTTGGCCGTCAGCTCGATGACATAGCCGTTGGGATCGCGGAAATAGATCGAGCGGATGAATTTGTGATCGGCCGGGCCACGCACGTCCTGGCCCTCGGCCCGGCCTTTGGCCAGCATCTTGTCGAGCACCTCGGGTTCGACTTCGAGCGCGATGTGCAGGTCGAAATCGTGCTGCTGTTTGAACTCGAACGGCATGTCGGGCGCCTCGAAGAAGGCCAGCGAGGAGCCGTCGTCGAGCTGGAAGAAGGCATGCAGCACGCCGGCGGTCTTGCGCCCGGTTATGGTGGTGTCGATGCGAAAGGCGTTGACCAGTGGCAGGCCGAGGAACTCCTCGTAGAAGCGCCTTGTCTCCTCCGCGTCGCGGCAACGATAGGCGTTGTGATGCAGGCCCTTGATCATGGCGCCCTCCTCAGATTGCCTGCCAGGGTTGGCCCTTGGTCGAAGCGACGAAGCCGTTGAAGGTCTCGTAGATCCTGGCGTAGTTCGGCCCGGCCTTGAAATTGTCGAGCCAGCGTCTGACGTTGGGATAGGCCGAGAAATCGCAATGCACCAGCTCGCCGGCGGTGGTGATGGCGGCGCCGAAATAATCGGCCACCGTCAGCTCGTTGCCGCACAGGTACTTGTTGCTCGGCCCGATGAAGTGGTCGTTGAGGATCTGCAGCCAGATCTTCGACTTGTCCTTGCCCCAGCCGACGACACCCTCTTGGACCTTGGCGTCCTCGCGCTTCAGATGCGGGAAGAGCTGCGGATAGATCAGCCCATAGCCCCAGTCGCGGTAGAAGTTCGAATTGAACCAGTCCATCACCTCGTTGACGCGGGCGCGCTTCTTCAGATCCTTGGGGTAGGTCGGCGAACCGGTCTTTTCCGCCAGGTAGCGCAGGATGGATGCGCTCTCCGTCAGCCGGAATCCGTCGTCGTCCAGCATGGGGATGAGATGGTTGGGATTGAGCTTGCTGTAGGCGGGCTCATAATGCTGGCCCTTCAGGATATCGACCACTTCCATGTCGCACTTGATGTCGTTGTCGGCGATGAACTGCATCACCGGACGGCTCGTCGTGGAAACCGGATGCATGTAAAGCTTCATGGTGTCCTCCCTGAGAGAGGTAAACACTAGCACCGCTTCCATGGCCGGCGAAGGCGCGCGGCCGCGCGCAAGTTACCTACAGGAAACTCGAGATAAAAGCCGATCCCCGCGTCGCCATTTGCAACGCGGAGGACTCGACAAGCGGCAAATGACCTATGAATATAACATTAGAAACACCCCGGGACGGCAGGTCGATGGCGCGGCGCGGCAGATCGCAATCCAACGGCAAGACGGCAGTGGTCGACGAGCGGCTGCCGACGCCGCTCTACCATCAGATCTATCTGGTGCTGCGCGACAAGATCGTCGCGGGCGTATTCGCCGCCAACGACATCGTGCCCGGCGAACAGGAAGTGGTGCGCCAGTTCGGCGTTTCGCGCATCACCGCCAAGCGGGCGCTGGACGAACTGGCGGCGAGCGGCTTCGTGGTGCGCGAGCGCGGCCGCGGCACGCGGGTTTCCGGGCGGCCCGAGGTCAAGCCGATCCGCGCCGGCGTCGAAGGCCTGCTGGAAAATCTCATCGACATGGGCTTGAAGACCGAGGTGTCGCTGCTGGCGTTCGAATACCTGCCGGCGCCGCCCGATGTCGCCCGGGCGCTGCAGCTTGCCCCGGGTGCGATGGTGCAGCATGCCCTGCGCCGCCGCTCGATCGGCGGCGAGCCATTCTCCTATCTCACCACCTACGTGCCGGAGAAGATCGGCCGCACCTATTCGCGCCGCGACCTGGCCAACCGGCCGTTGCTCGGCCTGCTCGAGCGTTCGGGCGTGCGCATCGGCTCGGCGGAACAGGTGATTTCCGCCACCGTCGCCGATCCGCAGGTGGCAGCCGCGCTGCAGGTCGAGATCGCTTCGCCCTTGCTGCGCATCACTCGCATCGTACTCGACCAGGACGGGCGGCCGGTGGAATACATCGTCGGCCTCTACCGCCCCGACCGTTACCAGTACCGCATGAAGCTTGACCGCATTCAGGAGCGTAACCGCAACAGCTGGTCGCCGGCCGCCTGAGCTCCAGGCCCGCGACCTTTCACTTTCAACGGAGCGACAGGGAGATCGTGAGATGACCGAGAGAAATAGAAGCCGGGGGATCGGCCGTCGTCAGTTGCTCGCCGCAGGATCGACCGCCGCGCTGGTCGCAGGCGTTGGCGGCTTTCCCGCCATCCTCAAGGCGCAGGCTCCGGCCATCAAGGTCGGCATCCTGCATCCGGTGACGGGCCCGCTGGCCTATTCCGGCACGCAAGCCCGCGCTGGCGCCACCATGGCGATCGAGGCCATCAATGCTGCCGGCGGCATCAAGTCGATGGGCGGCGCCAAGCTCGAAGCCGTGCTGGGCGATGCGCAGTCCAAACCCGATGTCGGCGCCGCCGAAGTCGAGAAGATGAACGAGGCCGGCGTCTCGGCCATCATCGGCCCGTTCGCGTCGGGCATCGCGCTGGCGACGACGCAGGCCGCCGCCAAGCATAATATCCCGCACATCGTCGATGTCGGCGTGGTCGATCAGGTGGTGACGCGCGGGCTGGCCAACACCTTCCGCTTCGGCCCTGGCCTGGCCAAGGTGGTCGACACGGCAATCGCCAACCTGGTGGCGCTGAACGCCGCCAGTGCGACCAAGGCCAAGACCGTGATGATCGTGCACGAGGAATCGGCTTTCGGCAGCGGCATGGCCAAGACGCTGAACGAGCAGCTGCCGCAAAAGGGTTTCGAAATCCTCGAGACCATCTCGCATCCCAACCCGACGCGCGATTTCGACAACATCGCGCTCAAGATCAAGGCCCGCAAGCCGGACCTGATCATTCCGTCCAACTACTACGGCGAGTTTGTGCTGCTGGCCCGCACCTTGCGGCAGCAGAAGGTCGAGGCCAAGGCGATCTATTCCATTTTGGGCGGTGCAGCGTCCAATTTCCGCTTCGTCAACGAATTTGAAGATGCGGCGCAATACATCATCGACTGCAATCACTGGGTCGATCCGCGCAAGCCCGAAGCTGCGGCGCTGCGCAAGAAGGTCGAGGACCAGAAGCTGTTCTTCACCTACGAGGTGTTCCTCAACCACGAATGCGTGCGCCTGCTGGCCGATGCGCTGGAGCGCGGCAAGTCGTCGAAGCGCGAGGACATAACCGCCGCGCTGACCTCGAGCAGCTGGGCCGGCCACATGATGCCTTATGGCCCGACCAAGTTCGTCAACGGCCAGAACGAGGGTGCCGCACCGGTCAACACCCAGATCATCGGCAAGGACATCAAGGTGATCTTTCCGGCCGCTTTCGCCGACGCCAAGCCGGTGTTTCCGATGCCGGCGCGCGGCTGACAATGACAGGCGGGGCCGCATCCTGCGCGGCCCCGCAGTTTTTAAGGCATTGCCATGCTCGAGTTCAGTATTCTTCTACCGGCACTGCTCAACGGGCTGACCATCGGCGCGGTCTATGCGCTGGTGGCGCTCGGGCTCACTCTTATCTACGGCGTGCTGCACATCATCAACTTCGCCCATGGCAGCATGCTGATGCTGGCGCTGTATGGCGTGTTCTTCCTGCATGCCCTGTTCGGCATTGATCCCTATGTTTCACTGCTCATCGTGCCGCCGGCGCTGTTCGTGCTGGGCTATGCCTTGCAGCGCGGCGTCATCGGCCGCGCCAGTCATGGCAAGGATGAGAACATCCTGCTGGTGACGCTGGGCCTGGCGATCGTGATGGACAATCTGGCGCTCTATTTCTGGAAGGCCGATACCCGCACCATCGACACGCCCTATGGCTTCGATACCGTCGATCTCGGCATCGCCACCATCGCAGTCCCGAAGGCCGTGGCGTTCGTTGCCGCTCTGCTGATCTGCTGCGCGCTGTGGCTGTTGATGGCGCGCACCGATCTGTGCAAGGCGATCCGCGCGCTGGCCAAGGAGCGGCAGGGTGCGCAACTGGTCGGCATCAACGTGCCGCATCTGTTCGCCATGAGCTTCGGCATCGGTGCGGCCTGCGTCGGCGCCGCCGCCTGCCTGCTGCTGCCCAGCTTCTACGTCGCACCCGATGTCGGCCAGGTTTTCGTGCTGATCGCCTTCACCGTCGTGGTGCTGGGCGGCATGGGCTCCTTCGCCGGCGCGCTGATCGGCGGCATGATCATCGGCGTCACCGAGAGCATCGGCGGACTGTTCCTGGGCGAAAGCCTGGGCCAGCTTGGCATCTTCGTCATTTTCATCGCCGTGCTGCTGTTCCGGCCCACCGGCCTGCTCGGTCACCGGGCATGATGCCGTCGCTGCGATTGTCGGGACAACGCGCTCTGTGGGCGATGGCGGGGGTGGCCATCATCGGCGTCGTGTTGCCGCTCCTGCTGCGATCCGATTTCTGGCTGAACTTCGCCATCATGGTGCTGTTCTTCACCGTGCTGGGCCAGGCGTGGAACATATTGGGCGGCTATGGCGGGCAGTTCTCCTTCGGCCACGCCGCCTTTTTCGGCACCGGCGCCTACGTCACCGCCGTGCTGCAGGTGAAGTTCGGCATCAATCCGTGGCTGGGTTTCGTGCTGGCCGGGATTGGTGGCGGGCTGGTCGGCGCGGCGATCGGCTTTCTCAGCTTCCGGTACGGCTTGCGCGGCTCCTACTTCGCACTGGTAACCCTGGCCTTCGCCGAGGTGCTGCGCATTCTCGCCAATGCCGCCGCCTTCACCGGTGGCGGCGTCGGCACGCTGATCCCGCTGAAACAGACGGCGGCGAATTTCCAGTTCGTCGACAAGACCGGCTTCTACTTCGTCATCTTCGCGCTGATGCTGATCGGCCTGCTGCTGGCGTACTGGCTGGAGAACAGCCGCTTCGGCGCCCGCCTGATGGCGATTCGCGAAAATGAGGATGCGGCCCGCGCTTTGGGCGTCAACGCCTTCGCCATCAAGCTGGGCGCCATCTCCCTGTCGGGCGCCCTGGCGGGGCTGGCCGGCGCTTTCTACGCGCAGTATTTCCTCTATCTCGATCCGCGCTTGGCCTACGGTCCGGGCATTTCGGTCGAGGCGCTGCTGGTGCCGATCATCGGCGGCATGGGCACGATCTTCGGCCCGCTGCTGGGCGCCACGGTTCTGCATGTCGTGGGCGAGATCGCGCGCAAGGTCATGGGCGATGCCGTCGGCCTGAACCTGGCGCTGTACGGCATGGTGCTGGTCGCCATGGTGCTGTTCCTGCCCAACGGCATTGCCGGGCTGGCGCGGAGACAGCGCCTGAAGCCGAAGGAGGAGCGGTTATGAGCGAACCGCTGCTCGATGTGCGCCACGTCGACAAGAGTTTCGGCGGCCTGCGCGCCATCGCTGATGTTAGCCTCAGCGTCCATCAGGGCGAGATCGTGGCATTGATCGGGCCCAATGGTGCCGGCAAGACGACGTTGTTCGCCACCGTCGCCGGTTTCCTCAAGCCCGATGCCGGCGCGATAGGTTTCTTCGGCCACGACATTCTCGGCAGCACGCCCGATCGCATCTGCGCGCTGGGCCTGGTGCGCACTTTCCAGATCGTGCAGCCCTTTGCCGGCCTGACCGTGCGCCAGAACATCGCCGTCGGCGCCCATCTGCGCCATGCCGGACGGCGCGAGGCGCTGGAGCTTGCCGATTCAGTCGGTAGAAGGCTGGGCATGGCGGCGCTGCTGGATCGTCCCGCAATCGGCCTGACTGTAGCGGCGCGCAAGCGGCTGGAACTGGCGCGGGCGCTGGCGACCGAGCCGCGCCTGCTGCTGCTGGACGAAGTGATGGCCGGTCTCAATCCGACCGAGATCGACGAGATCGTGGCGATGATCCGCGCCATTCGCGACGAGGGCGTCACGGTGCTGCTGATCGAGCATGTCATGCAGGCGGTCATGAGCCTGGCCGAACGCATCTATGTGCTGAACAATGGCGCGCTGATTGCCGAAGGCACGCCAGCCGCCATCGCCGCCAATTCCGCCGTGGTCGATGCCTATCTCGGCCATGGCGCCGCCGGCAAGCTGCAGGCGAAGCAGGTGCGCCATGCTTGAGGTCGGCGGACTGCGCAGCGGCTATGGCGGGCTCGATGTGCTGCGCGGCATCGACATGCAAGTCGGCGACAAGGAAATCGTCGCCGTGCTGGGCGCCAATGGCGCCGGCAAATCGACCTTGAACAACACCATCTGCGGCATCGTCGCGCCGTACGAGGGCAAAGTGCGTTTTGCCGGCAGTGACATAACCGGCAAGGCGGCGCACGATATCGTCGCGGCCGGACTGATCCAGGTGCCGGAAGGCCGCCGCATCTTCCCCAACATGACGGTGCGGGAAAATCTCGAATTGGGTTCCTATCGCCGGGCCAAGCCGCGCCGCGTCGCCAACATGGAACGGGTGGTCGCAATTTTCCCGCGATTGAAGGAACGCTTCGCGCAGAAGGCGGGCACGCTCTCGGGCGGCGAGCAACAGATGCTGGCGATCGGTCGTGGTTTGATGGCCGAGCCGCGACTGCTCATCCTGGACGAGCCGTCGCTCGGCCTCTCGCCGCTGCTGGTCGAAGGGATGTTTGCACTGATCGCCCGCATCAACGCCGAAGGCCTGGCGATCGTGCTGGTCGAGCAGAACGTGATGCAGTCGCTGTCGATCGCGCATCGCGCCTATGTCATCGAGAACGGCAGGGTGACGCTCTCAGGCGCGGCTGCCGAGCTGATGCAGAACGCCGAACTCAAGCGTTCCTATTTGGGAATGTGACATGAGCCGTCCCATGACCCTGGCCGAGAAGATCATCGCCCGCGCCGCGGGGCTGGCTTCGGTTGCGCCGGGCAATGTCGTCACCTGCGCCGTCGATCTGGCGATGATGCACGATTCGGGCGGGCCGCGCCGGGTCAAGCCGCTGCTGGAGAAGCTCGGCGTCAAGGTCTGGAACCCCGATAAGGTCGTGGTGGTCACCGATCATTACGTGCCGGCCGTCGATGCCGAAAGCGCCGCCATCCTCGACCTCACGCGCAAATGGACCAAACAGCAGGGCATCGAGGCGTTTCACGACATGCAGGGCATCTGCCATGTCGTGCTGCCCGAGCGCGGCCATTTGCAGCCGGGCATGTTCGTGGTCGGCGGCGATTCGCATTCGCCGACCGGCGGAGCCTTCGGCTGCTTTATGTTCGGCATCGGCGCCACCGAGATGGCGGGCGTGCTGGCGACTGGCGAAACCTGGGTTCGGGTGCCGGGCACGATCCTGATCGAATGGAACGGCAGGCTCGGACGCGGGCTGTCGGCCAAGGACATCATGCTGCGGCTGTGCGCCGAACTCGGCATGGGCGGCGGCGACTATCAGGTGGTGCAGTATGCAGGTGAGGCGGTGCGTGCCATGGGCATGGCCGAGCGCATGACCTTGTGCAACATGGCGGCCGAACTGGGCGGCCAGACCGGCATGATCGCGCCCGATGCCACGACACGCGACTTCCTGCTGCAAGCCGGTGCGAAAAACGTCGATATCGAGACCTGGCAGCCCGATCCGGGTGCGACCTATCTCAAGCACTTGTCTTTCGATGCATCCATGCTGGCGCCGCAAGTCGCCGCCCCGCACAGCCCCGCCAACGCCGCGTCGGTCGAGCAACACTGCGGCGTTGCCATCGATCAGGCCTATATCGGCGCCTGCACCGGCGCCAAGCTCGAAGACCTGCACATGGCGGCGGAAATCCTGCGCGGCCGCAAAGTGGCATCCGGCCTTCGCCTGCTGGTGGCGCCGGCCTCGGCGCGCATCACCACTCAGGCAGCTTCCGATGGCACACTTGCTGCACTGACCGAAGCCGGCGCCATTCTGCTGTCGACTGGTTGCGGCGCCTGCGCCGGCTACGGCGCAGGCGTGCTGGCGGAAGGCGAGGTCTGCATCTCCTCCACCGCGCGCAACTTCAAGGGCCGCATGGGGGCGGGGACGTCAAAGGTCTATCTCGGCTCGCCTTATACCGTCGCCGCCGCTGCGGTGGCGGGCAGGATCAGCGATCCGCGCGAGATGCTGGCGGAGAAACCGCGATGAACGCCCAGCCCGGCAAAGTTTGGAAATTCGGCGACGACATCGACACCGATGTGCTGGCGCCCGGCCTCTATATGAAGCGCCCGATCGCCGAACTGGCGCGGCATTGCCTCGAACTGGTCGATCCGCGGTTCGCTGCCGAGGTGCAGCCGGGTGATATCGTGGTCGGCGGGCGCAATTTCGGCATGGGTTCCTCGCGGGAGCAAGCGGCGGAGGCTTTAAAGATTTTGGGTGTCGCCGCCGTTCTGGCGCAAGGCTTTGCCGGAATTTTCTATCGCAATGCCTTAAACCTTGGTCTGCTGGCATTGGTTTGCCCCGATGCTGACAAGCTCAAGGCCGGAACCCGCATCAGTGTCGATCCGATCGCCGGGACCGTTACCGACCACGATAGCGGCACCACGCTCGCCTGCGAACCGCTGCCGCAGTATTTGCTGGCGATGGTGCGTGATGGCGGGCTGATGCCGCATCTGCAGAAAAAATTCGCCGCGCGAAGCGGTGGGGAGGCACGTCCATGACCCAGACCTTGCGCCAGCAATTGTCGGATGGTCCCATCGTCGTCGCGCCCGGAATCTACGACGCGCTCGGCGCCTCGCTGGCGCAGAAGGCGGGGTTCCGCACGCTCTATCTCTCCGGCGCCTCCATCGCCTATACCCGCTTCGGCCGGCCCGATATCGGCCTGGTGGGCATGAGCGAGGTCGCCGAAACCCTGAGCGTTATCCGCGAGCGCGTCGAGCTGCCGATCGTGGTCGATGCCGATACCGGGTTCGGCAACGCATTGAACGTGCAGCGCACCGTGGCGCTGTTCGAGCGCTGCGGGGCGGCGGCGATCCAGATCGAGGACCAGACCCTGCCCAAGCGTTGCGGCCATCTGACGGGCAAAACCCTGGTCTCGACCGGCGAGATGACCGGCAAGGTGCACGCCGCCTGCGACGCGCGCCGATCCGAGGAGACGCTGATCGTGGCCCGCACCGACGCTATTGCCGTCGAAGGCTTTGCCCCGGCGCTCGATCGGGCGGCAGCCTATATTGATGCCGGCGCCGACATCGCCTTCGTCGAGGCGCCTCGTTCGCTCGATGAGATGAAGCAGGTGGTGGCGACGCTGGGCAAGCGTGTGCCGCTGATTGCGAACATGGTGGAAGGTGGCTCGACGCCGGCGCTCGATGCCGCCGCGTTGCAGGCGCTGGGCTTCCGGCTGGCGATCTTCCCCGGCGGTCTGGTCCGCGCCATCGGCCGGCTGATGGACGATTACTTCGCCAGCCTGAAGCGGCACGGCTCCACCGAACCGTTTCGCGACCGCATGTTCGATTTCAACGGACTTAACGAGGTGTTAGGCACGGCGGAAATTCTCGAACGCGGCAAACGTTACGATGACGGCAGTCTGGTCCTGCC
>JAQSWP010000284.1 GCA_029266575.1 Alphaproteobacteria bacterium | reverse complement strand
TGGTGCTGCTGACCCCGGGCTTCTGGCGCAGCTAGGAGAGGAGCGCGATGGCCGTCGATATCCGCTCGCCGCTCTATATCCTGGGCATTCTGCTGTGCATTTTTTCGTTCGGCATGGTGCTGCCCGCGTTTGCCGAATGGGTCGAGGATGGCGCCGATGCCGGCATGTTCCTGATCTGCTTCGGCGTCACTTTCTTTGCCGGCGGGACGCTGGCCGTCTCCTTCCGGCCGCGCGATAAAGTCTCCATCGACGTGCATCAGGCTTTCGTGCTGACAGCCCTGGCCTGGATCGTCATCACCTTGTTTGCCGCCATTCCGCTCAGCGCCTCCTCGGCCGGCATCTCCTATACCGATGCGGTGTTCGAGGCGATGTCGGGCGTCACCGGCACCGGCGCCACCGTGCTGGTCGGCCTGGAGCAGCTGCCGGCCGGCATATTGTGGTGGCGCACCATCCTGGTGTGGTTCGGCGGCGTCGGCATCATCGTCATGGCGGTGGCGGTGCTGCCGTTCCTGCGCATCGGCGGCATGCAGCTGTTCCGCGCCGAATCGTCGGAGAAATCGGAGAAGACCCTGCCGCGCATGTCGCAGATTTCGGCCGCCATCACCGTATATTATTTCTTCGTCTCCATCGCCGGCTCGCTGCTGCTGTGGGCCACCGGCCTGAAACTTGGCGATGCCATCCATCATGGCTTCGGCGCCGTCGCCACCGGCGGGTTTTCCACCCTCGACAGCTCGTTCGGCGGCTTCAAGAACCCGGCTGCCGAATACATCATGACGGTGCTGATGTTCATTGGCGGCATGACCTTCATCGTCATGATCCAGTCCTGGCGTGCGCGCCAGCTGCTGTTCCTGCGCGACAGCCAGATCCGCGCCTATTTCCTCATCGTGATGTCCTGCGCCTTGACGCTGACCTTGTGGCGCTGGGGCACCAGCGAGGCGCCGCTGGAGGAAGCCTTCCGCCATTCGATCTTCCATGTCGTGTCGATCATCACCACCGCCGGCTTCGCCACCACCGACTACACGACCTGGGGCACCTTCCCCATCGTCATGATGCTGTTCCTCACCTTCATCGGCGCCTGCACCGGCTCGACCTCGGGTGGGGTCAAAGTCTTCCGCTACCAGATCCTCTACCAGCTGGCGCGCGTGCAGATCGCCAAGCTGACCCATCCCAATGCCGTGATCGTGCCGCGCTTCAACGGACGCGAGGTCAGCCGCGAGGTCATCAACTCGGTGGCGGGCTTCGTCTTCCTGTGGTTCTTCTGCTTCATCGTCCTGTCGATCGCGCTGTCGCTGTTCGGGCTCGACATCGACACGGCGATTTCCGGCGCCGCCTCGGCGCTGGGCAATGTCGGTCCGGGCGTCGGCGAAACCATCGGTCCGGCCGGCACTTTCCAGCCCTTGCCCGACGGGGCCAAATGGCTGCTATCTTTCGGCATGCTGCTGGGACGGCTGGAAATGCTGACCCTGCTGATCCTGCTGATGCCAAGTTTCTGGCGCGCCTGACGGCGTTTTTCTTAAGTAAAGGGTAACAGGCGCGATGCCGCAAAAAATGGACTCGATCGAAATGCTGCGCCGGCTGGTGGGCTTCGACACCACCTCGGCCTATTCCAACATGGCGCTGATCGATTTCGTGCGCGACTACCTGCATGGCTACGGCATCGAAAGCCGGCTGGTCGCCAACGAGGACGGCAGCAAGGCCAATCTCTACGCCAGCATCGGACCGGCCACGGAAGGCGGGGTCGTGCTGTCGGGCCATACCGACGTGGTGCCGGTC
The DNA here is from genome assembly GCA_029266575.1 of Alphaproteobacteria bacterium. Taxonomy (GTDB): domain Bacteria; phylum Pseudomonadota; class Alphaproteobacteria; order Reyranellales; family JAQSWP01; genus JAQSWP01. The sequence goes on along the minus strand of JAQSWP010000284.1, from coordinate 1,200 downwards.
AAGGACCAGCCCTGGGACAGCGACCCGTTCGCCATGATCGAGAAGGACGGGCTGCTGTACGGTCGCGGCACCGCCGACATGAAGGCGTTCTCCGCCATCGCGCTCGCTATGGTGCCGCACTTCCTCGAGCGCGGCATCAAGGTGCCGATCCATCTGGCGCTGAGCTACGACGAGGAGGTCGGCTGCATCGGCGCCTGGTCGCTGGCCGAGGCGATGCAGCGCGATCTGCCCAAGCCGCACGCCATCGTGGTCGGCGAGCCGACCATGATGAAGGTGGTGCATTCGCACAAGACGGCGGCCAGCTACTACACCGATTTCGTCGGGCTGGAAGCGCATTCCTCGGCCATCGACCAGGGCGTCAGCGCCATCCACTACGCCGGCGACCTGATCCATTTCCTCAACCAGTTCCAGGAGGAATTGCGGGCGCGGGCGCCGAAGAATTCCGAATTCAAGCCGCCCTTCGGCACCATGAATGTCGGCATCATCAATGGCGGCACCGCCAACAACATCCTGGCGCGCCAGTGCCTGGTGCAATGGGGCTATCGCGCGCTGCCGACCGAAGACCCGCACGAGGCGATCAAGCGCGTCACCCATTTCTGCGAGCATGAGTTGCTGCCGAAAATGCGCGCGGTCTATCCCGAAGCCTCGATCACCACCAAACTGCGGGCCGAAGTGCCGCCGCTTGTGCCGACTGCGCACAATCCGGCCGACATTCTTTGCCGCGCGCTGACCGGCGACAACGGCTCGCACTCGGTCGCTTACGCCGCCGAAGCCGGCATCTTCCAGAAGGCGGGATTCTCGGTGGTGATCTGCGGTCCGGGCGACATCGCCCAGGCGCACCAGCCCAACGAATTCATCGCCGTCGAGCAGATCAGGGCGTGCGAGGATTTCATGCGCAAGCTGGCCGACTGGGCGGCGACCAGATAATCCCTCATCCGCTCTTCTTGTTCCCTCCCCCCTTGCGGGGGAGGGCTAGGGTGGGGAGAGTTCACAGGAGACGGGTGCTGTGTTGCACCCCCCTCCCTAACCCTCCCCCGCAAGGGGGGAGGGAAATGAGGAGAAGGGGCGTTAGCTTCACGCATCGAGCTTGCGCTCTTCCCAGATCGCTTCCAGATCGTCCTCGCCGAAGCGGTATTCGGTGGCGCAGAACTCGCATTTCACCATCACCGCCTCGTCGTTCTCCTTCATCGCCTCGATCTC
>JAQSWP010000116.1 GCA_029266575.1 Alphaproteobacteria bacterium | reverse complement strand
CAAGTAGAATGTAAACATCACCTGTTTTTGGAGCTATTCCTAGCCGCAGAATGGTTCCTTGCTCGTATTCCGCAACCATAAAGCAACCGTAGCCCACGATTCGATCTACCAAAATATTCCAAGGGCCGACCTTTTTCCAAGGAATCGTGTCTTGGGCAAAAGCGCATGTGGGACCAAGAAGAATTACCAGCAATACGGCAATCCGTTTCATTTTCAGGCTCCCCCAAAATCCTGCAACCTTTCCGCGAGTACTGTCTACCTATGGAGAACTGTAACAAGCCAAGAATATAGGACAAAACAGCTAATTCGATACTCGATATCGAGGTCCGGGCAGATTCTGGTGTTCGCTTCGAATTTATTGCAGGTGGCCAAAATTTCTGCGCCGAAAAGCAGGCTTTTTCTTTGCGCGCTTCACCGCTAGCGTTGGTGAAAGAGGAAACGCCGATGATGCAAAGCACCGCACTGAAGACCAACGACTGGACCGCCACCTACGAATCCGCCCGCGCGCGCATGATCGCGCGGCTGCGGCAGACCATCGCCGAGCCGCTTGCCGGCTGGCCCGATCATGCCGATCCCAAGACCGGCACATGGATCACCAAGGCAGACGGCGACTGCACCGGCGGTTTCTTCGCCGGCTGGCTGTGGTTGGCGGGGCGCGAGCATAAGGATCTGCTGCCGGCCGCGCGGCACTGGGGTTATGGGCTGAAGCGGCGGCTACGGTCGAAGACGCATTATCGCGGCATGCTGTTCTATCCGGGCGTGCTGCTGGGCCGCCTGCTGCATGGCGAGGAGGAAGGCCGCCAGCTCACCATCGATGTCGCCCGCGCGCTGGCCGACGATTTCAATACCGCCGCCGGAGTCATTGGCCTCGGTGAGGAAGGCGAAGAGACGTCCAATCTCGGGCCGGGCGAAACCACGGTCGATGCCATCGGCATGATCGTCGCCTGCCTGACCTATGCCGCCAACGAAACCGGCGACGAACGCCTGCGCCAGATGGCGCGCAGCCACGCGCTGAAGCACATCGACTGGTGCGTGCGCGAAGACGGGTCGGTGTGCCAGTCGGCCTCGTTCGACGTCGAGAGCGGCGCGCTGACGCGGCGCTACACGCATAAAGGCTACTCGCCGGAAAGCACCTGGGGCCGGGCGCAGGCCTGGTCGATGCTGGGGTACTCGCTGGCTGCGCTGTGGCAGCCGGAGGAACCGCTGTTCCTTAAGACGGCGCAGCGCATTGCCGATTGGTGGATCGCCAATGTGCCGCAAGACGGCGTGTCGTATTGGGATTTCGGCGATCCGCGCATTCCCGACACCTGGCGCGATACGTCGGCGCCCGCAATGGTATCGGCGGCGCTGTTGAAGATCGCCGGCCTCACAAAGGATGCGACGCAGAGCGCCAAATATCGCGCCGCCGCCGAACGCGGCGTGCGCACCATGATCAGCCAGTGGATGACGCCGCTTGCTGCCGGCGAGAGCCGGCCGGCGGGTATGCTGATCGGCGCCTGCTATCACCCCACCATCGGGCACGCGGTGGACTGCGAAGCGGTGTGGCCGGACTATTATCTGTTCGAAGCGCTTGAGGTGCTGACGGGACGGCTGGGCGAAGCGCAGATCTAGTTCGGTTTCGCTTCCAGCAGCCGCACGATCTGCGCCTGGCCTTTTTGCCGGGCCAGCTCCAGCGCCGTCGCGCCATTGCGATCCTTGATCCCGGAATTGGCGCCGGCCGCCAACAGCAGGCGCACGATCTCGACATGCCGCGGCCCGCCATCGCCCAGGATCACCGCTTCGAGCAGGGCGGTCCAACCGAGATTGTTGACGTGATCGAGCGGCGCACCAGCCTCGATCAGCGCCCGCACCGGCTCGACATGCCCCAGATGCGCCGCCGCGATCAGCGCCGTGCCCTGGTAGGGGCTGGTGACGTTTTTGGCATTATTGCCGCCGGCAATGGCGATCCGCATCATGCGAACGTCATCGCGCACCGCAGCGATGGTGATGAGATCGTATTGCTGGACATCGAGCGCGTTGGCATCCGCTCCCTTCTCCAGCAGCAGCCGCGCCACATCGCCATGGCCCGCGACATGCAGCGGCGTGCGGCGATGGCCGTCGCGGGCGTTGAGATCGGCGCCACCGGCAATCAATTGCGTTGCCGCGGCGACATCGCCCTTTGCCGCCGCCGCATGCAGCCCGGAATAGGCGGCGATCTCCGCCGCGCCGGGCGGCACCTGTGCTGCGGCTGGAAGGACCAGCGCCGCCACAAACAGCAAAGACGCAGCAAGCTTCATCGCAATCCCGCTCCCTTGTGAATGGCAAGCCCGTAAGCGACCATAGCATTCTGGCGCCGGCGGAGGATGCATGGGTTTCGAAACGATCCTGTTCAAGAGCGATGGTCCCGTCGGCACCATCACAATCAATCGGCCGGACGCGCTCAATGCGCTGAACAGCACGGTGTTCGCCGAACTCTACGAGTTGTTCGACCGCATCGCGCAAGATCAGGCGCTCCGCGTCGTGGTCCTGAAGGGCGCCGGCGAAAAATCGTTCGTGGCCGGCGCCGATATCCGCGAAATGGCCGACATGAGCCGCACCCAGGCCGAGGCCCGTAGCTGGAACGGCATGCGACTTTACGATCGCATGCGCCGCCTGCCGCAGCCGCTGATCGCCTCGATCCAGGGCTATGCGCTGGGCGGCGGCATGCTGATCGCACTGGCCTGCGACATCCGCATCGCCTCGACCGCGGCGAGTTTCGGCTACCCGGAGATCAAGCTCGGCATTTTTCCCGGCACCGGCGGCACGGTCCTGCTCGACCGGCTGCTGGGCGCGGCGGCGGCGCGCGCCATCTGCATTCTGGGCGAGCGCCTGTCGGCCGAGCGCGCCTGGCAACTCGGCATCGTCAGCAAACTGGTATCGCCGGGCGAGCTTGCTGCGGCCACGCAGGAGGCGGCGGCGACGATCGCCGGCTACAGCCCCGTCGCCTTGCGCGAACTGAAACGCGCGCTCAACGCCTCGCTCGAACTCGATTTCGCTGCCGCCCGCGAAATCGAGATCGAGGCCTATGGCGCGGCCTTCGACAGCCAGGACCGGCAGGAAGGCATGAACGCCTTCCTGGAAAAGCGCCCGCCGCGCTTCATCGGCAAATAGGAGCACCCGTGGCCCGCAACACAGTTCTCATCGCCGGCGCCAGCGGGTTGATCGGCCGCGCCGCGGTCGAGCACTTCGCCAGACAGAAAGACTGGCATGTCATCGCCCTGTCGCGACGTGCGCCGGAAGTCGACGTCGCGGTCGAGCATCTGGCGGTCGATCTGATGGATAAGGCGGCAGTCGAAGCCGTCGCCGCGCGGCTGACCAACGTCACGCATCTGGTCTATGCGGCGTTGATGGAGAAGCCGGGTCTGGTGCGCGGCTGGCGCGATCGCGAGCAGATGGACACCAACATCACCATGCTGCGCCATCTGTTCGAGCCACTGTCGCGCCACGCCGCAGGCCTGCGCCATGTCAGCCTGTTCCAGGGCACCAAGGCCTATGGCGTGCATCTGCATCCGGTGCCGGTGCCGGCGCGCGAAAGCAGCCCGCGCGACAGCCACGAGAATTTCTACTGGCTGCAGGAAGACTACCTCCGCGAGCGCCGCGCCGGCAGCGACTGGTCCTTCACCATCTGGCGGCCGCAACTGGTGTTCGGCCATGCCAATGGCAGTCCGATGAACGTGCTGGCCGCACTGGCCGCCTACGCAGCCATACGCCGCGAGCAGCACCTGCCTTTCTCCTGGCCGGGCGGCGCCAGTTACGTCAACGAGGCGATCGATGCGCGGCTGATCGCCCGCGCCCTGCATTGGGCGGCGCAGAGCGAGGCGGCGCGCGACCAGATTTTCAACATCACCAATGGCGACGTGTTCGACTGGCCGTCGCTGTGGCCGGCGCTGGCGGAAATCTTCGGCATGGAGATCGGCGCGCCCAAGCCGCAGCTTCTGGCTGACACTTTGCCGTCGCTCGAAAGCGTGTGGCGCGGCTTCCAACGCCGGCATGGCTTGCGCGAGCTCGGGCTGATGGAATTCGTAGGCGATAGCCTACACTACGCTGATTTTCTGTTCGCCTCGCACGCGAGGCGCCTGCCGCCGCCAGTTCTGGTCAGCACCATAAAGCTGCGCCAGGCGGGCTTCGCCGACTGCATCGATACCGTGCAGATGCTGCGCGAGCTGGTCGAAGACATGCGCCGGCGCGGCTACCTGCCTGCGAAATAGGTTAGTTACTGCAGTGCCTTGGCCAGCGTGACCGGAACGGGGCCAGCCGCGGTAAGGCCTTGATTCCCACCATGCAATGCCCACATGCTTATTCGCCGCTGGGATGACCATTGGCTGACGGGTGCTTTCGGGGCCCGCTTCTGCGCTTCGCTCGTGACGAGGAGGATGCAATGTCTCGCCTGTCGCTGTTCAACAGCCCGTTGATGCTGGGCTTCGATCATTTCGAGCGCACGCTCGAGCGGATCGCGAAGAACGGCGACGGCTATCCGCCTTACAACATCGAACGCATCGGCGACAACGGCTTGCGGATCACGCTGGCGGTGGCCGGCTTCTCCGCCGACGACCTTGGCATCGAACTGGTCGAGAACCAGCTCGTGGTGCGGGGCCGCCAGCAGGACGATCCCGAGCGCGTCTACCTGCATCGCGGCATTGCCGCGCGGCAGTTCCAGCGCAGCTTCGTGCTGGCCGAAGGCATCGAGGTCAAGGGCGCCACGCTCGATAATGGCTTGCTGCATATCGAGCTGGAGCGTCCGCCGCAGGAATTGCGCGTGCGCAGCATCGCCATCGAATCCGGCAACGGCAAGACGGCGCGCACGCTGGACCTCAAGGCCGAGAAGCCCGGCAAGTGACGTCTGTTGGTCCCCGCGAGGGATACCGCAAGGCGTCGATGCGTAGAGTAAATGTAAGTGAGGTGTGAAATGCCCGAAGCTATCGATCTTCGTTCGCTCAACAGCCAGCAATTGGCTGGCTTTGGGCTCGAGCAGATGGCCTACATCAAGAAAGTGCAGCTGGCCCAGGGTTTGACGGGCTTCGGCATCTTCAGCGCCGATGGCCGGCCCGTCGCCGTCGCCGAGACGATGGAAATGGCCGAGGCGGTGATTCGCCAGAACGAGCTCGAACCGGTCCACATCAACTAGGACCGTAGAATTTTCTCACGCCGCCAGGTCAGGCGGCGTGAGTTGGCGCATCTATCAGACGTCCAGCCGTTCCTCGGCCAGCGACTTGCGCTTTTCCACGTTGAACCGTTTGTCGTAGATCGGAACCGCGCCAGTCGTCGGTCCGGGATACTGCACCAGCAGCCATACGCCGCCGGTTTCAGTGGACATTTCGTCCTCGTAATGCGGATCGGCATGGAAAATCATCGTGCCGGGGCCATAAAGGCGACCCTTGATGGTGAATTCGCCTTCCAGGATGTACCAGATCTGCGCGAAATCATGGCGGTGCAGCGGATAGCCCGTCCCCGGCTGATAACGCACGAACCCTGCGTTGGGTTCGGTCGGCCGCTCGGGGCGCGGATGAAACAGCATCTTGCTCTGCGTGCCGTCGAAACGCAGCGTTTCCCACTCGCGTTCGCTCTCGTGCACCGCTTCGAAAGCGTGGTCGCCGTCATGCCGCGGCAGCTTTGCCGTCTGCGTCATCGTTTCCTCCGGTGTTTATTGTTCTTCGCCCGTGAGGATGCGCGCCGGCTTGGCAGGGCGCAATAGAGCAGAGCTCGCGCCCGCGAAGCGGGCTCAGGCGGCGTGAGTGGCCGCGTTGCCTTCGGTCAGCAGGATGTAGAGCGCGTCGGCGGTGTCGGTCTTGCGCAGCTTCTCGCAGACCGACTGGTCGCGCAGCAGGCGCGAAACCCGCGCCAGCGCCTTGAGATGATCCGCCCCCGCCGTTTCCGGCGCCAGCAGCAGGAAGATCAGATCCACCGGCCGCTCGTCGATCGACTCGAAATCGATCGGCGTCGACAGGCGCGCGAAGACGCCGTGCAGTTTCTTGAGGCCAGCCAGCTTGCCGTGCGGGATGGCGATGCCGTTGCCGACGCCAGTGGTGCCCAGCCGCTCGCGCTCCAGCAGCACGTCGAAGATCTGCCGCTCGTGCAGACCGGTGACGGTGGCGGCGCGCTCGGCCAGCTCCTGCAGCGCCTGCTTCTTGCTGGTGGCGCGCAGATCGGCGATGACCGAATTCGGCCCGATGAGCTCGGCGATTTCCATGGCTTCCCTTTCGCGGGTCGCTCAGCCGTTGAGACTGCGATTAAGATTACGCGGATCGACCCAGCCGATGTTTCCATCGGTGCGCCGATACACCATGTTCAAGCCGCCGTGGGCGCTGTTGCGAAACATCATCGCCGCATCCCCGGTCAGGTCCATTCGCATGACCGCCTCGCCCACCGTCAAGGTGTGCAAAGGCATTTGCATCTCGGCAATCACAACAGGCTCCAGCCGATCCGGTTCCGGTTGCGCCTCGCCGCTGTCCTCGGATTCGCCGCGCAGGACGAATTGCTGCACAGCGACGCTTTCGATCTCGCTGGCCGCCGCGGCGTTGTGATCGCGCAGCCGGCGCTTGTAGCGCCGCAAACGCTTGCCGATGCGCTCCAGCGCCCGGTCGAAACTGAGATAGGCGTCCTCGGCCGCGGCCTCGGCCTGCATGAAAATGCCCCGCCTGGCATGCACCGTGATGTCGCAACGCAGCAAATGGGCATCGCGGGAGAACTGCACCGAGCCTTCGAGGGCATGATCGAAGTACTTGCCGACAGTGCCTTCCAGCGCCTGCCGAACATGGCTCTGCAAAGCCTCGCCGGTATCGATCTGCTTGCCGCTAATCGAGAGTTTCATCAACAAAACCAGATACTTATGACGGGTAAAGACCATCGGGCCAAGACGGGCCGCTCGATGCGGCGCGCACCTTAGTGATGGGGCCTGCCCGAGTCAAGAATGCCCCGGATCGGCCTCTCCTGCAGATAGGGCGGCTTCGCCCCGGTGCAATGCCGCCGCCTGCTCCTTGCGTCCGCCCATGACCAGCAGCGACTTCTCGCGCCGGCGCTGCGCCGAGGAGGCGATGCCCAGCGCATCGCGATATTTGGCGACGGTGCGGCGGGCGATGGCGACGCCTTCGCCATGCAGCAGGCTCACCAGGCGGTCGTCCGACAGCGGACCGGCGGGTGGTTCGGACTCGATCAGGGCGCGGATGCGATCGCGCACCGCTTCGGAGGTGACCGAATCGCCGGCCGCGTTCACCGCCGGCAGGCTGGACGTGAAAAAATATTTCAGCTCGAAAATGCCGCGCGGGGTAGCCATGAACTTGTTGGTGGTGACACGGCTGATGGTGCTTTCGTGCAGTTCGACGGCCAGCGCGATGTCGCGCAGCACCAGCGGGCGCAGGCCCGAGACGCCGCGGCGGAAGAAATTCTCCTGCTGACGCACGATCTCGCGCGCCACGCGCAGGATGGTGTTGGCGCGCTGATCCAGCGCCTTGACCAGCCACGACGCGGTCTGAAGCTTTTCTGTGATGAATTCGCGCGCTGCCCGATCGCGCGCGCCGCGCAGCAGCGTGGCGTGATACTGCCGGTCGACCAGCACGCGCGGCAGCACCTCGTTGTTCAGTTCCAGCAGCCACGAGCCCTTGGGCCCAGGCCGCAGATAGAGATCGGGCACCAGGGTTTGCGCCACCGGCGCCTCGAAACGCTGTCCCGGCTTGGGATCGAGCTGGCGCAACTCGCCCAGCATCTGCGCCAGATCCTCGGCATCGACGCCGCAGCGGCGCAGCAGCAGTGGAAAATCGCGCCTGGCCGCCAGATCGAGATTGTCGAGCAGCGCCTGCATGGCGGGATCGAGCCGGTTGCGCTCGGCCAGCTGCAGCGCCAGGCATTCCTGCAGCGAGCGGGCGAAAATGCCCGCCGGATCGAAACGCTGCAACCGGCGCAGCACGGCCTCGACGATGGCTGCCGTCACGCCCAGCCGCTGCGCCACGTCGTCGACCTCGAGTTCGATATAACCCGTAGCATCCAGCAGCCCGGCCAGATCGAGCGCGATCAGCCGCTCGCTGGCGTCGGCGAATTCCAGCCCGATCTGCGCCAGCACATGCTGGCGCAAGGTGGTGGCCTCGCCGACCGATTGCAGCGGATCAAACTCCTCGCCATCGGGCCGGCCGCCAGATCCCCACTCGCTTTCGGCCGGCGTGGTGTCCATCGCCGGCGCGTCCTCGCGCGGGTCGTGGACTTCGGCGCTCTCCTCGTGATCGTCGGCGGCGGTGGGCGCCGGTTCGTCGGCGACGGGCGACTCGGCGTCGCGTTCGCCTTCTTCGGCCGCCAGCAGCGGATTCTGCTCCAGTTCGGCTTCGATGAATTGCGCCAGCTCGACCTGGTTGAGCTGCAACAGCTTGATCGCCTGCTGCAGTTGCGGCGTCATCACCAGCGCCTGGCGCTGCCCGAGAACGAGTTTGGGCGCCAGGCTCATGGCGCTACAAGGTGAAGGTCTCGCCGAGATAGACCCGGCGCACGTCGGCATTGGCGACGATTTCGGCCGGCACGCCTTCGGTCAGCACCGAGCCTTCGTGCAGGATGTAGGCGCGATCGATGATGTCGAGCGTCTCGCGCACCTTGTGGTCGGTGATCAGCACGCCGATGCCGCGATCCTTCAGGTGCGAGACGAGATTGCGGATATCATTGACGGCGATCGGATCGATGCCGGCCAGGGGCTCGTCGAGCAGGATGAATTCGGGCCGCGCCGCCAGCGCGCGGGCGATCTCGACGCGGCGACGCTCGCCGCCCGACAGCGCCATGGCCGGCGTGTCGCGCAAGCCGTCGATCCGGAACTCCTGCAGCAGCGCATCGACCAGCCGCTCGCGCTCGGCCCTGTCGGGCTCCACCAGCTCCAGCACCGCGCGCAGATTGTCGGCCACGCTCATGCCGCGGAACACCGAGGATTCCTGCGGCAGATAGCCGACGCCAAGCTGGGCGCGCTTGTACATCGGCAGATGGGTGATGTCCTGGCCGTCGAGCAGGATCTGGCCCTGTTCGGCCGCGATCAGTCCGGTGATGATGTAGAAGCAGGTGGTCTTGCCGGCGCCGTTGGGACCTAGCAGGCCGACCGCTTCGCCGCGGCGCACCGACAGCGAGACGCCGCGCAGCGCCTTGCGCTTGTTGTAGGTCTTCTCCAGATCGTGCACCACCAGCCCGCTGCCGTCAGGCTCGCGCGCCGCGCCATTGGCCCCGTTCAGCTTGCGCCCGAACAAATTCATGCCGGGGGCCTAGCGCTGTCCGCCGGGCGGCGGTCCGTCCGGCGTGATGGTGCCGGTAACTCTGCCGCCGGGCGCGCCGGGCGTGGCGGCGCCGGGCAGCATGCGATAGATGCCGGTGCGCATGTTCACTTCCGCCCGCTCGCCATTGAGGCGATCGGCGCCACGCACGATCTGCACGCCGCCGGTAAGCTGCGCCACCTTGCTCGCCGTGTCGTAGGTGGCGCGCGCCGATCTGACGGTGTTTTCCCGGTTGATGATCTCGACATTGCCGATGGCATCGATCCGCGCCAGCTCGCGGCGGGTGCGGGCCGGGTTGTCGGCGCGCGGCCGGTCCTCGAAATAGCCCACCAGCATGTCGGACTTGATCGTATCGTCCTCGCGCACCGCGACGGCGCTGCCGCGCGCCACGGCGGTCTTCTGCACTTCCCAATATTCCAGGCTGTCGCGGGCGGTGATCGTGTTGCCGCCCGAGACATAGGAGAGATCGTTGCCGCTCAGGGTCAGCACCTTGCGGTCGACGTCGTAGACCGCGCGATCGCCCTTGGCGATGTCGTCGCCGTTTTTCAGCACCACGCCGCCCACCGCCTCGACTTTGTAGATTTCCGACTTGCCGTCCGCCTTGTCGCGGTAATGCGCCGTCAAGGTGGCGCCGCGCACCGAGAAGTCGCCGCGTTTGACCATGGCATTGCCGCGCGCGATGTAAACCTTCTTGTCCTTCTGCCACTCGATGCCGTTATCGGCGGTGACTTCCATCTGCCGGCCGCCGGCGCCGGTGGTGGTCGTGGCCTGCTGCGCCTGCGCCGGCGCGAGCGCCAGCGCCATAAGCAGCAGCGACATCGGGAGCGAAAGCTTCACTGCGTCTCTCCCGAAAATCCGGGCAGCTGCTGGGTGTCGTGCAGGATGAGATGCGCCTTGCCGGTGAATTCGATGGTCCGTCCACGATCCAGGATGCGGAAGCCTTGCGAGGTGACGGTGCCGGCCGGTCCATGCCCCGCAACCGGCGCGTTGCCGCTGGCGAAGCCGGCCTTCAGGTCGATCGAGGCTTTTTCCGTCGCGACTTGATAACCGTCGTCGCGCAGGAACTCGACCTTGCCATCGAGATCGAGATGCTGCTGCTTCTGATCGTAACGGCCGGTATTGGCCGACAGCGACATCCAGCTACCCTGCGGCGCGATGAGATCGCCCTTGGGCGTGGTCAGATCGAGCGTTGGGTCGTCGATTTTCTTTTGCGTTGCCGCCACCGCCGTGACGTTGAATTG
>JAQSWP010000283.1 GCA_029266575.1 Alphaproteobacteria bacterium | reverse complement strand
GGGGACAGGCACGCGCAAGGTGAGCTCGAGCGTGCCGCTTTTGCCGCGCGAATAGGTTTTGGGAAACTCGATGCATTCGGGATCGACCGGCGCGTTGATCCAGTTGATCCGCCGGCCGGCGACGGGTTTGCCGGAAATGTGATGGTACGAGCCATCGACGATGATGCTGTGACGGCCGACGATCACGTCAACACCCTGTAGCGGCGTCTTCTTGCGAATGCGTATGTCGTTGCGCAGAGCCAAATGCTCTTCAGCCCGAATCTTGTCGTAAGCGCGGAAGCGGTCCCAGTCGCTGGCGCTTACATGCAAGCGGGCAAAGACGTTCTTGCCCGAAATCAGGCGCGAATAGCAGATGTCCTAGGTCAGTGCCCACAGGAATGTGAAAAGGAAAATGGGCACGAAGGCCAGGCCGATGATGCCGAGAATGCCGGCCGCCGTTGTGCCGATCCGGTCCTGCAGGGCATAACCGAGCAGGGCCAAGCCGGCGCCCAGCAGGACAAGGCCGATCGACCACAGGGCCTTGTCCAAAGGGTTGCGCATCCCTTTTTATAGCGTCTGTTCCGCACGGCGGCATAGCCCGCCTTGAAAGTTCCATTGCGAACGGGCCGGCCGGCTCTTACCCTTGCGGCCAAAGCATCGGGCAGGACCATGGACATCAATTTCACCGCCGAAGACCTGAAGTTCCGCGACGAAGTGCGCGACTTCATCGAGCAGAACTATCCGCGCGACACGGCGCAGGCGGTGAAGACCAGCCGCAACGGCCATATCTCAAAGGAGCAGATGGTCGACTGGCAGAAGCGGCTCTACAAGCGCGGCTGGATCGCGCCCAACTGGCCCAAGGAATACGGCGGACCGGGCTTCAGCTCGACGCAGAAATACATTTTCGAGATGGAGCTGGCGCGCGCCAACTCGCCCTATATCTCGCCGTTCGGCCTGAAGATGGTGGCGCCGGTCATCATGGCCTTCGGCACCGACGAGCAGAAGCAGCGCTTCCTGCCCAAGATCCTGTCGAGCGAGGAGATCTGGTGCCAGGGTTACTCCGAGCCCGGCTCTGGTTCCGATCTGGCGTCGCTCAAGACGCGCGCGGTGCGGCAGGGCGATCATTACATCGTCAACGGCCAGAAGATCTGGACCACCCTGGCGCAGTATGCCGACTGGATCTTTTGCCTGGTGCGCACCAGCACCGACGGCAAGTCGCAGGACGGCATTTCCTTCCTGCTGATCGACATGAAGAGCCCCGGCATCAGGGTCGAGCCGATCATCACCGCCGACAACACGCGCGCGAACGCCCGCCACGAAGTCAACCAGGTATTCTTCACCGACGTGAAGGTGCCGGTCGAGAATCTGGTCGGGCAGGAGAACCGCGGCTGGACGTGCGCCAAGTATCTGCTCGAGTTCGAGCGCGGCGGCCAGGCCTATGCGCCGCGGTTGAAGGCGGCGTTCGAGGGTTTGCTCAAGCTCGCCGCCAGCCAGCCCGATGGCGCGGGCGAGTCGCTGATGCAGGACGAGGCGTGGCGCGAGAAGATGGCGCAGCTCGAAATCGAAATGACGTCCGTCGAGATGAACGAGCTGCGTTTCTACCAGACTTTGAAAAGCGGCGAGGCGCCGGGCCCGCAATCCTCGGTCATCAAACTGCGCGGCACCGAAGTGATGCAGCGCATCACCGAGATGGCGGTCGAGGCGGTGGACTACTACGCCAATCCGTTCTCCGACCTGAAACCGGCCAATTCCAACGTCGAGCCGATCGGGCCGGAGAATGCCGACGTGCTGGCGCCGAAATACTTCAATGCGCGGAAAATGACAATCTACGGCGGCTCCAGCGAGGTCCAGCGCAACATCCTGGCGAAGGTGATGCTGGGGCTTTAGGCAGCGAATGATCGACCTGCCGGCTAATGCCTCGGCACGGTGAGCGGCACTTTGAGATAGCGCGTGCCGTTGCTTTCGGGCGGCGGCAACTGCCCCGCACGGACATTCACCTGCACTGAGGGCAGCAGCAAAGCCGGCGTCGAGAGCTTGGTATCGCGTTCGGTACGCATCTTCACAAATTCTTCTTCCCCGATGCCGTCATGGATGTGCAGGTTCTTGGCGCGTTGCTCGCCCACGGTGGTTTCCCAGACGAACTTATCACGGCCCGGCGCCTTGTAGTCGTGGCACAGGAACATGCGCGTGGAGGCGGGCAGGGCGAAGAGCCGCTGGATTGAGCGGTAGAGCGTGCGCGCATCGCCGCCGGGGAAGTCGCAGCGCGCCGTGCCGTAATCAGGCATGAACAAGGTGTCGCCGACGAAAAGTGCATCGCCAATCAGATAGGAAGCGCAGGCTGGCGTGTGGCCGGGTGTGTGCAGTGTTTCGATGCGCAGATTACCCAGCGGCAATTTCTCGCCGTCCGCCAGCAGGCAATCGAATTCCGTGCCCTTGCCGGAAACGTCATCGATATTGAAGACGGTGCGGAAGGTGCCCTGCACCTTGCCGACATTGGCGCCGATGCAGATCGGCGCGCCGAGCTTGCCTTTCAGGTAGGCGGCGGCGGAGAGATGGTCGGCATGGACATGGGTGTCGAGAATCCAGTCCACCGTCAGGCCGCGCGCGGCGATGTCGGACAGCAGCGCGTCAGCCGATTTGGTCGAGACCTGACCGGACGCCTGCTCGAAATCCAGCACGCTGTCGATGATCGCAGCGCGCTGGCTCGCCTTGTCCCAGACGATGTAAGAGACGGTATGGGTCGCTTCGTCGAAATGAGCGACGACTTCCGGCACGGTATTCATGACCGCAATTCTACGCCATCGCCGCGTCGAAGTCGTGCTTCCGGTGAACAGGTTTCATCCCGCCATGGTCAGGCCGCCGGACACCGAAATCGTCTGGCCGGTGATGAAGGCGGCATCGTCGCTCGACAGAAACAGCACTGCGCCGGGGATATCCTCCGGCTTGCCGACACGCTTCATCGGCACGGCGTTGACCAGTGCCAAACGGATCTTCTCA
>JAQSWP010000115.1 GCA_029266575.1 Alphaproteobacteria bacterium | reverse complement strand
CGACCATGCCGTCGCTGTCCAAGGTCTCGCCCTCGCCTTCGAGATGGTAGCGGCCCTGCTTGTAGAACTCGGTCGAGGCGGCATCGAGCGCCAGCACCACATCCTGGCCCGGCTTGTATCCGGCCAGTTCGATGGCCTGCATGATGAAGCCCAGCGCTTCGTCGGCCGACGCCAGGTTGGGCGCGAAGCCGCCTTCATCGCCGACATTGGTGCCATGCCCGGCATCGTGCAGCTTCTTCTTCAGCGCGTGGAAAACCTCGGCGCCCATGCGCAGGCCTTCGGCGAAACTGGGCGCGCCGACCGGCATGATCATGAATTCCTGGATGTCGATCGGATTGTCGGCATGCGCGCCGCCGTTGATGATGTTCATCAGCGGCACCGGCAACGTCGCGGCCTGGCTGCCGCCGACATAGCGATAGAGCGGCAGATTGGCGTCGGTTGCCGCCGCCTTGGCCACCGCCAGCGAGATGCCGAGAATGGCATTGGCGCCCAGCCGGCCCTTGTTGGCGGTGCCGTCGAGATCGATCATCAGTCGGTCGATATGGAGCTGGTCGCGGGCGTCCTGGCCCGACAGCGCATCGAACAGCTCGCCATTGACCGAAGCCACTGCCTTCAGCACGCCCTTGCCGCCATAGCGCTTCTTATCGCCATCGCGCAGCTCGACGGCCTCATGCGCGCCGGTCGAGGCGCCGGACGGCACCGCGGCGCGTCCGACGACGCCGCTTTCCAGCGTGACATCGACCTCTACGGTGGGATTGCCGCGGCTGTCGAGAATTTCGCGGGCGACGATATCGACGATTGCGCTCATGGGACTCCCTCGCTGAAGCGCGCGTTTCTTACAGTCGGGTGCCGCGACTGGCAAGTCTGGACGGCAATGCCGTTAAATCATCACGGGTTTGGCTTTCGCCAGCCGGTCGAACGCCACCAGCGTTTCCAGCAGTTCGGGCAACTGCTTCAACGGCACCATGTTGGGGCCATCCGATGGCGCCTTATCGGGATCCTGGTGCGTTTCCATGAACACGGCGGCGACGCCAACGGCGATCGCCGCGCGCGCCAGTACCGGCACGAATTCGCGCTGGCCGCCCGACGTGGTGCCCTGCCCGCCTGGTTGCTGCACCGAATGGGTGGCGTCGAACACCACCGGGTAACCGCTTTGCGCCATGATCGGCAGACCGCGCATGTCGGAGACCAGCGTATTGTAGCCGAACGACGCGCCGCGCTCGGTCTGCAGCACGTTGTGATTGCCGGTCGACGCGATTTTGGCGACCACGTTTTTCATATCCCACGGCGCCAGGAATTGACCCTTCTTGACGTTGACCGCCTTGCCGGTCTGCCCGGCCGCCAGCAGCAGGTCGGTCTGGCGGCAGAGGAAGGCCGGGATCTGCAACACGTCCACCGCCTGTGCCGCCCGCGCGCATTGCTCGGGCTCGTGGACGTCGGTGAGCACCGGCAGGCCGATCTTCTCTCGTACTTCGGCGAGCACTTCCAGACCGGCATCGACGCCCAGCCCGCGCGCGGTGCTAACGGAGGTACGATTGGCCTTGTCGAAGCTCGATTTGTAGATCACGCCGATGCCAAGCTTGCCGGCGATCTCCTTTAGCGCCGACGCCATCTCCAGCGCATGCGCCTTGCTTTCGATCTGGCACGGGCCGGCGATCAGCGCGAACGGGCGGTCGTTGGCGATGTCGATCTTGCCGACGGTGACGGTGCGCGCACGTGTCATGCCCTATCCTACACCAGCCGGCTCTGATCCTTGGCCGCTTTCACGAAGGAGGTGAACAGCGGATGCGGATCGAAGGGCTTGGATTTCAGCTCGGGATGATACTGCACGCCGACGAACCAGGGATGGCCGGGAATTTCCACGATCTCCGGCAGCACGCCGTCGGGCGACATGCCGGAGAACAGCAGGCCGGCCTTCTCCAGATCATCCTTGAAGTTGATGTTCACTTCATAGCGGTGACGATGGCGCTCGCTGATCGAGTTGGAGCCGTAGATTTCGTGCACTTTGGTGCCGGGCTGCAGCGCCGCTTCGTAGGCGCCCAACCGCATGGTGCCGCCGAGATTGCCCGCCGCGGTGCGCCGCTCCAGCATGTTGCCGCGCAGCCATTCCGTCATCAGGCCAACCACCGGCACGTCGCAAGGCCCGAACTCGCTCGACGAAGCGCCTTTCAGGCCAAGGAGATTGCGCGCCGCCTCGATCACCGCCATCTGCATGCCGAAGCAGATGCCGAAATACGGCACGTTGCGCTCGCGTGCGAAACGCGCGGCTTCGATTTTGCCTTCCGCACCGCGCTCGCCGAAACCGCCCGGCACCAGGATGGCATGGACATGCTCGAGATGGACGACCGCATCCTCGCGCTCGAAAATCTCCGAATCGATCCACTCGATGTTGACGCGCACGTTGTTGGCGATGCCGCCATGCACCAGTGCCTCGCCCAGCGATTTGTAGGCGTCGCGCAGGATGGTGTACTTGCCGACGATGGCGATACTGACTTCACCTTCGGGCTCGCGCACGCGGCCGACGATGTTTTCCCAGGTGTCGAGCGCCGGCTCGTCGTCGTAGGGCAGGCCGAAATGCTTGCACACCTGGCGGTCGAAGCCTTCGCGATGATAGGCGCCAGGCACGGCATAGATCGTGTCGACGTCAAGCGCCTGAATGACGTTGTCAGGGGCGACGTTGCAGAACAGCGCGATCTTGCGCCGCTCGTTGGCCGGGATCTCGCGATCGGACCGGCACAGCAGCAGGTCCGGCTGGATGCCGACGCTGAGCAGCTCCTTGACCGAATGCTGGGTCGGTTTGGTCTTCAACTCGCCGGCCGTCGGCACATAGGGCAGCAACGTCAGGTGCACGAACATCGCGCGCTGGCGGCCCAGTTCGTTGCCGAGCTGGCGGATGGCTTCCAGGAAGGGCAGGCCTTCGATGTCGCCCACCGTGCCGCCGATCTCGCACAGCACGAAATCCTCGTCCTTCACGTCGGCCAGGACGAATTCCTTGATGGCGTCGGTGACGTGGGGAATGACCTGCACCGTGGCGCCGAGATAGTCGCCGCGGCGCTCGCGCTGGATGACGTTGGAATAGATGCGGCCGGTGGTGATGTTGTCGTTCTGGCGCGCGTTGACGCCGGTGAAGCGCTCGTAATGGCCAAGATCCAGATCGGTTTCCGCCCCGTCGTCGGTGACGAAAACCTCGCCATGTTGATAAGGGCTCATCGTGCCCGGATCGACGTTGAGATAGGGGTCCAGCTTGCGCAGGCGGACCTTGTAGCCGCGCGCCTGCAGCAGCGCGCCGAGCGCCGCCGAGGAGAGACCTTTGCCGAGGGATGAGACCACGCCGCCGGTGATGAAGATGAACCGCGCCATGGGAGGACTATCTAACCGATAGTGCTGTGCAAAAGAAACCCCGCTCTTGCGCACGCAAGCCATGCGCTGGCACGGCGGCCCTGGGGAGGGTCGCCGGGCTTATGGGGCGCAGGTTCATTAACGCGTGGGTGCGCTGGGAGCTGCGGGAGCGGGCGCAGACGTCGCTGGCGCTGCTCCCGGAGCGGTTCCTGCCGCTGGCGGGGCTGCTGGCGGGGCCGCGGGCTGGGTCGCGGCCGGTGGCGTCGCAGCCGGAGCCGGCCGGTCGAAGATCGAGCCGCCGCCGCTGGTGCGGCCGGCCAAAATCGCCAGTCCAAGGCTGGTGAGGAAGAACGCAGTCGCCAGAACGGCCGTGGCGCGGGTCAGCAGATTGGCCGTACCGCGCGTGGTCAGCAGGCTGGATTCGCTGCGGGCCATGCCCAGACCGCCACCCTCGCTGCGCTGGAGCAGGATGACGCCGATCATGGCGATCGCCAGAATGACGTGAATGATGAGCAGAACGTTCTGCATGTCGCCTCGTTGACGCCGCGACCCGCGCTTTGACCGCCCGGAATCGCTGGAAATTTCGTGCCGCAAGTGGTTGCGGCCGCCGGCTATTTAGTCCTTTTGCCCCGGTTTGGCTAGTGTCAGTGCGCAATCAGCCGATTGCGGTGGCAATGGCCCAGAAATCGGCCGCCTTCAGGCTGGCGCCGCCCACCAGCGCGCCATCGACGTCCTCAAGCCCCAAAAGCGTGGCGGCATTCTCCGGCTTCACCGAACCGCCATAGAGAATTCGAGTTGCGTCGGCGTTGTCCATACGCTGGGCCAGGGTTTTGCGAATATGGGTGTGGGCGGCCGCCACATCGTCCGGCGAGGGCGTTCGGCCGGTGCCGATCGCCCAGACCGGCTCGTAGGCGACCACCACATTGGCCGCCCGCGAGGCTTCTGGAACGCTGCCCAGCACCTGCGCTTCCAGCACCGCCAGCGTCTTGCCAGCATCGCGCTGTTCGAGGGTCTCGCCGATGCAAATGACGGCCGTTAATCCAGCCCGTTTGGCCGCCATCGCCTTGCCGCGAACCGTTTGATCGGTTTCCCCATGCAAGGTGCGGCGTTCGGAATGCCCTACAATGACCGCGCTGGCGCCGGCATCCTTGAGCATCTCGGCGCTAAGATCGCCAGTAAAGGCGCCTTTGGCGTCCGCATGGCAATCCTGGCCGCCAATCAGCAGGACACTGCCGCGCGCGGCAGTGGAGATGGTGCTAACCAGCGTGGCCGGCGGGCAAACCAGCATCTCGAATGGCCGGGCGCCGCGGTTGAGCAGCGCCATCAGTTCGGCCGTGAGCGCCCTGCCCTCGCTCACCAGCCCGTTCATCTTCCAATTTCCCGCGATCAGCGGACGGCGTGCGGCAGCCATGGTCCTGCTCCCCTTCGATTCCTGCTTTCCCTAGAGCAAATCACATCCTGACGGAAGCGCGAGCGATTTCGTCAGAACGTGATTTGCTCTAAACATTGAAAAGCAGAGCGGATTCACACGATTGGACGGAAGCGCATCCGCTTCGGTCCAATCGCGATCCGCTCTACCATCCGGAGCCGGCCTGCCGCCAGCATTCACCGCAAAATCAGCATGGTAATCGTCGGTTGCCGCCGGGTTTGCGCCGGTGCTAGGTAAGGCTCCCCGGAACCCGGTTTCCGGCTTTAGGCGGAGAAGTCCATGCTGCAGGCGATGCGCAATTCATCGAAATCGGTGATTGCCGTCCTCATGTTCGTCGTCCTGATCGTCACTTTCGCGGTCTGGGGCATTGGCGACATTTTCCGCAATGCCCCCGTCGATCCGGTGGCGGCGACGGTTGACGACATCAATATTCACGCCCGCCAGGTCCGCGACCTGTTCAATCAGGATCTCGAGCGGCGCCAGCGCGCCGGCCAGCCTTTGACCTTCGAGCAGGGGGTCCAGGCCGGTCTGCACAATGCCGCTCTGGAGTCGCTGATCGGCGAGGCGCTGCGCACCAAGCTGGCTAACGAAAAGGGCTTCGTCGTCAGCGACGACTATCTACGGTCCGTCATCGTCAGCGAACCCGCATTCCGCAATGAACTCGGCACTTTCGACCGCGGCCGCTATGGCTATTTCCTGCAGCAGCGGCGGATGAACGAGGCCATGCACCTGGCCGAGCTGCGCCGGGATTTCGGCACCAGCCAATTCTTCGTCACACTGGAATCCAGCGTCACCGTGCCGGATCCCTATCGCGACGAAATCTACCGCTTCCGTTTCGAGCGCCGCCTGGCGCAGATCGCGCTACTGCCCTATGGCAGCGTCAAGGAAACGCCCAAGGCGACCGACGAAGCGCTGCAGACCTACTACGAGGCAAACAAGGCGCGATTCAGCCAGCCTGAGTACCGCAAGCTGAGCTACGTCTATGTCAAAGCCGACGACGTCCTGGCCGAAATCAAGGTCTCCGACCAGAAGGTCAAGGAGGAATACGACATTCGGCGCAACGAATATACCGCACCGGAAACGCGCGGCGTCGATCAGGTGCTGCTGGACAGTGAGGACAAGGCTCGGCAATTGGCCGAGCTTCTCGGCAAGGGAACGGCGTGGAACGACGCCGCCAAACAGGTGCTTGGCCGCGATGGCGGCGTCATCAGCCTTGGCGAGGTCACCAAGGCGGATCTGCCGCCGGGCCTTGCGGACCCCGTTTTCGAACTGGCGGTGAACGGCACCACCCAGCCGATCCGCTCGCCGCTGGGGTGGCACGTCCTGCGCGTGACCAAGATCACGCCGGCCGCGATCAAGCCACTGGACGAGGTACGGCCGCAAATTGTCGAGGCGATCAAGCGCACCCAAGCGCCGGAAGTACTGTTGCAACGCGCCAACGATCTGGAACGCCAACTCAATCGCGGCACCCAGCTGGCCGATGCCGCCCGCAGCATCGGCTCGGAAGTCAAGACCATCGAGGCGATCGATGCCAACGGCGGTGGCCGCGACGGCTTGCCGGCCACTGATATCCCCACCATCCGCGAGATGACACGCCGCGCCTTCAATCTGCGCAAGGGCGATGAAAGTGCGCTGACGGAATTGCCCAACGGCGATTTCTTCGTCGTCCAGGTGGCGGATGTCATGCCAGCCCGTATTCCGGAGCTGAGCGAGATCAAGGACAGCGTCAGCGATGCCTGGCAGCAGGCGGAGATCGCCAAGCTCGCCGAGGCGAAGGCGAAAGCCATCGCCGACAAGGCCAATGCCGGCGGCGATCTGGCGGCGCTCCTGAAAGCCGAGGGCATGGAACTGGGCCCGGCCCAGCCGCTTACCCGCAACGTCAACCGGCGCGAAGCCAACCTGCCGCGCGCGCTGGTTCAGGCCGTGTTCACGGCCGCTCCCGGCAAAGTCGTGTCTGCGCCGACCGATAGCGGCATTGTCATCGCCCGGTTGCAGGAGATCCAGGCGGCAGACCCGGCCAGCGATGCCACCGGCGTCGAAGCGACACGCACGCAGATGCAGGGCTCGCTGCGCGAAAGCGTGGCTTTCGCCCTCGATGCAGCCTTGCGCCAGCGTTATGCGGTGAAGATCGACAATGCGGTCATGGCGCAGGCCTTCGCCGTCGAGCGCTGACCATGCAGATCTCGCCGGGTTTCGAAGCTTTCGCCGCTGCCTACGACGCCGGCAAGCCGAGCGTCGTGTGGACGCGGCTGGTCACCGATATGGAGACGCCGGTTTCGGCCATGCTGAAACTGGCCGACGGACTGCCCTACTCCTTCCTGCTGGAATCGGTCGAAGGCGGGTCCATTCGCGGCCGTTATTCGCTGATCGGCTTCAAGCCCGACCTGATCTGGCGCTGCGATCGCGGCAAGGCGGAGATCAACCGCCAGGCGCGGCAGAACCAGAACAGCTTCGAACCGATCGCCGGCAACGCCATGGACTCGCTGCGGGCGCTGATCCGCGAATGCCGCATCGACATGCCGGCCGAGCTGCCGCCGATGGCGTCCGGCCTGTTCGGCTATATGGGTTACGACATGGTGCGCCTGATGGAGCGCATTCCGGACAACAACCCCGATCCGCTGGGCATTCCCGACAGCACCTTCATGCGGCCGACGGTGATGGTGGTGTTCGACCGCCTGGAAGATGCCGCGCTAATCATCACGCCGGTGTGGCCGACGGCAGGCATGGATGCGCGCACCGCCTATGCCCAGGCGCAGGAACGGCTCTCCAACGTATTGGCCGATTTCCGCCGCTCGCTGCCCTATCGCCGCGAAAGCAGCGGCACGGTCGGAATGGTGGCGGATGCCAAGTCCAACGTCAGCAAGCAACAATTCATGGACATGGTGGTGAGGGCCAAGGAGTACATCGCCGCGGGCGATGCGTTCCAGATCGTGCCGTCGCAACGCTATGCCTTGCCGTTCAACCTGCCGCCCTTTGCGCTCTATCGCACCTTGCGGCGCATCAACCCCACGCCCTTCCTGATCTATTTCGACTTCGGCAATTTTTCCATCGTCGGCTCCAGCCCCGAAATCCTGGTGCGCCTGCGCGAAGACTGGGTGACGGTGCGGCCCCTGGCTGGTACGCGCCCACGTGGCGCGACTCCGGTCGAAGACAAGAAGATGGCCGACGAACTGCTCGCCGATCCCAAGGAGCGCGCCGAGCATCTGATGCTGCTCGATCTGGCGCGCAATGACGTGGGGCGCGTCGCCAAGATCGGCTCGGTGCGCGTGACCGAGCAGTACGTGATCGAACGCAACAGCCACGTCATGCATATCAGTTCGAACGTCGACGGCATCATCGATCCGAAGTTCGAGGCGCTGGATGCGCTGATCGCGGGCTTCCCGGCCGGCACGCTTTCCGGCGCGCCCAAGGTGCGGGCGATGGAGATCATCGACGAGCTGGAGCCCGAACGCCGCGGCATCTATGGCGGTTGCGCCGGCTATTTCGCCGCCAACGGCACCATGGATACCTGCATCTTGCTGCGCACGGCGCTGATCAAGGACGGGGTGATGTACGTGCAGTCCGGCGTCGGCGTGGTCGCCGATTCCGATCCCGAGGCCGAGTACCAGGAGAGCGTCAACAAGGCCAAGGCTCTGATGCGCGCCGCCGAAGAGGCTTTCAAACAGGCAATGGCGGAGTGATTCCCACAGGCCGCCGATTGTAATTCCCGTTTCGCTTCACTACGCTTCGCCGACCTTGAGTTGGGGAATAAAGAGGCAATGGACTTCATCCGCGAAACGCTGTCGACGCTGCCGAATTTCATTTCCTACATCGTCGTCGGCGGCGGCCTGCAGGCGCTCTTCTTCCTGATCTATCTCTGGATCACGCCCTATCGGGAATTGGCTTTGATCCGCGAAGGCAACACGGCGGCGGCGCTGAGCCTGGGCGGCGCCATGATCGGCTTCACCCTGCCGCTGGCCAGCGTGATCTCCCATGCCGCCAGTGTGGTCGATACCGCCTTGTGGTCGATCGTGGCGCTGGCGGTTCAGCTCGCCGCCTATGCCGTCGCGCGCTTCGTCATGCCGGAGTTCGGCCGCGCCATTCCCGAGGGCAAAATAGCGCCGGCCGTATTGAAGGCGTCCTTCGCTATTTCCTTCGGCATGCTCAATGCCGCCTGCCTGACCTATTGAGCGCGCCATGAACCCGCGCATCGACGAAAAAGACGAGCGGTCCAGCCGCCGCACCAAATACATTGTCCTGACCATCGTGGGCGCTGGCCTTGGTCTGGTCGCATACAATGCCTTCAGCCCCGACACGCCTGACACCACGACCGAAACGCGCAACGTCTACAAGAGCCGCGAAGACTGCATCGCCGCCACCGGCGATGCGGCGAAATGCGAGCCGTCAAACGGCCGCGGCGGGTATTCGTCCGGGCACTATTTCGGCCCTATCTTCTTTCCCGGCAGCTTTTCTGGTTTCGATCGCCAGCCGGCATCGCCAGCGGCAGGCGCCCGCCCTGCGCCGGCGCCGGTCGGTCAGTTCACCAGCCAGCGCGGCGGTTTCGGCGGTTCCTCCGGCGGCTACAGTTCCGGCGCCTGATGCGGCGCGAATTGCTGACGCCGCGAACCGACTGGCAGCAACGGGTGGAGGAAGTCGGTCTGGAATTCCATACCCAGGATGGGGTGCCCTATTGGGCGGAAGACCGCTGCTATGCCTTCACGGCCGACGAGATTGACGGGCTCGAAGCGGCGACCAACGAATTGCACGACCTTTGTTTGCAGGCCGCCGACCAGATCGTGCGCCGCAACTGGCATGCGAAGCTCGGCATCCCCGAATGGGCCGTCGGTTACGTCAGCACCGTTTGGGAACGGGGCGATCCGACGTTCGTCGGCCGGTTCGATCTGGCCTATGACGGCAGCGGTCCGCCGAAATTGCTGGAATACAATGCCGATACGCCGACCAGCCTGGTGGAAGCCGCCGTGGCGCAGTGGTTCTGGCTCAATGACGTCAAGCCCGGCGCCGACCAGTTCAATTCTATCCACGAGCGGCTGATCGCAGCCTGGAAGGCGCTGGCGCCCCATGTCGCGCAAAGCGGCATGGTCCATTTCGCCAGCCAGCACGAGAGCACGGAAGATCGCATCACCGCCGATTACCTGCGCGACACCTGCCAGCAGGCCGGCATCGCCACCGCGCCCCTCGACGTCTCGCAGATCGGCTGGAACGGCAGCCGCTTCACCGATCTGGAGGAGCGGCCCATCCAGGCCATGTTCAAGCTTTATCCTTGGGAATGGATGCTGGCCGACGAGTTCGGTCGGCATGCCGTGACCGACACAACGGGGTTCATCGAGCCGGCGTGGAAAATGCTGCTCTCGAACAAGGCGATCCTGCCGATACTGTGGGAGCTGTTCCCCGATCATCCCCATTTGCTGCCTGCCTATTTCACGCCGGAACGGCTGGCCGGGAAATACGTGCGGAAGCCTTTTCTAAGCCGCGAAGGGCTTAACGTCGCGATCGTTAGCGGCTCCAACTCGGTCGCGACACAAGGTCCCTACGACGAAAAGCAATCGATCTACCAGGCGATCGCGCCGCTGGCGCACAACGATGGCCATTACGCTGTTCTGGGATCCTGGGTGATCGCCGGCGAATCAGCCGGCATCGGCATTCGCGAGGACACCAGCGCGGTCACCGGCAATCTCAGCCGCTTTGTGCCGCATTATTTTACGGCCTCGAAAAGCTGACCTTCTCCGCCGG
>JAQSWP010000114.1 GCA_029266575.1 Alphaproteobacteria bacterium | reverse complement strand
GTGGCGCATGAGACCGACCTGCTCGATTTCGGCGACATATTCGACGGCTCGACCGAGATCGCCGCCAAAGTCGATGAACTTAAAACCGCAGCCCGCGCCGAGCTGGCGCGCATCGAGGGCATGGGCGGCGCCGTGGCCGCGGTCGATGCCAGCTACATGAAGCAGAAGCTGGTCGAATCCAATTTGCACCGCATCGCGGCGATCGAAAGGGGCGAGCAGATCGTGGTCGGCGTCAACAAATACACCGAGGGTGAAGCCTCGCCATTGTCGACCGGCAGCGACGCCATCCTGACCGTCGATGAGGAAGTCGAGCGCGGTCAGGTCGAAGCGCTGAAAGCGTGGCGTGCCAAGCGCGACACGAAGAAGGCGGCGGCAGCGTTGGAAGCCTTGAAGGCGGCGGCGAAAGAAGGCCGCAACATCATGGAGCCGTCCATCTCATGCGCCCATGCCGGCGTCACCACCGGCGAGTGGGGCGCAGCGTTGCGCGAGATCTTCGGCGAATATCGCGCGCCGACCGGCGTTGCCCGCGCCGCCGGCCTGACCGGCGATTCGCTGGCGCCGGTGCGGGCCGAGGTCGAGCGCGTCTCGCGCCGGCTTGGCCGGCGCCTCAAGATCCTGGTCGGCAAGCCCGGCCTCGACGGCCATTCCAACGGCGCCGAGCAGATCGCCGTGCGTGCCCGCGATGCCGGCATGGAAGTGGTCTACGAGGGCATCCGCCTGACGCCGGCGCAGATCGTGAATGCGGCGCTGGAAGAAGGCGTGCATGTCGTCGGCCTGTCGATTCTCTCCGGCAGCCATGTCGCACTGGTCACAGAAGTGCTCGACGGCATGGGCAAGGCCGGCATCGGCAACGTTCCGGTGGTGGTCGGGGGCATCATTCCGCCGGCCGATGCCGAGACGCTGACCAAGGCGGGCGTGGCGCGCGTCTATACGCCCAAGGATTTCGACATCACCGCCATCATGCGCGACATCGTGGTGGTGGTGGACCAGGCCTCGCGCGAAGCCGCCTAAACCAGTTCCGCCACCGCCAGCAGCGCCAGGCCGGCCGCAATGCCGATGGCGGCCCGATTGGTAACGGCGCTCAGCGCCAGGGCGACGACAACGCTGGCGATCGCCAGCGCGCCTTCCAGCGCTGGCTGCTGCACGCCACCCAGCAGCACCGGCGGCAACAGCAAGGCGGTCAGCAATCCCACCGGCAGCAGATCGAAGATCACCGTGGTCAGCCGCGTTTGCGGCAGACGCGCCACCAGCATTGGAACGGCTTTCATCGCGTAGAGTATAATCCCGGCGCCCAGTACGAAGAGAAACTCGTTCATCGCCACGCCTTCCACACGCGTTCGAAGAGCAGGGCGCCTGCAACGGCGATGAGGCCCGCAAGCAGTGGCCCCAGACGGTAGGGCACGCCGCTCAGGAGCAGGCCAAAGCCGATGGCGACGAGGGCCAGCATGGCTTTCTGCCGCCCCTTCATGAGGTTCATCAGGATCGGCGCCAGCACGATCGCGGGAATGGCGTAGCCGTGCTTGAGCGGCGGCAGCTGGCTCGAGAGTAGCGTGCCGATGGTGCAGGTCACGACCCAGGTCGACCACAGCGCGGTGCCCACGCCCAGCAGGAAGCGGAAACGGTCGGCCAGCGGTTCGTTCAGCCCCAGGGCGAAGGAGGTTTCGGTCACCAGAAACGGCCCGAGCAATCTTTGCAGCAGGCTCTTGGGACGCGGCCAGACGCTGGCGATGGCGGAATAGATGATGTAGCGCAGATTGATCAGAATCAGGGTCACGGCAATGGCGGGAAACGGCGTGCCAAGCGTGTAGAGCTGGGCGAAGGCAAGTTGTCCGACGCCGGCATAGATCGCCACCGGCATGGCGAACAGCGCCAGTTCGGGGATCGGCGCCTGCGCGGTGGCCGCACCGGTGCCCAGTCCAAACAAGGTGGTGCCGATCAAAAGCGGTAGCGTCTTGCGCACGCCTCGGCGGAAAGGTCCGGTTTCAGCCGGGCTTTTTTCGGCTGGCCGCGACGGATCTTGCATCATTGCGACTTATATTGCTCGAAACTCGACAAGGCGGGGTCCCGGAAAATTCAATGCATAGAAGTGGTTGGCCAGTGAAGCCGGCGCTCTGCCCGGGGCAAATTCCTATCCGATTGCATTAGATACCGAACCACCAATCTCTACTACGTTTCGTATCGCAACAATCCCGTTCAACGCCTCGGGGGAGGTTCGCGTGAACAAACAGCAATATTTCCGCGACGGTCATACTGTGCTGGAGGATGCGCGGCACTTCACCCAGTTTCTTGCCGACCTGGAACGGCAGTTACGGAAAACCGGCTCGACCAGCCCGCCGCTGGAGGCCAAGCAGGCTGTGGCGCAGGGATTCTGGAACGTATTCGACGCCGCACGCAAAGCCGAGCGCTTGATCAGCCCCGACATCCTGCCGGACATCAAGGAGCGGTTCCGGACCATCCTGATGCCCTGGCTATGCAAATCGCGCAATCACGGCCGCGCCATCGTCAAGCCGCAAGGCTATTCAGGCGACTTCATGGTGATCGAGTACATGTACGAGATGGAGCACGATCCTTGCGATAACCCGCACCAGGCGGCGATCGTCAACTGTCTCGACTATGCCTTCAACTCGATCGATTCGGTGCAGAGCGTGTGGGAGCGCCGGCGCTGGCTGGCGGGCATTGCGAACGCCGAACTGGCGCGGCGGCCGGATCTGCGCATTCTCGACGTGGCATGCGGCGGCGCGCGCTACTTGCGCGACGCGCTCTCATGCGCCGCCGGTGCCGAACAGGCGCTCATTACATTGGTCGATCAGGATCCTGCCGCTTTGAACTACGCCCGCGATGTCAGCCTGCTGCAATACGCCGCGCAGATCGAAACCATTTGCGTGCCGATCAAGTCGCTGTCGCCGGTGCTGAACGGCCGCAAGTTCGATCTCATCATCTGCTCGGGCCTATTCGACTATCTGGGCGACATGGAAGCGGCATTTCTGCTGCACGGCCTGGCAAGCGCCCTGGAAGTCGGCGGCATGCTGGCGATCACCAATTTCCATCCGCAGGACCGGTCCGCGGCCATCAAGGATTGGGGCGCCGACTGGCAGATCGTGTTTCGTAACGAGCAGCAGGTGCGGCAACTCTTCGTGCCCACCCAGCTCGACCCTGCCGTCCATGTTTCCGCCAACGGCTCGCTGGTGATGGCGGCCGCCCGCCGGAACGCTTCCTAGAGACGCCTCTGCACGATGGCGCAGCTTGCCGTCGCATGCAGGATGGGATCGGTGGCGGTGTGGCTGAACAGCCAGGCCTCGGCATGGACGAGCGTCCTGCCGCGCCGAAGCACGCGCGACAAGGTGATGACATCGGCCGGTTGCGCCGGACGCAGGAAGGAAACGCTCAAGGTCGAGGTCAGCGCGATCTGCCCATCCGGCAAATCAATTTGAGCGGCGGCATAGATCGCGGTGTCGGTGAAGGACAGCAACAGCGGTCCGGAGACGATGTCGCCCGGCCCGAGATAGTCGGCGCGAAAGGGAAAGCGCAGGCGGATTTCGCCCTCTTCTACGGCATCGACCGTGAGGTCATGCAGGTCGCGCGCCGGCAAGGTGCGGCGCAACAGATCCTGCAAATCCGATTCAATGGA
Organism: Alphaproteobacteria bacterium; assembly: GCA_029266575.1. Classification (GTDB taxonomy): domain Bacteria; phylum Pseudomonadota; class Alphaproteobacteria; order Reyranellales; family JAQSWP01; genus JAQSWP01. Next base: position 6,910 of record JAQSWP010000114.1, on the reverse strand, counting down.
CATCGATCACCGTCTTGGCGTGAGCGGGGTTTTGCATGGAACTCAGGGCGTTCATCGCACGATTCTAGCCTGTAGCCTCGCTTGCTGTGTAGAGTTCCTTCCATGGCCTTTCTCGACCACATCCGCGCCTGCAACGCGCACGATATTTCCCGCTTCCGCCCCTTCCGCATCGCCGGTCAGACGGCGGGTTGGATCCATGACGAATTTATCGCCACCCTGGCGCGCCGGCCCGATCTGTTCGCGATCCAGCCGCATGCCGTCACCCTGAGCCGCGAGTTGAAGACGCCGGAAGAACGCAGCAAGGCGGTCGATCCGTTCCTGCGCGAGCTCGCCAAGGAGGGAATGATCGGCGGATGGCGCGACGAGCGCTATCCGGTGGCGCCGCGCTGGGGCGACGAGCCACTGATGTCGATGGAGCGCGCCGCCATCCCCTTCTTCGGTGTGCGCGCCTACGGCGTGCATCTCACCGGCTTCACCAGGCGCAGGGACGGCCTGCATGTCTGGGTCGCCACCCGCAGCAAGACCAAGCCGACTTATCCCGGCATGCTCGACAACACGGTGGCGGGCGGCCAGCCCGAAGGCATCTCGCTGATGGATAACGTCATCAAGGAATGCAAGGAGGAAGCCAGCATCTCCGAAGCGATGGCGCGCCAGGCCAAACCGATCGGCATCGTCACCTATTGCCTGGAGCACAAGAACGGGCTCAAGCCCGACGTGCTGTTCAACTACGACCTCGAACTGCCGGCCGATTTCGTGCCGCGTCCCCACGACGACGAGATCGAGCATTTCGAATTGTGGCCGGTGCAGCGTGTCCTTGAGCGCGTGCGCGATACGTTCGACTTCAAGTTCAACTGCAATCTGGTGCTGATCGACTTCTTCATCCGACACGGCCTGATCGATCCCGGCGAACCCGATTACATCGAGATGGCCGCCGGCCTGCACGCTTTTGCCGAAGGCCCGCGCCCGTAACCCTGCTTCCGCGTGATGTCTTAAAACTGTAATATTTGCAAGGGAGCGGCCTGTGGCTCGACTCGCCCCGGTCGCCATGACACTCTGCGCGCGGGGAGACGGGCATGCTCAGGGACGGACGCGATCTGGCGGTCAGCAACGCCTCGCCGCAGGCCATCGCCGCACTCGATTTCCTGTGCGAGCAATGGCTCGGCTACGGCAACCGGCTGGCCGAATTTCTCCCTGCCGTCGAACACGATCCCGATTGTCCCATGCTGGTGCTGATGACGGCGCTGCTGCATCTGTCGATGGAAAATCGGCAGGGCTATCGCGATGCCGAACCGTTCGTGCTCCGCGCCCACGCGCTGGCCGGTGCGATGAACGAGCGCGAATTGCTGTGGCTGAAAATCATCGACGCCCAGCATCGCGACGATCTGGTGACGGTGACCACCACGCATGACCTGCTCGCCGTGCAATATCCGCGCGATGTGTTCGGCGTGAAGCTGGGGCAAAAGCATTATTTCTATCTCGGCGAGTCCGAAGCCATGCTGCGGCTGGCCGATACCACCATGGACGCCAATCGCGACGTGCCGATGATGCACGGCATGCGCGCCTTCGCGCTCGAGCAATGCCACCGGCTGGAAGAGGCCGAGGAAGCAGGCCGGCTGGGCGCCTCGCTGATGCGCGATCCGTGGGCGCATCATGCGGTGGCGCATGTCATGGAAACCCAGGGACGCTTCGAGGAAGGCCTCGCCTGGATGCAAGGGCATTCACGCAGCTGGGACCAGTGCAACTCCTTCATGTACACCCATAACTGGTGGCATCTGGCTCTGTTCCTGATCGATGCCGACCGCACCGACGAGGCGCTGGCGCTGTTCGACCGGAGAGTCTGGGGCGTGTGGAAGGAATTCTCCCAGGATCAGGTCAATGCCGTGGCGCTCTTGGCGCGGCTTGAGTTGCGCGGCGTCGATGTCGGCGATCGCTGGCAGGATGTGGCCAAGTATTTGCTGCCGCGATTGCACGAACATATCGCGCCCTTCCTCGATCTTCACTATGTGCTGGGCCTGGCGCGCGCAGGTGAACGCGCGGCTGTCACCGAAATGCTGGCCAGCCTGGAGGCACACGCTCAAACCGCGCCCGATTTCGTGCGCCGCATCTGGCAGGATGCTGCGGTGCCGGCCGCGCACGGCATTGCCGCCCACGCGCAAGGCGACTGGGCCGCGACCGTCAATGCGCTGGGCGCCGCTTTGCCGCATTTGCAGGCGATTGGCGGCAGCCATGCCCAGCGCGATGTATTCGAGCAGATCCATCTCGATGCGCTGGTGCGCGCGGGGTGGAACGACAAGGCGCTGGCAAGGCTGCGCCAGCGCGATCTGGCGCGGCCGGCCATTCCCTGGCTCAAGCGCAGCCTGGCCGACATTCACGGAAGGCTGGGACAGGCCGAGGCGGCCGCCCAGTATGCGGCGACGGCGCAAAGCCTGACCCGCGCCCGCAGCGCTGCGGAATAGACGAGGACTGCATGGCGACGAACCCCACCCAGATGACGGCGCTGGAACTCTCAGGCCATTACGAGCGGCGCAAACTCTCGCCGGTAGAGGTTGCACAGGCGGTAATCGATCGCATCGACGACATCGACGGCCAGATCAACGCCTATGCCGTCGTCGACGCCGAAGGCGCCATGGAAGCGGCGAAAAAATCGGAGAAGCGCTGGAAGAAGAACAAGCCGCTGTCACCACTCGACGGCGTGCCGATCAGCATCAAGGAGCTGGTCCATACCAAGGGCATGCCGACAGTAATGGGCTCGCAAGTGATTCCGCCCGACAGCCAGCCCTGGGATTACGACGCGCCGCCGGTGGCGCGGCTGCGCGAGGCGGGCGCCGTCATTCTCGGCAAAACCACCTCGCCGGAATTCGGTTTCAAGGGCGTCACCGATTCGCCGTTGCGCGGGATAACGCGCAACCCGTGGAATCCCGACAAGACGCCGGGCGGCTCCTCGGGCGGTTCGGGCGCGGCCATCGCCGCCGGCATGGGGCCGCTCTCGGTCGGCACCGATGGCGGCGGCTCGGTGCGCATTCCGTCGAGCTTCTGCGGCCTGGTCGGCATGAAGGCCACCTTCGGCAAGGTCGCCGCCTACCCGCCCTCCATGCACGGCACGATGGCAAACGCCGGTCCAATGGCGCGCACGGTCGAGGATTGCGCAGCGCTGCTGAACGTCATCGCCAAGCCCGACGCGCGCGACTGGTATGCCCTGCCCGACGACGGTACCGATTACGAGAAGCATCTGCGCGGCGGCGTGCGCAAACTGCGCATCGCCTACAGCCCGGCTTTAGGCAGCGGGGCAACCGTCGACCCGGAAGTCGCCAAGACCGTCGCCAAGGCCGCCTGGCGCTTCGAGGATCTGGGCGCCAAGGTCGAGCAGGTCGACGCACCGGTGTCCGGCTTCGATGCCGGCACCATGTTCCTGACCCATTGGCTGACTTCCGTGGCGCATCTGCTGAAGATCACGCCCAAGGAAATCCACAAGCTGTTCGATCCCGGCCTGCTCCAGGCTGGCGAAATGGGCGCGAAATATTCCACCGACGATCTGGTGGTGGCGCAGCAGCAAAGACGCATGCTGGGACACCAGTACGAGATGTTCTTCGAGAAATACGATCTGCTTCTGACGCCGACCGTATCGGTGCTGCCGTTCGATGTCGGCATGAACGCGCCGCTCGACGCCAACGGCCAGCCTAATAACCTGTGGACACCCTTCACCTACGTCTTCAACCTGACGCGCCAGCCGGCGATCTCGATCCCCTGCGGCGTCAGCAAGGGCGGACTGCCGATCGGCCTGCAAATCGTTAGCGGCCTCTATCGCGATGCGCAGGTGCTGCGCGCCGCGCGTGCCTATGCCCACGCCAACCCGGTTCGCCTGCCCCATCTTCCCGTCGCCAAAGCTTCGCGGAGCGCCTGACTATGAGCAAAGACCTCGCCCTGATGCCGGCGTCGAAGCTGGCCAAACTGTTCCGCCGCGGCAAAACCTCGCCGGTAGAGGCGTTGCAGGCTGTGTTCGCGCAGATCGACAAGCTCAACCCCGTGCTCAACGCCTTCCAGGCGCAGGACCGCGATGGCGCCATGAAAGCGGCCAAGGCATCGGAGAAGCGCTGGAAGAAGGGCAAGCCCTTGAGCGCCATCGACGGCGTGCCGACCACCATCAAGGACACGCTGTGGACCATCGGCATGCCGACCTTGTTCGGCACCAAGGCCAACGATCCCAGCGGCCCCTGGACGCAGGACGCACCGGCTTCGGGCAGTCTGCGCGCGGCAGGCGCGGTGATCTTCGCCAAGACCACGACGCCGGAATACGGCTGGAAGGGCGTAACCGATTCGCCGCTGTTTGGCATCACGCGCAATCCCTGGAACACCGACAAGACGCCGGGCGGCTCGTCCGGTGGTTCCGCCGCGTCGTTGGCTGCCGGCATGGGCACGCTGTCGGTCGGCACCGATGCGGCGGGTTCGGTGCGCATCCCCGCCTCCTTCTCCGGCCTGGCGACGCTCAAGGCCACGTTTGCGCGCGTGCCGGTCTATCCGCCGTCGGCGCAGGGCACGCTGTCGCATGTCGGGCCGATGGCGCGCACCGTCACCGACGTTGCGCTGATGATGAACGTGATCACCAAGCCCGATGCGCGCGAATGGTACGGGCTGCCGTATGACGGCATGGATTACGTCAAGGCGCTGAAAGGCAGCCTCAAGGGATTGAAGATCGCCTACTCGCCGACTCTGGGGTTCGTGAAGAACGTCGATCCGGAAGTCGCGGCCGCCGTCGCCAGGGCAGCCAAGCTGTTCGCGCGGCTGGGCGCCAAGGTCACCGAGGTCGATCCCGGCATTCCCGACACGACGGAAATCCTCGATACGCACTGGATGGGCAATGTCTCGGTGCTGCTGAAGAAGTTCAGCCCAGAGCAGCGCAAGCTGATGGATCCCGGCCTGCTACGCGCCGCCCAGGTCGGCGCTGCGCAGAGCCAGTCCGACTACATCAGCGCCATGGTCAAACGCCAGGAGATCGGCGCCACGCTCAACGTCTTCATGGCGAAATACGATCTGCTGCTGACGCCGACCATGCCGATCCCCGCTTTCGATGTCGGCAAGAGCACGCCCAAGGGTGGCGACGATGTAAGCCTGGGCTGGACGCCGTTCACCTTCACCTTCAACCTTTCGCGCCAGCCGGCAGCATCGATTCCCTGTGGCCTGACCAAGGCAGGCCTGCCGATCGGCCTGCAGATCGTCGGCGGCCATTACCGGGATGCGCTGGTGCTGCGCGCCGCCAAGGCGTTCGAGGATGAGGTCGGCACCTTCACGCCGAAAATCGCGACCGCCTGACGATAGGGTAAACCGCCGTTCATTGACGGGGTCTGCCGCCAATTCCATAGTTCCGGGCCAGGTTTCCGGAGCCCGATCATGCAGAAGCAGAGCCTCGCCACCGACCCGTTCCATGCCGGCGCGCAAGGCGATCACAAACAGGATCGCATCAGCAGCGCCGCCGAACGCGCGGCTGTGGCTGGCGAACTCTCAGCATTGCGACGCGATGGCTATGTGATCTGGCGCAATCTCGTGCCGATGGCGACGGTCGCGGAAGTCTGGCGCGAGATGGACCGGCTGCACCAGAACACGCCGATGGGCCGCTCCGTATTCGAAGGTTTCCACACCCAGCGCATCTACAACGTCGTCGCAAAAACCCGCGTGCTGGACCAGCTCTGGATGCACCCGACCGTGATCGCGCTGGCGGAATCCTATCTCGACGATCAGATCCAGCTCTCGGTGGCCTCGACCATCACCTCCTACCCCGGCCAGACGGCGCAGGTGCTGCATCGCGACGACGGCTATTACCCGCTGCCCCGACCCCGGCCGCCGTTGTCGCTGAACTGCCTGTGGGCGATCGATCCGTTCACGGCGGCAAGCGGCGGCACCTTGATCGTGCCGGGCAGCCACACCAATGCCAGCGAGGAGCGCCCGGCGCAGAAGCCGATCAGCGTCGAAATGCCGCCGGGCTCGGCGGTGTTCTACGACGCCAGCCTGTTCCACGGCGGCGGCGCCAATGTCAGCCAGGACCGGCGCGCGGCGGTGTCGGCTGTCTATTGCCGCGCCTGGCTGCGGCAGCAGGAAAATCAGTATCTCTGCGTGCCGCCCGCCATCGCCAAAACCATCCCGCCGCTCCTGCAGCGGCTGATCGGCTACTGGGTGGTCGGCGCGCTGCTGGGCGTGGTCGAAGGCGGCAATTGCCGCCAGGTATTGAAGGATTAGTTGCCCACCACCGTCAGCACGTTGGTGGTGGGGATATCCTTGGCCGAGCGGTTGAGCGAAATCAGCTGCCGCACGATGTTCACCACCTGCGCCGTGCGCGTGCCTTGCGCCGGCGCCGAATAGGACGTGCCGCGATAGGAAATGGTGGCCAGCGGATCGGACACGCCGCCGGGGGCAAGCACGAACAGCGGCTCGCTGTCGCCGCGGCGTCCGACCGGCACGCGCACCAGCGACTTGCCGGTGGGATCGGCGTTCTGGTAGCGGATGACCTCACCCAGATAGTAGATGATGGCTTCGGTCGAGCGCGGGAAGATGCGATAGCGATAGCGCGCGAATTGCTGCTGCTTGGGCGCCAGCAGGAAGGACTTGGCTTCGACAGCCGGCGCGCCGTCCTTGCTCACGACGGCGGTTCTTGGCCGCTGCCGCTCCTCCTGGGTGGCGCTGCAGCGATCGGGGCCATCACCGCCTTCATAACAGAAGCGCACGTTGTTCACCCGCTTGCGCAAGCGATAATCGCCCTTGGCATCGCGCTCCAGCAGAATGCCGGCCTGGTCGATGCGCATCTGCAGATCGGCATTGGCGATGTCTTTGGCGGGAATCGGCGGTCCGAGGTCGACAATGTCGGTAATGGTTTCGGTCTTCAAGTTATCGGCGATGAAACCGTCCACCACTTCGCCAAATT
>JAQSWP010000113.1 GCA_029266575.1 Alphaproteobacteria bacterium | reverse complement strand
ATCGTGGCCGATGCCGACGTCGCCAGGGTGGCGCTGGAGCGGGCGCGCGAGCTGGCCGCCCAGCCGCGCCACGCCATGAGCCTGACCAAACGGCAGTTGGCGCTGTGGCCGACCACGCTTGGTCCGGCGCTGGAGATGGAGAACATGGCGCAATCGCTGGGCTTCCAGACCGAGGATTTCGCCGAAGGGCGCACCGCTTTCCTGGAAAAGCGCAAACCGAAATTCGGCTGAGCATCGGCAGGGGAGAAAAACAATGGACGATCGCGCAGCCAAGGACATTGCCGCACGCCTGATCCAGGCGCGGGAAAACCATAAGCCAATCGATTTCCTGGGCGGCAACAACCCGCCGCACAACGAGACGGAAGCCTACCGCATCCAGTTCGCCCTGCACGATCTGCTGGCGGCCAAGGGCGACGCGCCGGGCGGCTGGAAAGTCGCCGTGCCGCTGCCGGCGCAATACCAGGCCATCCAGCTCACCGGTCCCGCCATGGGCGGCTTGCTGAAATCGCGGCTGGTGAAAAGCGGCACGCGCTTTCCCGCCGGTTCGATCCTCAAACCCGGCATCGAATGCGAAGTGGCGGTGCGCATGGCAATCGATGCGCCGGCCAGCGCCGGCCCCTATACGCAAGCCAATATCCTGCCGCTGATCGGCGCCGTGATGCCGGCGATCGAGGTGGTGGACAATCGCTACGCCGATCTCGCCGGCCTGATGGGGCCCGGCCGCATCGCCGACGATTTCCTGCAGCATGCCTGCGTGCTGGGCAAGGAGATCACCGACTACCGCAGCATCGACTTCACCATGATCACCGGCCGCTCGATCCATAACGGCAAGGAGATCGCATCGGGCCCCGGCACTGCGGTGATGGGCAATCCGATCGCAGCACTGGCCTGGCTGGCCAACAAGCTGATCTCGCTCGGCACCAATCTGAAATCGGGCGACATCGTCATGACCGGATCGGTGCACGCGCCGCAATTCCTGCAGGGCGGCGGCGAGGTCGAGGTCGGCTTCGACGAGATGGGAATGGTGAAGGCGAGCTTCGGCTAGAGCGGATCACGATAGGATGGAAGCGCATGCGCTTCCATCCTATCGTGTGAATCCGCTCTAATCTTAATGTTAGAGCAAATTCACATGGTTTGACGGCATCCCTAAGCGATGCCGTCAAACCATGATTTGCTCTAGACCGGCTCGTTGCGGAAGTTCAATTCCAACATCACCCCGTCGGGGTCATGGATGAACACCTGCTGCAGCGGCCGGCCCGGCACCTTGCGGATCTCGTGCTTGATGCCGTCGCGTTTCAGCTGATCGACCGTCGCCGGCAGGTTCTGGCAATTGAAGGCGATGTGGTCGATGGCGCCGCCGCCCTGCGCCTCGCGCCCGCTTTCCGCCACTAGGTGCAGCACTGCTTTGTCGCCGGCATAGAGCCAGGCGCCGGGGAACGAGAACGGCGGCCGGTCACCGGTGCGCAAGCCGACGTAGCGTTCGTAGAACGCCACGGTCTTGTTCAGGTCGCGGCAGAAGACGTTGTAATGGTCGAGCGATGTGGCCGGCATTGTTGCCTCGCGGCGGCGAAGGGTTAAGGTTTCGTCCCTGACAATATTCTAGCGCATCGGAGAGCTGCGGCGATGATGAAACTGTTCTATTCCCCCGGCGCCTGCTCGCTGGCTTCGCATATCGCGCTGATCGAAACGGGCGCGCCGTTCGAGCTGGTGAAAGTGCCGGTGGCCGACCGCTCGAACTGGCGGCCGGAATACCTCGCGATCAATCCGCGCGGCTTCATCCCGGCGCTGGAAGTTAACGGCCATGTGATGAGCGAGAACGCCGCCATCATGCTCTATCTGGCGCACACCCATCCCGCCGCTAGATTGCTTCCGGCCGAACCAGGAGCGCTGGCAAGGGCGCTGGAATGGCTGGCGTGGCAGAGCAACACCGCGCATCCGGTCTTCGCCCATCTGTGGCGGCCGGAGCGTTTTGTCGATACGGCGGAAGAGAAGGAGATGGTGAAGAAGGCGGCGGTATCGCGGGTCAAGGCCGTGGCGAGCGAAGTCGAGACCTGGCTGCAGCGCAACGACTATGCCGCCGGCCCCCTGTTCAGCATTGCCGACGGCATGTTCCTGGTGCTGTATCGCTGGATGTGGCGGGCAGGCGAAACCGTCAACGAGGAGACCTTTCCCGCCTGGACGCGCTACGTGCTGCGCCTGCGCGAACGGCCATCGGTGCAGCAGGCGCTGGCGACGGAGCAGGTCAGCCTGTTCCCTTAAGCGGCCGGAGTAGGCCCGCCGCCTTCCTTGCCGATCTGGCGATACGTGCCGGTGCCGACGGCGACCAGTTCACCCTGCTCGTCGGCAATCTCGGCCTCGCAGACGAAGGTGCTGCGGCCGCTGCCACGCTTCTGGCCGCGCACGGTCAGCGTTCCGCTGCGGCCGGGATTGATGAATTGGGTGGTGAAGCTGAGCGTGCGGCAGAACTTGCGCGGCCGATCCGGTCCTTCGAAGGAGGCTGCCAGGCCGCTGGCCGCATCCAGCAAGGTCATCAGCACGCCGCCATGCACCACGCCGCTGGCGTTCATCAGGTCGGGCTGGATCTCCATCGTCAGCTCGACGAAGCCCGGCCGCCACCCGGTCAGGCGGTGGCCAAGCTTCTTGTTGAAGCCGACGAAATCGAACTGCCCGACCGGCTGCACGTCAGCCGGACGAACGATCGGCATCAGACGCGGCGCAGCTTGCGGGTCGCGTCCTGGGCCGGGCGCTTGGCCAGGCCGAGCTGCACGTCGCGGGCGAGCTGCGCCAGGCGCGGACCGAGATCGCGCTCCAGCCGCTCGCGGCCGAGGCTGAAAGCGGGGCCGGCGCAGTTCAGCGCATAGAGCGCGCCGCCATCGGGACCGCGCAGCGGCACGCCGACGGCGTTGATCTCCGGCAGCCATTCGCCGATCGACATGCAGAAGCCGCGTTGCGCGATTTCGCGCTCGGCCTTGTCGATGCCGGCCTTGACCTTGCTCCAGTCGTCGCGCCAGCGCTTGCGCATCAGATCGAGCAGCGCCGAGCGCTCGCGCTCGGGCAGCGAGGCGATATAGGCCTTGCCGATGGCGGTGGTCGGCAGCGGCACGCGCGAGCCGACATCGAGGGTCAGCGCGACGGTGGCCTGGCCGCGGCAGCTCTCGAGATAGATCATCGACATGCGGTCGCGCCCGCCCAGCGCCACCGAGCCGTTGGAATAATTGGCCAGCGCCTGCATGTGCGGGCGCGCCACCTGGCGGATGTCGAGATTGGACAGCGCCGCATAGCCCAGCGCCAGCACCGAAGCGCCCAGCTCGTATTTGCGGAAGCGGCGGGTGTAGTTGAGATAGCCGAGCTGGGTCAGCGTATGCGTCAGGCGCGCCACGGTCGGCTTGGGCAGGCCGGTGCGGGCGGCGATTTCCTGGTTGCCCAGCATGCCGTCGCCGGGGTGGAAGGCGCGCAATATGTCCAGCCCACGCGCCAGCGCGGTGACGAACTGGCGGTCCTTGCTGGCTTCCTGATCGAACGCCGCCGGCGCCAGGAGGGGGGCGGGGACCAGCCGTTCGGCTGTGGCGGGATTGGCTGCTGCATCGGCGCGCAGGCCGATGGTCTCGGCGCGGTGATCTGTCACTATTGCCTCCGAATGAACGCTCGTTTACCTTGTGTGGGGTAAACATGCCCGACGCGGTTTGCAGCGTCAACGTGCAAAACGGCATTTTTCACTGCGGAATTTTTAATCACCGGCGCTGCGAAAGAGCCTGAATTTCCTAGGCAAACCTGCTGTCGCTGTTTACCAAGGCCTGACCGGCGCATTCCGCCTGCCGGTGCCAGCGAGTGCGCCATGAGTACCATCCTGTTCAGCCATTCGGCCTGTCTCGAGCACGATACTGGCGGCTACCATCCGGAAAGCCCGGAGCGGCTGCGGGCGGTGCTGGCGGCGCTGGAGGGCGAGGATTTCATGTTCCTCGAGCGCCGCGAGGCGCCGCGCGCCACCAAGGCGCAACTGGCGCTGGCGCATCCCGCCGCCCATGTCGAGGCGCTGCTGGCGGCGATCCCCAAGGACGGGCTGTCGCCGATCGATGCCGACACCATCGTCTCGCCGGGCTCGGGCGAGGCGGCGTTGCGTGCGGCGGGCGCGGTTGTCGCCGCCGTCGATGCGGTGGCGAAGAAGGAAGCGCGCAACGCCTTCTGCGCCGTGCGCCCGCCCGGCCATCACGCCGAGCCGGCGCAGGCGATGGGATTCTGCCTCTTCAACAATGTCGGCGTCGGCGCGCTGCATGGGCGCAAGGCGCATGGCATGCAGCGCGCGGCGATCATCGATTTCGACGTGCATCATGGCAACGGCACCGAGACCCTGGCCAAGGCCGACAAGGATCTGTTCTATGCCTCCACGCACCAGGCGCCGCTCTATCCCGGCACCGGCATGGACAACGATCCGCGCCATCCCAACGTGGTCAATGTCTGCCTGCCCGCAGGCGCCGGCTCGGAGCCGTTCCGCAACGCCTTCGAAGGCGCGATCCTGCCGGCGGTCCGCGCCTTCAAGCCCGATCTGCTGCTGATCTCGGCCGGCTTCGATGCTCATCGCCGCGATCCGCTGGCCGAGCTGAACCTGGTCGAGGACGATTATTATTGGGTCACCGCGAGCCTGCAGGCGCTGGCCAACGATGTCTGCGGCGGCCGGGTGGTGTCTGCGCTGGAGGGCGGCTACGACTTGACGGCGCTGGGCCGTTCCGCCGCTGCCCATGTGCGGGCCTTGATGCAGGCCTGAGGCGTCTTGCCTGCCCCGCTGTAGCGGCCTAAAGTGGCTGGAATGTCTGATAAATCAAAGCTTAAAGAAATCGAAGCGCTGTCCTTTGAGGACGCGCTGAAAGAGCTGGAAACCATCGTCCAGCAGCTCGAGCGCGGCCAGATCAAACTCGACGAGGCCATCGCAGCTTACGAGCGCGGCGCGGCGCTGAAAGCCTTGTGCGAGCGCAAACTGGCCGAAGCCAAGGCGAAGGTCGAGAAGATCACTTTGTCGGCCGACGGCCAGGTGACCGGCACCGAACCGGCCGGGCTTGAGTAGGCACCCGCTTCGTTGCCCCTCGTGCTGAAGAATTTCGAACTGGCGCTGGCGCACGCCGCCAGGACCACCACTGCAGTCATGGATCGCCTGCTCTCGGGCGGCGCCGAGCCGGAAGCCCGCCTGCGCCAGGCGATGCGCTATGGCGCGCTCGCCGGCGGCAAGCGGCTGCGGCCGTTTTTCGTGCTGGCGTCGGCGCAGCTCTTCAATGTCGCCGAAAGCGCGGCGGCAAGGGTAGCGGCCGCGGTCGAGTTCGTGCACGCCTATTCGCTGATCCATGACGATCTGCCGGCGATGGACGACGACGATCTGCGCCGCGGCCAGCCGACAGTGCACAAAAAATTCGACGAGGCGACGGCGATCCTGGCCGGCGATGCGCTGCAGGCCTTGGCGTTCGAAGTGCTTGCCGATCCGGCGACGCATGGCGATCCCGCCGTGCGCTGCGATCTGGTGCGCGGCCTGGCGGTGGCGATCGGCGCTCACGGCATGGTCGGCGGGCAGATGATGGATCTGGCCGCCGGAGACGGCAGCTTCGGCATTGGCGAGATCACCCGCATGCAGCGGCTGAAGACCGGCGAGTTGATCGCCTTCGCCTGCACGGCCGGCGCCATTCTGGGCAAGGCCGCCGAGCCCAGCCGCCACGCGCTGCACGCCTATGCCCATGATCTGGGTTTGGCATTCCAGATCGCCGACGATCTGATCGATGCCGAAGGCGATGCCGCCCTGGCCGGCAAGGCGGTGGGCAAGGACAAGGCCCGCGGCAAAGCGACCTTCGTGGATATATTGGGCATCGAGCGGGCCCGGGCGCAGGCCCGGCTGCTGGCCGACCAGGCTGGAAAACACCTTGATATCTTTGAAGAAAAGGCCGATTTGTTGCGTCAGGCGGCGCAGTTCGTGGTCAGCCGGCGGCATTGACCGCCCTGGCCGTGACAAAGCGCGGCCTTGAAGGCAACGCCTTCCCACTCGACGTTGTTGAGTATCAAGCGCAGGAGTTTGGGGTAGTGACCAGCCAGGACAGCGACAGCAAGACCCCGCTGCTCGATACGTTGAGCGGGCCGGACGATCTGCGCCGGCTCGACGAGAGCCGCCTGCCGCAGCTGGCCGACGAACTGCGCCGCGAGACCATCGACGCCGTCTCCGTCACCGGCGGCCATCTCGGCGCCGGTCTGGGCGTGGTCGAACTCACCGTAGCGCTACATCACGTCTTTAATACGCCGCATGACCGGGTGGTCTGGGATGTCGGCCACCAGGCCTATCCGCACAAGATCCTGACCGGCCGCCGCAACCGCATCCGCACCTTGCGCCAGGGCGGCGGGCTGTCGGGCTTCACCCGCCGCAGCGAAAGCGAGTTCGATCCGTTTGGCGCGGCGCACTCCTCGACCTCGATCTCGGCGGCGCTCGGCATGGCGGTGGCGCGCGATCTTGCCGGCGCGCAGCGCAACGTCGTGGCGGTGATCGGCGATGGCGCCATGAGCGCCGGCATGGCCTACGAGGCCATGAACAATGCCGGCCACCTGAAAAGCCGGCTGATCGTGGTGCTGAACGACAACGACATGTCGATCGCCCCGCCGGTCGGCGCCATGAGCGGCTATCTCTCGCGGCTGATTTCCTCGCGCCCCTATCTCTCGCTGCGCCAGATCGGCAAGACCATGGCGCGCGCCTTCCCGCGCCCGTTCGAGAAGGCCGCCAAGCGCGCCGAGGAATACGCCCGCGGCCTGATGACCGGCGGCACGCTGTTCGAGGAGCTGGGCTTCTATTACGTCGGCCCGGTGGACGGCCACCGCATCGATCACCTGCTGCCGGTGCTGAAAAACGCGCGCGACGCCAAGCTCGACCGGCCGGTGCTGATCCATTGCGTGACGCAGAAGGGCAAGGGCTACAAGCCGGCCGAGCAGAGTGCCGACAAATATCACGGCGTCGCCAAATTCGACGTCATCACCGGCACCCAGATCAAGTCGGCGTCGAATGCGCCGAGCTACACCTCGGTGTTCGCCAAGGCGCTGATCGCCGAGGCCGAGGCCGACAACAAAATCGTCGCCATCACCGCCGCCATGCCCAACGGCACCGGGCTCGACAAGTTCGCCGAGCGCTTCCCCAATCGCAGCTTCGATGTCGGCATTGCCGAGCAGCATGCCGTGACTTTCGCCGCCGGCCTGGCCACCGAAGGCTACAAGCCCTTCGCCGCCATCTACTCGACCTTCCTGCAGCGCGGCTACGATCAGGTCGTGCACGATGTCGCGATCCAGAAACTGCCGGTGCGTTTCGCGTTGGACCGCGCCGGCCTGGTCGGCGCCGACGGCGCCACCCATGCCGGCGCCTACGACATCGCCTATCTCGCCTGCCTGCCGGATTTCGTGGTCATGGCTGCTGCCGACGAGCTGGAACTGATGCACATGGTCGCCACCGCCGCCGCCATCGACGACCGTCCCAGCGCGGTGCGCTATCCGCGCGGCGAGGGCGTTGGCGTTGAATTGCCGGCGCGCGGCACGAAGCTGGAAATCGGCAAGGGCCGCATCCTGCGCCAGGGCTCGACCGTGGCCATTCTCAGCCTCGGCACGCGGCTGCAGGAATCCTTGAAAGCGGCCGACGAGCTGGCGGCGCGCGGCCTGTCCGCCACCGTTGCCGATGCCCGCTTCGCCAAGCCGCTGGACGAGGCGCTGATCCGCCGTCTCGCCCGCGAGCACGAGGTGCTGATCACCATCGAGGAAGGCTCCGTCGGCGGCTTCTCGAGCCACGTCCTGCAATTTCTCGCCACCAACGGCCTGCTCGATGCCGGCCTGAAGATCCGCCCGATGGTGCTGCCCGACCGCTTCATCGAGCACAACACGCCCACCGTGCAATACGACGACGCCGGCTTGAGCGCGCGCCACATCGTGGCGACGGCATTGGAAGCGCTGGGACGGGCGGCGGAAACGGCGCGGGCCTAAATCAAAGATTCCCTTATCGCGCAAAAAATTCCGTCACCCTGAGCGTCAGCGAAGGGGTCTTGTCTCTACCCGTCGATCGTTGGTGTCGGGAGAAGATGCTTCGCTACGCTCAGCATGACGGATAAAAGGAACGGAACGAGGGTTCAGCCAAACACCATCACCGGCCGCACTTCGACCGAGCCGTATTTCGCCGCCGGGCATTTGCCGGCCCATTTCAGCGCCTCGGCCATGTTCTTCACGTCGATCATGTAGTAGCCGCCCAGCGCTTCCTTGTTCTTCACCGCACTGCCGGCCACCGTCGCCTTCTTGCCGTCGGCGGTGCGCACGGTCTTGGCGGTCATGGTCGGCTGCAGCGCCTCGCCGTGCTTCATCACGCCGGCCTCGGCCATGTCCTTGGTGTACTTCATGTAGGCGCCCATCACCGCTTCCTGCTCCTTGGGCGTCATCTTCATTTCCGCTTTCTCGTTGCCGTAAATCAGGATCATGAATTGCATGTGGTTTCTTCCCTGTTTTGCGATGGCGGCAAATGACGATGCGTCGCCGCCTTGCACGTCAGAATAGCAAAGCGCGGTGCGGTTGCACCTGAACTCTTGCGCCGTGCCTGCAAATTGCAGGCAATACAGCGCCCGTATGAGATCGTGACAGGCCTGTTTCGCTGCGCCCGCAAAGCGGCGGCCTAGCTTTTGCCACGCTGCTTGGCCATAGTCCGCGCCCCATGTCCGAACGGTCGCAGATCGCAGCGCCGGCGTCCCTCGCGCCGGCGATTCCGGCATCGTCCCTAGCTCCCTGGCGGGAGGAGATCAGGGCGATGCTGGCGCTCGGCCTGCCGATCGCCGCCTCGCATTTGGCCCAGATCCTGATGAACGCCATCGACGTCGCCATGCTGGGCCGGGTTGGGCCGGAAGCGGTGGCGTCGGGCGCGCTGGGCTTCGCCGTGTTCGTCATCGTGCTGATCTTCATGCTGGGCATTTCGATGGGCACGGCGCCGATGATGGCGCAAGCCATCGGAAAAAAACGCAAGTCCATGCGCGAGGTGCGCCGCACCCTGCGCCAGGGCATCTGGTCGACCACGATGATCGGCATTCCCTTCGCGCTGGCGGCGCTGTGGACCGAAGAGCTGCTGCTGCTCGCCGGGCAGAATCCGGCGATCGCCAGCGACGCGGCCGGCTATGTGCTGGGCCTGGTGCCGGCACTGTTCTTCGCCACCTGGTTCACCGTGCTGCGCAATTTCGTTTCCTCCTACCAGCGCGCCACGGCGCCCATGGTGATCATGGTGATCGGCCTGTTCGCCAATGTCGGATTCAACTACGTGCTGATCTACGGCAAGCTCGGCTTTCCGGCCTGGGGCGTGGTCGGCGCCGCCATCGGCTCCAGCCTGGCGCAGTTCGTCATGGTGGCGCTGCTGCTGGGCTTCATCCTGCTCGACCGCCGCTTCCGCCGCTTCCACGTGCTGGGCCGCTTCTGGCGCGCCGACTGGCATCGCTTCGTCGAGGTGCTGCATCTGGGCGGGCCGATCGGCTTCGCCATGCTGTTCGAGGTGGCGCTGTTCGCGGGCTCCGCCTTCATCATGGGCCTGATCGGCACGCTCGAGCTGGCGGCGCACCAGATCGCGCTGCAGATCGCCTCGGCCACCTTCATGATTCCGCTCGGCATCGCCCAGGCAGCCGGCATCCGCGTCGCGCTGTTCGCCGGCGCGGCCGACCGGGCAGGGGTGCATCGCACCGGCGTGACCTCGGTGGCGCTGGCGGTGGGTTTCATGGCCTGCATGGCGGTGCTGATCTGGACCGCGCCGCAGCTCCTGGTCTCGCCCTTCCTTCCCGATGCCGAAACCGGCGACAATGCGCGGGTCATGGCTTTGGCCTGCTCCTTCCTGGCGTTCGCCGCCGCCTTCCAGATCTTCGACGCCGCCCAGGTGGTCGGCGCCAACCTGCTGCGCGGGCTGAAGGACACGCGCGTGCCGATGATCTTCGCCGCCATCGGCTACTGGGCGATCGGCCTGCCGGTCGGCGTGCTGCTGGCGTTCAGCTTCGGCATGGGCGGGGAGGGCGTGTGGCTTGGCTTCGTCGTGGCGCTGATGGTGGCGGCGGCCTTGATGCTGGGCCGCTTCGCCCTGCGCGAGCGCGTGCCCGGACTGCAAGCCGCACTCGACGGCAGGCTGGCATGAGCAAGTTGCGGCTCGATCAGGCGCTGGTCGAGCGCGGCCTGGCCGAGAGCCGCGCCAAGGCCCAGGCGCTCGTGCTGGCCGGCGTCGTCTTCACAGGCGAAAAGCGGCTGGACAAGCCCGGCACGTCGATCGCCGCCGACCTGCCGCTGGAGGTGCGCGGCCAGCCGCACCCTTACGTCTCGCGCGGCGGGCTGAAGCTCGAGCGTGCGCTGGACGCTTTCGCCATCGATCCCGCCGGCAAGATCGCGCTGGATGTCGGCGCCTCGACCGGCGGCTTCACCGACCTGCTGCTGCAGCGTGGTGCGGCCAGGGTCTACGCCATCGACGTCGGCACCAACCAGCTCGCCTGGAAGCTGCGCTCCGATCCGCGCGTGATCTCGATGGAGAAGACCAACATCCGCGAGGTCACCCGTGAG
>JAQSWP010000282.1 GCA_029266575.1 Alphaproteobacteria bacterium | reverse complement strand
CGCGCTCGCCAAGGGTCCGGTGGTTGTCTACTTCTTCCCCTCGGCCTTCACGGGCGGCTGCGATGCCGAAGCCCATGCCTTCGCGGAAGATGCCGACCAATTCGCCGCCGCAGGCGCCAGCATTATCGGCGTTTCGGGCGACGGCCTCGACCGGTTGCACAAATTCTCCGCGGATCCGGCTTTCTGTGCCGGCAAATTCCCGGTGGCGTCCGACTCCGATGCCAAGATCGCGGCCAGCTACAAGCTGAACGTGAGCACGCCTCGCGCCGGCGCGAAGGACAATAAGGGTCAGGATCTGAACCATGTCCTCATCGAACGCGTCACCTATGTGATCGGCCGTGATAGCAAGGTGCTGTGGTCCTCGGCTGCGGACAAGTTGTCCCCGGTCGAACATGTCGAGAAGTCTCTCGTGATGGTGACCGGACTGAAGAAGTAAGCTCGCCTCAGAGCATCTGCGAAGCGCCCGGCGGCCCTGCTGCCGGGCGTTTTCATTGGCCCTCTTAACCTCCGCGGCAGCCTGTGGTGCTGCGATGCAGCAACTGGAGAAAGCCAAGCATTTCCAAGGATTTGTTGTTGCTGAAATGCCACTTAACCGTGGCCATAAAACGTCTTTGTGACACCCCCGCCATCGCCTTTAATCGGTTTGGGCAGGGGTCCTGAGGGGGCAACCCAGACATCCCGTCCGACAATGCAGCCCGCGAAGGACCATACGTCCTGGCGCGAGCGACGATAAAAAAGCAAAGCCGGATTCTGGGGACCATGCGCCGAATTATTCTTTCGTTGATTATGCCTTTGGCCGTTGCCATGGCGATGACCTCGCCGGCCAGGGCCGATGTGCTGGGCAATGTCGGCCAGCAACTGGACCAGGTCGGCACCAGGCTGGGCCAGGTCGGTTCAGAGGTCGGCAAGAAGATCGACGAAAATATCAGCGCGCTTTGGGGTTTCCTGGGGTCGTCGCAGCCGGAAACCGGCATGCTGATGCCGGTTGAAGTCACGCCCGCCGTGCGCCTGCCGGTATCGCTGCAGGAAAAGCCGACCGAACAGGCCAAGCTGATCCTGGCCGATCTTCACATTTCCTACACGCCGCCGCTGCGCGAACCGCCCAAGCCGACCTGGGAAAGAGGCTCCAAATTCCTCTATTGCGTCGAGTATGCCCGCTCGCTTTCGGGCCTCGCCATCTTCGGCGATGCCAAGCATTGGTGGGACCGGGCCAAGGCGCTCTATGCCCGTGCCGCCCATCCGGTCGAGGAAGCGGTGATGGTGTTCTCCGGCAGCGCTCGCCTGACGCGCGGCCACTTGGCGGTGGTCAGCCACATCGTCTCGCCGCGCGAGATCCGGGTCGAGCAGGCCAACTGGCTCAATCGCGGCGAGATCGACCGGGCCACGCCGGTGCTGGATGTCAGTGAAAAGAATGACTGGTCCAAGGTGCGGGTCTGGGATGTTCCCAGCGGCCAGTATGGCAGCCGCACTTACGCGATTTCCGGCTTCATCCTGAAACCGGCGCAGCAGCTGGCCCGCAACGATTGAAATGGGGCTCGACTCCGTCGAACTCGTCATGGCTTTCGAGAAGGAGTTCGGAATCGACATCCCGGACGCGGAAGCCGAGAAGATGGTCACACCCCGCCATGTGCGTGACTATGTGATTTCGGAGTACCATCGCCGGGGGAAGCAAGCGGACCCTGACGCCATTTTCGAGAAAGTCCGCGATGTTACCTGTCTGCAGATCAATGTGCGCCGCGAAGCTGTGAGCCTTGATACACGCTTCGTGGAAGATCTGGGTGTGGACTAGGATCGAGAATGCCGGTCGTCTCCATCGCTACGCCGACCTTCCAACGGCACAAAATGCTGGAGCGACAGCATCGCATCGTGCTGGCGCAGAGCGAGCAGGATTTCGAATGGCTGATCCTGGATGACGGGCCCGAGCCGTCGGACTATTTCCGCAAGCTCAACGATCCGCGCATCCGCTATCACCATCATGCCGGCGGCCGGATGAGCATCGGCGCCAAGCGCAACTGGCTGGCCGAGCAGGCCGCGGCGCCGGTGATCGCCCATTTCGACGATGACGATTATTATGCGCCGGATTACCTGAAGGCCATGCTGGGACAGCTGGCGCGCCGCGGCGTCGATATCGCCAAATTCTCGGCCTGGCATGTCTATTCCATGCCCCATCGCCAGCTGGCCTATTGGGACACGACCGGCACGCGCGGGCTGATGTTCCGCATGTTCGCGCGGGAGCCGATCGAGCCCCTGATCATCAGCGAGGCGGATTCGAAGAAGTTCGAAAGCCATTTCGCCGGTTTCGGGTTCAATTTCGTCTACCGCAAGGCGGTGTGGCGGGAAACGCGCTTTCCGGAAAGCGACTTTGCCGAAGACCATGCCTTTGCCAGCAAGGCGATGGGCCTGGGCTTTCGCTTCGCCCATTTCGCCGACACCGAGGGACTTTGCCTGCAGATCATGCGCGCGGACGGCATCTCAATCGCCTGGCCGCAATGGCTGCTGCCGGAATTCCTGCTGCCCAAGCTGTTTGCGCCGGCGGCGCTGGACTTGCTGGCACCATAACCGGATCTACCAGCGCAGAGACATGCAGGAAAGGCCGGCATCGAGCTTGGCGATCTCGCGCAGAGGGAGTGCGCGCACTTCGAACCCCTCGCGCATCAGCAATTCGATCGTGCGCGGCCAGGCGTCGCTCACCAGCACGACATCATGCAGGCGCAGCGCATTGGCCGCACCTTCCTCGCCATCGGGGGTGATGACCAGGCGAAAACCCGAAAAGATGCCGCTCGCCGCCATGGCCGCGGTGGCGAGGATGGTATCCTGGGCAAGCAGGGCGCAGGCTGTTTTCAAATGCAGGATGCCCGCCGGCGTGGCGACCGCCCGTGCCTGCCGGCCCAAGGCACGCAGATGAGCAGCCAGAGCATCGGCGCCGGCCGCATTGGTCCGCTGCGAAAGACCGATGAAAACCGTGTGGGGCGTTACCAGGACATCGCCGCCATCGGCATTTTCA
>JAQSWP010000112.1 GCA_029266575.1 Alphaproteobacteria bacterium | reverse complement strand
CACTATGTCATGGAGGACGGCCACGTCGTCGACACTTTCCGCGCCGACGAAGTCGCGGCCAATACCGAGAAACTGCATTCCTATCTCGGAGTCTGATCACCGGGACATCCGTTTCCGGAGCAATAACACCAATAACGTTCATTTTTGTGGAGGGAAGTAGATGAAACTCAAATACGGACTGGCCGGCTTTGCCGGCATGGTGCTGGCGGCGGGCGCCGCCAACGCCCAAATTTCTGACAACGTCATCAAGATCGGCGTACTCAACGACCAGTCGGGTCTTTATGCCGACATCACCGGTCAGGGCTCGGTGCTGGCGGCCCGCATGGCGGCGGAAGACGTCGGCAAGATCGGCAACACGACCGTCGAGATCGTCTTCGCCGATCACCAGAACAAGCCCGACGTTGGCTCCACCGTCGTGCGCCAATGGATTGATCAGGACAAGGTCGACGCCATTGCCGACGTACCGACCTCTTCGGTTGCCCTCGCCGTGCAGCAGATCACCAAGGAAAAGAAGCGGCTGTTCCTGATGTCGGGCCCGGCCTCGTCCGATCTCACGGGCAAGGCCTGCTCGCCCTACGGCTTCCACTTCGCCTACGACACCTACATGCTGGCGATCGGCACCGGCACGGCGCTGACCAAGTCCGGCGGCGACACCTGGTTCTTCCTCACTGCCGACTACGCTTTCGGCCACGCTCTCGAGCGCGACGCCGGCGAAGCGGTCAAGGCGGCCGGCGGCAAGGTGGTGGGCGCGGTGCGCCATCCGCTGAACACCTCCGATTTCTCCTCCTTCCTGCTGCAGGCGCAGAACTCGAAGGCGAAGATCATCGGTCTGGCCAATGCCGGCGGCGACACCATCAACTCGATCAAGCAGGCGGCGGAGTTCGGTATCGTTGCCGGCGGCCAGCGTCTGGCCGGTCTGCTAGTGTTCGTCACCGACGTGCACGCCTTGGGCCTGAAGACCGCGCAAGGTCTGGTCGTCACCGAGTCCTTCTACTGGGACATGAACGACGAGACCCGCAAGTTCTCCAAGCGGTTCTTCGACAAGCACGGCAAGCAGCCTTCGATGGTGCAGGCCGGCGTCTATAGCGGCGTCGCCCATTACCTGAAGGCAGTCAAGGCGGCCGGAACGGACGATCCGGACAAGGTTGCCGCCGAGATGCGCAAGACCCCGGTTAACGACTTCTTCACCAAGAACGCCGCCATCCGCGCCGACGGCCGCATCATGCGCGATGCGTACCTGTGGCAGGTGAAGGCGCCGGCCGAGTCGAAGGGCGCCTGGGACTACTACAAGCTGGTCGCCACCATCCCGGCCGAGCAGGCTGCTCGTCCGCTCAAGGACGGCGGCTGCGATCTCGTCAAGTAAGACGGCAAGGACCTGGGGACGTAAGGCATGTTCGAATTGCTGGGCATAGCGCCGCAAGCGCTGTTCGGGCAGCTGCTGCTC
Source organism: Alphaproteobacteria bacterium (assembly GCA_029266575.1). Taxonomy (GTDB): domain Bacteria; phylum Pseudomonadota; class Alphaproteobacteria; order Reyranellales; family JAQSWP01; genus JAQSWP01. The sequence goes on along the minus strand of JAQSWP010000112.1, from coordinate 9,200 downwards.
GGGCTGATCAATGGCTCCTTCTACGCCATTCTCAGCCTCGGGCTGGCAGTGATCTTCGGCATGCTGAACGTGATCAACTTCGCCCATGGCGCGCTGTACATGATCGGCGCGTTCGTGGCGTGGATGCTGCTGCAATATCTAGGCATCGGCTACTGGGCGTCGTTGATCCTGTCCCCCATCATCGTCGGCCTGCTGGGTGCGCTCATCGAGCGCACCCTGCTGCGCCGGCTCTATCATCTCGATCACCTCTATGGACTGCTTCTGACTTTCGGCCTGGCGCTGATTTTCGAGGGTCTGTTCCGCCGCGAGTTCGGCTCCTCCGGCCAGCCGTACACTATTCCGGACCTGCTAACTGGCGGCAAGAATTTGGGCTTCATGTTCTTGCCCATCTATCGCGGGTGGGTGATCGTTGCATCGCTTATCGTATGTCTGGCGACGTGGTTCGTCATCGAACGCACCAAGCTTGGCTCCTACCTGCGCGCGGCGACGGAAAACCCAACGCTGGTATCGGCTTTCGGCATCAACGTGCCGCGCATGATTTTATTGACCTACGCCTTCGGCGTCGGCCTCGCCGCCTTCGCCGGTGTGCTGGCCGCGCCGATCTACCAGGTCAGCCCATTGATGGGATCGAACCTGATCATCGTCGTGTTCGCCGTGGTGGTGATCGGCGGCATGGGCTCGATCATCGGCTCGGTAGTCACGGGATTCGGGCTGGGCATCATCGAAGGACTGACCAAGGTGTTTTATCCCGAAGCGTCCACGACCGTGATTTTCCTGGTGATGGCGATCGTGTTGCTGATCAGGCCGGCCGGCCTGTTCGGCCGGACGCGTTGAGGACAGGACGATGATGCAGACGCGCAACCTCGCAATCCTCGTCGCCCTCCTGGCGTTGGCCATTCTGGCGCCGTTCGTGGTCTATCCGGTCTTCCTGATGAAGGCGCTGTGCTTTGCCATCTTTGCCTGCGCCTTCAATCTGCTGATCGGCTATGTCGGCCTGCTGTCTTTCGGACATGCGGCCTATTTCGGCGGTTCGGCCTATATTGCCGCTCACGTCGCCAAGGTATGGGGCTGGCCGATCGAACTCGCCATTCTTTCCGGCGTCGCGGTCGCGGCAATTTTGGGGCTGATGTTCGGCGCCCTGGCGATCCGCCGGCAGGGCATCTATTTCGCCATGGTTACGCTGGCGCTGGCGCAGATGGTCTTTTTCCTCGCGGTACAGGCCAAGTTCACTGGCGGCGAGGACGGCATCCAGGCCGTGCCGCGCAAGGTGCTGTTCGGCTTCATCGATATATCCAACGAGTTCACCTTCTACTACGTAGTGCTGGTGATTTTCCTGGCCGCCTTCGCGCTGATCTACCGCATCGTGCATTCGCCGTTCGGCCAGGTGCTGAAGGCCATTCGCGAGAACGAACCGCGCACCATCTCGCTGGGCTACCGCGTCAATCACTACAAGCTGCTGGCCTTCGTGCTTTCGGCTTCGCTGGCCGGGCTGGCCGGCTCGACCAAGGTGTTCGTCACCCAACTCGCCTCGCTCACCGACGTGCAATGGCAGATGTCGGGCGAAGTGGTGCTGATGACCTTGGTCGGCGGGTTGGGCACGCTGTTCGGGCCAGTGGTCGGCGCTTTCGTCGTCATCACCATGCAGAACTATCTCTCCGGATTCGGCGAGTGGGTGCTGGTGATCCAGGGCGTGATCTTCGTGATCGTCGTGCTGTCGTTCCGCCGCGGCATCGTCGGCGAAATCGCCGCCTGGTGGAAAGCCCGCCGCAATGGCGCTCCCTGAGCTTGAATTTTAAGGCAAGATTCACGCCTCGCTTGCCGCAAGCGAGGCGATCTTGCTTTTAGAACGCCTCCTTGAACGGCCGTAGATCCAACTCCAGTGTCCAGGCGCTGCGATGCTGGTGGTGCAGCACCCAATAGGCCTCCGCGATCGCCTCGATATCGAGCATGCCGTCCTCGCCCCGCTCCTCTTTCAATTGCGGCGCGCGGCTCAGCAAACGCTCGCCGGCAATGCCGCCATCGACGATGACGTGGCCGACATGGATGCCTTGCGGGCCGAACTCGCGGGCGATGCTCTGCAACAAGCCGCGCAGCGCGGCTTTGGCAGCGGCGAACGGCGAGAACCGCGCCTTGCCGCGCAGGCTGCCCGAGGCGCCGGTGAACAGCAGGCTGCCGCCGCCCCGCTTCAATAGCGCCGGCAAGGCCGCCTGGCTGGTGTGAAACCCGCCCAGCGCATGCTCGCGCCAATGCTGCTCGAATTGTTCCGCCGTCACCTCGAGAAACGGCGCCGGCCGGTTGCTGCCGGCGTTGTGCACGGCGACCGCCAGCGGCGCCAGCGTTTCCGCCGCCGCCACGAACATTCGTGCGTCATTGGCCGAAGAGGCGTCGCCGATCACTGCCATGGCCTTGGCGCCGGTCTGGCGCAGCTCGTCAGCCGCCGCTTCGACCTTCGCCGCATTGCGCCCGGCGACGACGACCGGATAGCCGCCCTTGGCGAAGCGCCGCGCGATCGCCGCACCCAGCCCTTGCGAGGCGCCGACGCCCACCACCAGCACGCTGCCCTGTGGCGCGCTCCAGCGTGAGGCAAAAGCTTCGGATCGATCGGCCATGATTCACTCCAATTCGGGTCGCCACGCCAGCAATGGAGCGAGGTGCGCGGCAGGACAATCGAATTAAAGTAATTTTCGCTCGAGAAAATCTGATGCGGCCGCCACTGGAACGCCAATTCCCCCGAAAAATCAAAAACATGCGCGGGGAAGACGTTGGTTGACGGGAACAGGCGCGGAAGGCTAGAACGGGCCCGCATCCGCCGTGTTAGACGACCCTGGGGCCTTAAACGGACGCCTTTGGAGGGGTGGCCGAGTGGTCGAAGGCGACGGTTTGCTAAACCGTTATACCGGGATAACTGGTATCGAGGGTTCGAATCCCTTCCCCTCCGCCATTTTTTCGTCTCGCTACCAATCGCGGGCGTGCAGCGCCGATCATGGGCCGCCGCCATAAACGCGCCGCGCCGGATCGTCGTGTTCCCAATTCGGCCCGCCATGCGAGGCACGTGCCGTGGAGGTGCCGAAAGCCAGAACGACGAGGAAGAGAGCGATGATCTTCATGGTCTGACACTTTCGTTAAAAACGGTTCAGTCGCCGCCCATATGAATAGCATGGCCCTTGTGGCCGGCGCAGGATTTGCGCCAGTGGACGACAGTCGCTGCAATTCTTGCGGCACAAAAGAAAAGCGCGCCATCGGGGCGCGCTTTCCAGTGTCTATGCCAGTGCATATTTACAGTGACGCTTGCCCCGAACTGGCGCAACCCATGCGCTGCGCCATGGAGGGCTCCTCGAACACCACCGCTTCGAGCGGCACGTCACGTTGCGCCAGATAGGCGGTGATCCACGCCAGACGATCCATCTTGACCAGCGTTTCGGTCTCGGCCGCAGGCTCCGCGCCCTGGACGCGGAAATAGAGCACCGGCTGCTGCGGATAGGAAACGGCCGCGAACTCAAGCACCCGTTCCGCCACCGGCGACAGCTCCGAAGAATTGGCGGCAAACGGGACGATGAAAGTCTCCGCCATTGCCAGCGAAACCGACGCCCTCACCACGCCCGGCGTCGCGCAGGGCGCTGCATTGATGGCGGGTTGGGCAAATGCCGTACTGCTTGCCATCAGACCACCGGCCAGCGCAGTACCCAACAGCAGCTTCGTCAAATTGGTTCGCATCACGAACCTCCTTTCGGTCTCTCGACCTCAATAACAAAACACCTGCCCCAAGGTTCCCCTTGGGACAGGTATGTACCTGTTCTGCTTGAAGAAATTAGGGCTGGATTAAGGCGCCGGTGGCGATTTTCCGCGCACCAGATTCACAATCAGCGAAACCACGAACAGCACCAGGAAGATAAAGAACAGAATTTTGGCGATCGCCGCGAAATCAGCCGCAATGCCGCCGAACCCGAACAGCGCGGCGATCAAAGCGAATACCAAAAAGGTCAAAGCCCATTGCAACATGGATTTTCCACCGGGGCTTGCTCCCGGTACCTCCTGCATTGGCGAGCGCGCGATGGCGCCACAGCTTCAATGAAACGGCCGCTTTGGACCAGGGTTCCGGCTTCACCGCGACCGGCGCGAACGCGCGCGAGATTTGGCCACGCGCGTTGCGCGCATGGCGTCGAGACGGCCCGCCAATTGCTCCAGATCGCTGGCAGGTGGCAAATCGCCTAAACCTGCTGAAAGCCGAACGCCAAAAAGCAAATGCTTCATACGTGCGGACATTTGGGGGGTATCAAGCGCCTCGAACACACTTTCCTCGAAATCCCGGGCCTCCGCCCCGCCATTGCTGTCACTGTCCATACCTACACCACTCGAACCAAGCTCCTCTGCCCCCGCCTATGGGTCGAACGTACAGGAAACCGGCAGGTTCACGGGCCTCGGCCTAATCCAGCCGAACCATCGGCGGTCAACCTCAGCGCAACGCGAAAGTTCCGGCTTGTGACAAAGATATTTTTCCAAGCTCTAGATTGTGCGAGGCCCTTGTTTTTGCTTTAAATTGTGCCATCTGCCGCAAGTCCTCTACCGCACTTGTGTTCCACACCACGCCTTCTATTCTAGGCGCGGTTTCCCGCCGGCTGTCGAAAGCAATAATAAGGATCAAGCGTAATGCCCGTCGGTTCTCGCGAAATTGCAGCAGCCCTGCCATTCCTGCGCCGCTACGCCCGCGCTTTGACAGGCAGCCAGGGGGTTGGCGATCAGTACGTCCGCATCATGCTGGAAATGATCGTCGAAGATCCTTCCCACTTGCCCGAAAGCGGCGACGTCAGCCGTGAGTTGTTCCGCCTTTTCCACCGCGTTTGGGACAAGACCAATCCCAATTCGCTTTATGGCGAACTCGACCAGGATACCGTCGATTCCACCTTGCGCGAACTGCCGCCACGGCAGCGGCAGGTGCTGCTGTTGGTGGCGCTGGAAGGCTACTCGTTCCCAGACGTCGCACACGTGATGAACGTCAGCGAACAGGAAGCGCGCGAATTGTTCAACCAGGTCCAGCGCGATATCGAGGGTCAGGCGCCCTCGCCCATCATGATCATCGAGGATGAGAAGATCATAGCCCTCGACATCGCCTCCATTGTCGAGGAGATGGGCCACACCGTGGTCGGCATTGCCGAGCGCGAGAAGGACGCCGTCGCCCTGGCCCAGCGCACCAGACCGCATCTGATCCTTGCCGACATCCAGCTCAAGGACGGCGACAACGGCATAGCCGCCGTGCAGCGCATTCTGCTCGATCACGAGACGCCGGTCATTTTCATCACCGCCTATCCAGAGCAGTTGCTGACCGGCGAAGCGCCTGAGCCTGCCTTCGTCATCGCCAAACCTTTCGCGCCGGAGACGGTGAAGGCCGCCATCTCGCAGGCGCTTTATGTCCGAAAAGACGGCTGAGCCGGCGGACGCTGCGGCCGACCTAGCGGCCCCAGGCACCAACCGCCGACCGTCCTTCGGCGGCCTGTCGCTGCGGCTACGCCTGTTGCTGTTGCTGGCGTTGGCGATCATGCCGGCGATCGTTGCCGGCATCGCCACCGCGATCACCCGCTATGAAGCCGATCTGACCGCAACCCGCGCCACGCTGCGCGCGCTCTCCGTCCTCGCGGTCAATCGCCACCTGCAGACGCTGGCGGAAACCAACCGGCTGCTGCAAACGATCGCCCAGCTGCCTGATGTCGCCGCCTTCAACGGCCAGCGCTGCTCGTCGGTACTCGCCAGCCTGCATGGCGATCTGGCCAACCGTTACACCAATTTTCTCGCCGTCGGGACCGACAACGCCATCCGCTGCACCGCGATTCCGATGGAACCAGGGCGGCGTTATTCCAATCCGCAGGAGGTGCAGACGGTGCTGGCGCGCAAGGCGTTCACCGTCGGCGGCCTTACGGTGGGCGCTTTGTCCGGCGAGCGGCTGGTGAGCGCGGCTGCGCCCATCACCAACAGCGAGGGTGCGGTCGTCGGCGCCATCCTCACCGGCATCAAGGCCAGCTTTCTCAACAGCCAGTTCAACGCGTACCAGCTTCCAGAGGGCTCGCAGCTGGCGCTGATCGATCGCAAAGGCCAGGCCGTGATAAGCGCGGGCAGCGAGCAATTGCGGCTGCCGTCGCCGCAAAAGATCGCGGCAGCCCTCAGCAGCGGGCAGTTCGAATTTCAGCACCAGGCCGGCGATCAGCCTTATCTCGTGGTGCTGAACGAGATTGGCGACTACGACATGTTCGTGTTGGCGGCCTTGCCGAGCGAAGCGGCAACCGGACTCGTGACCAGCCGGCTGATCACCGATATCGGCGAGATTCTCGCCTTCACCCTGCTTGCAGGTATCGCCGTGCTGATCGGCGCCCGTTTCCTCGTGCTGGCGCCGATCGGCCGCTTCCGCCGCGCCGTGCACCGCTATCGCGAGGGTGGCGACGCCTTTGCCTTTTCGACCGCCGGCGAGCCGCCTGAGATCGCCGAGCTTGCGGTCGAATTCGAAAACATCACCAAGGACGTCGAAGCGCGGCAGGAGAACATGAAAACGCTGCTGCGCCAGCGCGATCTTCTGGTGCGCGAGACCAACCACCGCGTCAAAAACAACCTGCAGATCGTGGCGTCCCTGCTGTCGCTGCAGTCGCGGCGGATTTCGGAGCCGATGGCCAAGGCACAGTTCGATCTGGCGCGCCAGCGCGTGGCGACGCTGGCGCTGCTGCACCGCCATCTCTATGAGCAGCGCGACACCGAAACCGTCAATCTGCGCACCTTCTTCACCCAGCTGATGGCGCAGCTGCTGTCCGCCTACGGCCAACGGGCCCGCTCCGTCGTCTCGGTCGTCGACATGCGCGTGCCGCCGTCGGTGGCCATTCCGCTCGGGCTGATCGTTACCGAAGCCGTGACCAACGCGATGAAATACGCTTTTCCCGACAGCAGCACTGGCCAGATCGAACTGACGGTGACCATCGCCAACGGCCGCGGCCATTTGGTGCTGCGCGACAACGGCATCGGCATCGGCGACGACGTCGGCGGCGACAGATCGGGCATGGGCGACATCCTGATGCGCGGCTTCGCCGATCAGGTGGCGGGTGATTTGAAAGTCGACGAGGCCCCCGGCGGTGGCACGCGCATTCAGCTCGAATTCGATCCGGGCGAGCCGCCGGAGCGGGCGGAAGCTGCGGACGATACGACGATGGCCGGCTAGAGCGGATCAGTTCTTCAAGCGCTTGAGGATATCGAGGAATTGCGAGGGTACGGGCTCGACCAGCATCTCGCTGCCCAGCCGACGCAAGCGGCCGGCCTGCTCGCGCAACGCTTCGACTCTTCGCGCTTCTGTCGGATGCGACTGCAAATAGGCTTCGACTTCGATGCGCCGCTCCTTTGACAGGCGGCCTTCGATGAAGTCCTGCAGATCGTCGGCAGAAACCGCTTTTCGCCGCGAGACCACTAGACCGATGCTCCCCTGTCGCCGACGTCCTGCGGGCGGAAATATCCATCGAAGACGCGAGTTATGCAAGACTTGCTCTTCATTTGCCTTGCTCCTTGCCGCCAGCGGTGTGATGCGCGCCGGCCATTTCCCGCTCCAGCGCGCGCCTGGCGCGGGCAAGACGCGAGCGGATGGTGCCGATCGGCACACCCAGCACCTGCGCCGCATCCTCGTAGCTCAAGCCTTCAATGGCGCAAAGAAACAAGGTTTGCCGAAAGGCCGGCGCCAAACGCAGCACGGCGTCTTGCAGCTCGCGCATTTCGATGGCCGCTTCCTGCGTTTGCGCCTGCGCGGGGTGAATGTCGGCCAGATCGGTATGAGGAGCGACCGGGCTGCGCCGCTGTCGGCGGGCCTCGTTGCGCGCCACGTTGCGCGCAATGGTGAACAGCCAGGCGCGCAGATTGCTATCGGGGCGCAAGCCGCCGATATGCTTGACGGCGCGCACCAGCGCTTCTTGCGCCACATCGTCGGCCCGCTCGGAGCCGCGCATGAGGAAATAGGCGAAGCGACGCAAATGCGGTAATTCCGCGATCAGCGCTGCATGTAATTCTGGGCTCAGCGCCACCGGGGGCACCGTCTTGTCGTCACCCGATTCCATCAACCATTACTCATACGCTTGATATCACTGGCTTTTTTAAATGGGAACCCTGCAGGGGGTCCGGTGTTGGTGGGGTAATGGAAGAACGTAGACGGAGAGGGAGACTAGCACATGTCGGGTTTGCCGAGCCGCACCGTTTTGGGTCGCGGATCAGCGCCTGCCGCCAGCCGCCAAACCGTTTCGCAAGATTCGAGAATTACCTCCCCCAGCAAACAGGAGTACGTCATGACTCTCAGCTTCGTCGATGAAGTGAGCCAGACCTTGCCTGCGATGCGCGCTTTCGCTCGCTCGCTGACCCGCAATGCCGATGCCGCCGACGATCTGGTGCAGGACGCCTTGGTGCGCTTGCTGACCGCGCAACAGAGCTACACCCCAGGCACGAACTTCAAGGCCTGGGCCTTCACGGTGATCCGCAATCGTTTCTACGATCAGTATCGTCGCAAGCGCCATGCCGATCGTCTGCAGGACGAACTGATGCAGATCGATCATTCGCATGCCGCCAGCCAGGACACGGTCATGCAGCTGCATGACATGGCCGACGCTTTCTGGCGCCTGCCGGCCTCGTTCCGTGAAGTGTTGATCCTGGTCGGCGTCAACGAGATGAGTTACGAAGACGCCGCCGCCGTCATCGGCTGCCCGATCGGCACCGTGCGTTCGCGCCTGTCGCGCGCCCGCACCCGCCTGCAGGAGTTGATGGAAGAGGGCGAGCCGCTGACCGAGGGCGCGCAGCGCGACTACGGCGCCACCCGCGCTTTCCTGGCGCAATTCGCCCGCTGAACACGGAGCAAACGAAACGGCGGAACGTCGCACGACGTTCCGCCGTTTTCTTTTTGCCACATCGAGAGGAGAACCGACATGGATCCCAAGGATCGTCACGTCAACGCCGGCCAGCGCAACGAGGGCGAAGGCAACAAGACCGCCGCGCGTCACTACAACGAGGCCACGACCGAATTCGCCAAGTCCGGCAAGGTCGACGAGAAGGCGCGCGAGGCGCGCAAGGCCGTCGAGGGCAAGGACGGCGAGAAGCTGCGCAAGGCCGAGCGCGAGGGCTTGCAGAAAGCCCGCCATTAGAGCGGATCATGGTTTGATGGAAGCGCTTTCGCTTCCATCAAACCATATGAATCCGCT
>JAQSWP010000111.1 GCA_029266575.1 Alphaproteobacteria bacterium | reverse complement strand
ACCACCGTCGATCTCGACCAGTGGCTGGAGCGCATCGCGGCGGAGACCAAAGGCCATGCGCCATTCTGCCCCAACCTCATCGTGCACAAATCCAATCCGCGCGTGCCGGAAGACCTGGCGCTGGTGATCAAGCACAAGGCGGAGATCGTCATCGCCTCGGTCGGCTCGCCCGAGCGCATCGTCGAGCCGCTGCACGAGGCCGGCTGCCTGGTGCTGGCCGATATTGCTTCGCTGCGCCATGCCGAGAAGGCAATCCAGTCCGGTGTCGACGGGCTGGTGCTGCTGTCGGCGGGCGCTGGTGGGCAGACCGGCTGGGCCAACCCCTTCGCCTTCGCCCGCGCCGTGCGCGAGATGTACGACGGCATCATCGTCATGGCCGGCGGCATTTCCGACGGCGTGGCGCTGCATGCCGCCGAGCAGCTGGGCTGCGATCTCTCCTATATGGGCACCAAGTTCATCGCCACGCGCGAGAGCATGGCGGTGGATGGCTATAAGAAGATGCTGGTGGACAGCAAACTGGACGACGTGAAGCTCAGCAAGGCGTTCACCGGGCTGGAGACCAACACGCTGAAAGCCTCGATCATCGCCGCCGGACTCGATCCCGACAATCTGCCGGTGCGCGGCTCGATCGATATCTCAAAGGACATCAATGCGGCCGAACGCGACAGGCCCACGGCCAGGCGCTGGAAGGACATCTGGAGCGCCGGCCATTCGGTATCGGGCGTCGGCGATATTCCGGCGACGGCGGAACTGATCGCGCGCACCAAGGCCGAATACGAGCGGGCGCGGCGTGGAGCGGCGGCGTGAGCACCGAGCTCTGGCTGCTGGCTGCAAGCCTGGTTCTGGCGCTGGCGCAGATCGGGCTGCAGAGCCTGAGCGCCAAGAAACAGACCGGAGTCGAATGGTCGGTGGGGCCGCGCGACGAGGAACGTCCTGTCGCGGGCGTGCCGGCGCGGCTGGAACGGGCGCAGCGTAATCTGATGGAGACGCTGCCGCTGTTCATCGGCGCAGTGCTGCTGGTTGTCGTGGCGCAGCGCACGAGTTGGGCCAGCGAGCTGGGGGCGCATCTCTTTTTCTGGGCGCGCCTGGCGTATGTACCGGCCTATGCCGCCGGCATTCCCTGGGTGCGCTCCATCCTGTGGAACGTCGCCACGCTCGGGATCGTGTTCGTGCTGGCGAGCTTGCTTATCTGAGATCAGTGCAGGCGGTACTCGGCGTCGGCATACCGCCACTCGGCCGGCTGGATCAGCCCGGCGCTGGCGACCCTGACCTTGTAGAGCGGCCCGTCGAGATTGCGCTGCCAGAAATCGAGGAATTTGCGCAGCACCGGGAAGTCCGGAGCCAAATCAAGATCCTGCCAGACGAAACTCTGGAACAGATGCGGGTGGTCGGGCAGGTGGTACAGGATTTCCGCTGTCGTGAGCCGGTAGTCCTTGAGCTGCAAAGCAATCGAGTGGGTCATCGAACACTCCCCAATTACCAAACGCCAACGATTAAGGGTGACACCGGTTTCACGGACCTGCAATAAATCTTTTAAAATCAATAGATTAGCAGCATAGCGCGGAGAGTGCTGCCAGCCGTACGGGCAGCAAACGGTCGAATTTCCGCCAACTCAGACTTTGGAATAGTCTGCCCGGACCTTGACTTCAAAGGGTTCGAGGGCTAAATCCCGCGCGGCTTTGGCACTCATCGGGCATGAGTGCTAACAACTGGGACGGTCGCGGGATTCGCGGCCAAATTCAATCACTTGAGGAGGAATCATATGAAGTTTCGTCCGCTTCATGACCGTGTGGTCGTGCGCCGCGTTGCCGAGACCGAGAAGACCAAGGGCGGGATCATCATCCCCGACACCGCCAAGGAAAAGCCGATGGAAGGCGAGATCGTCGCCGTCGGCCCGGGCGGCCGCGACGAGAATGGCACGCTGGTGGCGCTCGACGTCAAGGCCGGCGACCGCGTGCTGTTCGGCAAGTGGTCGGGCACCGAAGTCACGATCGACGGCGAAGAGCTGCTGATCATGAAGGAGAGCGACGTCATGGGCATCATCGACGGCGCCAAGGCGTCCTCGAAGAAGGCCGCCTGATCTCTCTCCCCACGAAATTTCCTGACGAAATCAAACCAGAGGTAAGACAGAAATGGCTGCCAAGGACGTAAAATTCTCCGTTGACGCGCGCGACCGCATGCTGCGCGGCGTCGATATCCTCGCCAATGCCGTCAAGGTCACGCTCGGTCCCAAGGGCCGCAATGTTGTGATCGAGAAGAGCTTCGGCGCTCCCCGCATCACCAAGGACGGCGTCACCGTCGCCAAGGAAATCGAACTGGCCGACAAGTTCGAGAACATGGGCGCGCAGATGGTGCGCGAAGTCGCCTCCAAGACCAACGACATGGCGGGCGACGGCACCACCACCGCCACCGTGCTGGCCCAGGCCATCGTGCGCGAAGGCGTGAAGTCGGTCGCCGCCGGCATGAACCCGATGGATCTGAAGCGCGGCATCGACATCGCCGTCAACGCCGTGGTCGAAGATATCAAGAGCCGCGCCAAGAAGGTCACGACCTCGGAAGAAATCGCCCAGGTCGGCACCATCTCGGCCAATGGCGAGAAGGACATCGGCGCCATGATCGCCGAAGCCATGAAGAAGGTCGGCAACGAGGGCGTCATCACCGTCGAAGAAGCCAAGTCGCTCGACACCGAACTGGAAGTCGTCGAAGGCATGCAGTTCGATCGCGGCTACCTGTCGCCGTACTTCATCACCAACGCCGACAAGATGATCTGCGAGATGGAGAGCCCCTTCATCCTGCTGTTCGAGAAGAAGCTGGCCGGCCTGCAGGCGATGCTGCCGGTGCTGGAAGCGGTCGTGCAGGCGGGCAAGCCGCTGCTGATCGTGGCCGAAGACGTCGAAGGCGAGGCCCTGGCCACCCTGGTCGTCAACAAGCTGCGCGGCGGGCTCAAGGTCGCGGCCGTCAAGGCGCCGGGCTTCGGCGATCGCCGCAAGGCGATGCTGGAAGACATGGCGATCCTGACCGGCGGTCAGCTGATCTCCGACGATCTGGGCATCAAGCTCGAGACCGTCACGCTCGACATGCTGGGCAAGGCCAAGCGCGTCATCATCCAGAAGGAAGCCACCACCATCGTCGATGGCGCCGGCAAGAAGAAGGACATCGAGGCGCGTTGCCAGCAGATCCGCCAGCAGATCGAGGAGACCTCCTCGGACTACGACCGCGAGAAGCTGCAGGAGCGTCTGGCCAAGCTGGCCGGCGGCGTGGCGATCATCAAGGTCGGCGGCGCCACCGAGGTCGAGGTCAAGGAGCGCAAGGATCGCGTTGATGACGCGATGCATGCCACCCGCGCCGCGGTCGAGGAAGGCGTCGTCGCCGGTGGCGGCGCTGCCTTGCTCTATGCGATCCGCTCGCTGGAGAAGATCCGCGTCGGCAACGACGACCAGAAGGTCGGCGTCGAGATCGTGCGTCGCGCGCTGCAGTCGCCGCTGCGCCAGATCGCCGAGAACTCCGGCTTCGACGGCGCCGTCGTCGCCGGCAAGATGATGGAAAACAAGGACGCCAACTGGGGCTTCGACGCCCAGAAGGGCGAGTACGTGAACATGATCAAGGCCGGCATCATCGATCCGGTCAAGGTCGTGCGCACCGCTCTGCAGGACGCGGCTTCGGTCGCCGGCCTGCTGATCACCACCGAGGCGATGATCGCCGACCGTCCGGAGAAGAAGGCCCCCCCGATGCCGGGCGGCGGCATGGGCGGCGGCATGGGCGACATGGACTTCTAAGTCCGTCGTTCAAAAGTTCGAAGACCGAAGGGCCGGAGAAATCCGGCCCTTCTTTTTTGTTCTTGTTCAAGGTCGTCACCCTGAGCCCGTCGAAGGGTGAGGGTTCACAGGTCACTTGTGCAACTCGTCCTTCGACCGGCTCAGGACGAGGACAATTGATGCGGGGATGCCCTCATACCGGTGGCCGTAAGGCTTCCTGAGGCCATGGGAGCCGCGATTCGATCTATGCCTGAGCCAATCATTCCGCAAAAACTCCGCCTGGCGGCCGCCATTGCTATCGCGCTTGGCTTGGGTTTCTGCGCATTGGCGCTGGTGGCGCAGGCCGTGCAGCCAGACGAAATCGGTTCCCTGATACCGGCTTCTGCGTTTTTCGCCTGAGGAGGATCGTCCATGAAGCATCGTTTTTTCTCGCGCGCTCTGATTGCGGGCGCGGCGCTGGCCGCGACATTGAGTGTCGCGGGTCCGAGCATGGCGCGGGACTGGGACAACAACCCGCCAGGCTGGCGTGGCGGCCCCGGCACCAACTGGGAAAATCCGCCGGGTTGGCGCGGCGGTCCCGGCGCCTCGCCTGACCGGCGCTGGTATTACGAGCGCCCGCACCGGCACTGGGCGCGCGATCGCGACGACAATCCGCCCGGCCGGCGTGGCGGTCCCGGCACCAACTGGGAGAACCGTCCAGGCTGGCGCGATGGCCCGGGCGCCTCGCCCGATCGCTGGTGGCGCGGGTGGCGATAATTCGCTGACAGGACCGCCGATCGCGGCAACGCGATCGGCGGTTTGTCGTTTCAGGCGAAGATCGCCAGCACCACCGACAGCGTGACGATGCTGCACACCGTCGACAGCAGCACCGTCGAGGTGGTGCGCGCGACATAGGTGTCGTAGCGCTGCGCCAACAGATAAACATTGGCGCCAGTCGGCATCGCGGCGTTGACCGTCGCCACCGCCACCCACAGCGCATCGAGCTGCAGCGCATGGCGCGCCAGCAGCCATACGGCGAACGGCAGCGCCACCAGCTTGCACAAGGTCATCACCAGGGTCTGCGGCAGATCGCCAGTCAGGCGGATCATCGCCAGTGAAGCGCCCAGCCCGACCAGGCCGCAGGGGATCGCCGACTCGGCGAGAAATTTCAGCATCACCTCCAGCGCATTCGGTATTTGCCAATCGGTGGCGCGCGAGATCATGCCCCAGGCCAGGCCAACGGCGATCGCCACCAGCACCGGATGGCGCGCGGCAGCCAGCGTCGAATTCAGAAGTCGGCGACGGCGGCTGCCGCGATCCTCGACGTCGCGGCCGAACTCGACCAGCACGGCGGCGGCCGACAGCAGGATGGCCGAATGCACGGCGATGATCATCAGGAGCGGCGCCAGACCGGCTTCCCCCCAGGTCGCGATCACCAAGGGAATGCCCAAGCCGACGCCGTTGGTGAAGGTGCCGCCCAGCGCCATCATCGCCTGCTCGGCCAGGCTCAGGCGAAAGACCAGACGCGCCACCACCATCGCCAGCAGCCAGACGATGGCGACGGCGCCGAAATAGGCCAGCAGGATGCCAGTATCGAGCTGGTCCAGATGCACGTTGCGCATGGCGCGGAACAGCAGGGCAGAGAAGGCGACGTAGAAGGTGTAGTTGGTGAGGCCCCTGAGCCCGGCCTCGTCGAGCCAGCGCAGTTTGACGATCAGCCAGCCGACGAAGATCAGCGCGAAGACGGGAAGGACGATCTCAAGGACGATCCCCATGCCGGTTCAGCGCAGGTAGGACAGGCAGCCCGCCTCCTCCAGCACCGGCTCGAGCTGGCCGCGCGCGCCATTGTCGAGCGCGGCGAATTGCTGGCGCAGCCAGTCGTAGCACTTGGCCTGGTAGCGGAACGTCACCTGCCTGTATGGCATGCCCCAGATCGGCAACGTCACTTCTTCGGCGCCATTGCGGATGGCGTGCGCATTGGCGGCGAGGAACGGCAGATAGACTTCGCCGGCCAGTTTCAGCAGTCCCAGCACCGAGTGCGGCAATGGACCATCGGGATCGGCAAGCTCCGCTTCGGCTGAAACGCCGGAGCAGTCATCGACGCGAGGCACCCACATGTAAACGCGCGGGCCGGTGATGCGCATCTGCTGGCTGGGCGTCGGGTCCGTGTAAAGCTGGAAGAGTTGGCCGAACCAGCCGAAATCGGCCAGGGTCGGGCGTTGGCCGAAGATGAAGGGGTATTGCTTCAGCCCTTCGTCGAGAACGCGCAGCACGCGCAGATAGCTCTCCTCGATGACCGGCCGGTTCTCCGGCGTGCAGCCGACCAGCGCCATGCGCCCGACCTGGCGGTCGCGGAATTGCGCGGC
The DNA here is from genome assembly GCA_029266575.1 of Alphaproteobacteria bacterium. Taxonomy (GTDB): domain Bacteria; phylum Pseudomonadota; class Alphaproteobacteria; order Reyranellales; family JAQSWP01; genus JAQSWP01. The sequence continues at coordinate 4,552 of JAQSWP010000111.1, read as the reverse complement.
GCGTTCCAGCACCGCGCCATAGGAGGCGCCCATGCCCCATTCGCCCGCGATCCACTTGCTGCAGAAATCCTGATCCTGGGCGTAGAACCAGCGATAGTGGAACATGCACTTGGTGCCCCACTCGTCGGCCATGTCCTCGAGCAGGAAATTGAGGAAGCGCTGGCCGGGATCTTCCGGCAGCGCGGAGCGCTCCTTGTGCTTCTCTTCGAGATCGAGCGCGACGAAAGTGGAGTCGTTTCTGAAACTGCCGTCGGGATATTGCAGGATCGGGATGACCTGCGGTTTCACATCCCTGGTCTCTTCGATGTTGCCGGGATTGCGCCATTCCCAGAAGAACGGCAGACGGCGATAGCGCATCAGCGCCCGCATCTTCACCGAATAGGGCGAGGGGTTGGAGCCGATCAGGCGGTAGGGCTTGTCCATCGCGGAACCTCTAGGGACGCATCACCGGGTCGACCGGCGAATCGATCATCGGGAAACCGGTATCGGGCGCGATCTTCAGCCATTTGCGGCCGGCGCTTTCCTCGATCCAGGGCAGCACCGGCTTGATCTGGCGCGCGCGCGAGGCATCGAGCGCCTGCGCCACGCTCTTGCTCTCATCGAGCAGCATCAGGTTGAGCCGGGTCGGATAGATGATGGTGCGCTTCCTGGCCGCCAGATCGGCCAGCGCCTCGGCCGGCGAAATCCACACCGAATCGACCGATTCGTGGCCGTCGTGCACGGCGAGCTGGTCGTCCGGCGCCTGGGCGATGAAGAACCAGGTGTCGAAGCGCTTTTTCATGAAGGTCGGCGTCAGCCAGTGCGAATAGGGCAGCATCAGATCGGCCGCCAGTTCCAGATTCTCGACCATCACCATGTCGAGGATGCTGGCTTCGTTTTTTACGAGTTTGCCGCGCCAGTCCGCTTCCAGCTGCTTCAATCGCGCGGGACTTACCAAAGTCTTCTCGCCCCTGGCGCGGGCCAGCAGCACGCCGCATTCCTCGAACGCCTCGCGAATGGCGGCAACGCGAAAGGCGCGCAGCTCGTCCTTGGCGACGTCGATGCCGCCGATGAAAGGGATCAACTGCTCGGCGCCGTCGGCTTTCTCGAGTTTGCCGCCGGGAAACACCAGCGCGCCAGAGGCGAAGTCGATCTGCTGGTGGCGCGCCACCATGAAAACCTGCAGCTGCGGCTCGGCCTGGCGCACCAGCAGTACCGTGGCAGCCGCAATCAGCGGCGCCGCATTCTCGCTCATTACTCTTCGCCCTCTACTTGCGCGTCGGATCGTCCGCCACCTGCACCAGCATCTTGCCGAAATTCTCGCCCTTGAGCAGGCCGATGAACGCCTTGGGCGCGTTCTCGATGCCCTTCACGATGTCCTCGCGATATTTCAGTTTGCCGCCACCGATCGCCGGCGCCACCGCCTTGATGAAATCGCCGGTGCGGTCGAAATGGTCGGAGATGATGAAGCCCTGCACCAGGATGCGCTTGATCAGAAGCAGCGCCCAGTTCGGGCCGGGCGGCAGGTCGGTGGCGTTGTATTGCGAGATCATGCCGCACAGGGGCACGCGCGCGAAATCGTTGAGCTGCGGCAGCACCGCGTCAGCCACCTTGCCGCCGACGTTCTCGAAATAGACGTCGATGCCCTTGGGGCAGGCCTCGCGCACGGCTTTGAACAGATCGGGCGCGTTGCGATAATCGACGCAGGCGTCGAAGCCAAGCTCCTTGACGACGTAATCGCATTTGTCCTTGCCGCCGGCGATGCCCACCGCGCGACAGCCATGCAGCTTCGCAAGCTGCCCCACCACGGAGCCGACCGCACCCGAGGCTGCCGACACCACAACCGTTTCACCCGGCTTGGGCTTGCCGATCTGCATCAGCCCGTACCATGCCGTCATGCCCGGCATGCCCAGCACCGACAGCGCCGTCGACAGCGGCGCCTGTTTGGGATCGAGCTTGCGCGCGCCCATGCCGTTGGACACCGAATAGGACTGCCAGCCGGCGAAGTCGGTGATGTAGTCGCCTTCCTTGAAGTTGGCATTGCGCGACTTCACCACCTGGCTGACCGTGCCGCCGACGATCGGGTGGCCCAGCTCCTGGTTGGCGGCATAGCCTTTGCGCTCCGACATGCGCCCGCGCATGTAAGGGTCGAGCGACAGCCAGACCACCTTGGCGAGATACTCGCCCTCGTTCGGTTCGCCTGCCGGAACTTCCTTGATCTCGAAGTCGCTCGGCTTCGGCTCGCCCACGGGGCGCGACTTCAGAACGACCTGACGGTTCATGGTGGCCATGTCTCAAGCCCTCCCCTTTTTCAGTTGTTGGAACACGGTAGACGGAAAGCACCGGCCAGCGCCAGCCCATCGTAAATGCTTAGTCAGGGGCGCGCGCGCAAGGCCATGGCGACGCGCTGGATCACTTCCGACCAGTCGCCGCGGACCTTCTGTCGGAACAGGCGCATGGTCGGATACCACGGCGTGTCTTCGCGCCCGGTCATCCAGCGCCATTCGCCGCCATAGGCCAGCAAGGTCCAGGTCGGCACGCCCAGCGCGCCGGCCAGATGGCACACGGCGGTATCGACGCTGATCACCAGATCCATCTGGCGCACGAAGCCGGCCAGATTCCAGAAATCGACAATGCGCTCGTCGCCCAGCCTGACGATGCGATGGGCAAGACCCGCCTGGTCGAAATCCTCGCCGCGGGCGCCGTATTGCAGATTGTAGAAGACCGTGTTGGGCACATCGAACAGCGGCGCCAGAAGCTTGACGTCGTGGAACGAGCGCCATTTGTCGTGGCGATGGTTGGGATTGCCGGCCCAGATCAGGCCGATGCGACGGCCCGATGGCGCGCCAAGCTGCAAGGCCTGATCCTGCTCCGGTGTCGGCCACGGCAGATAGGGCACCTGGTTTGGCACCGTATCGACGGTGGTGTTGAAGTAGAGCGGCAAGTCGATCGGCGCGACATGGACGTCGAAGGGCGGCAGCGTCTGGCCTTTCAGCACGACCTGCTCGGGCCCTGCGATATTCTCGAACAGCCGCTTGAGCGGCGCCAGGCACTCGACGATCACCGTCGCGCCCTGCGCCAACAACAGCGACAGATAGCGGGTGAACATGATGGCATCGCCCGCACCCTGTTCGGAGCATAGCAGCAGGCGCTTGCCGGCCAGGCTTTCGCCCTGCCAGGCCGGCTGGGCAAATCCGCGCGGCGGCAATTGCACCTTGTCGTGCAGGCGCCACTGATACTCACGCCAGCCTTCCTGATAGCGCCCCTGCGCGATCAGCGTCATGCCCAGGCTCATATGCGGATTGAAATCGTCCGGCCGCAATTCCATACCCTTGCGGAAACAGGCCTCGGCATCGGCTGGCTGGCCCAGCTCGTTATAGGTGTGGCCGAGATTGTGATAGGGATCGAAGTAGTCCGGATCGGCGGCGATCGAGGCGCGATAGGTCGCGACGGCGTCTTCCAGCCGATCCGACTTCAGGTACAGATTGGCGAGATTGAACAGCAGCCGCGAATTGCCCGGATCGAGGGACAGCGCATGCCGGAACGCCCGCTCCGCTTCCTCGAAGCGGCTGAGGCGCGCCAGCAGATTGCCCAACGCATTGAACGGACCGCTATTGGCGCCGGCCACGGCAGCGGCGCGTTGCAGCAGAGCCAATCCGTCGTCCAGCCGCCCCTGCTGCTCCAGCAACTGCCCGAGATTCATCAAAGTCAGGGCCGAGTTGGGGTCGAGCGCCAGCGAGCGCTGGAAACAGTCGGCCGCTTCGCGCCCCCGGCCCAGGCCGCGGAAGGCCAGGCCGAGATTGTTCAAGCTGGATGCCATTGGGCCCGTCTTGCGCAACGCGGCTTCGAGAAACTGCTGCGCCTGGGCGAAGTTCTGCTGCGCCAGCGCGATGGCGCCTAAACCTTCCAGCGCCGTCGCATCGCCGGGATATTTCTCCAGCACGCGCGCATAGATTGTCTGCGCTTCTGCCAGCCGCCCGTGGCGGTGATGGTCGCCGGCAATGATCAGCGCCTGCTGCAGCGGGACGACGGTCATGGCCGGGAAAGCGGCGATCAGCGCCGACGGTCGCGCTTGCGCGCGAAGCCAGTGAGATCCGCCGACAGGCGCTGAACGACGTCGCTCCACACCATGGGCCGACTTTGACGGTAAAGCTTCATGCTGGGATACCACGGGGTATCGTCGCGGCCCTTCAGCCAACGGAAATCGTTGGCGAAGGCCAACAGGGTCCACACCGGCTTGCCCAACGCGCCTGCGACATGGGCCACGGCGGTGTCCACCGTGATCAGCAGATCGAGCTGGTCGATATAGCCCGCGGTCTGGTGGAAATCGCTCATCTGCGCGTCGGTGACGCGGCTGACCTTGCCAGCCAGGCCCGCCTGCTCCAGCTCGGCAAAGCGCTCGCCGAATTGCAGGCTGTAGAAAGTCACGCCCGGCACCTCGAGCAGCGGTTTCAACTCCTCCGCCGGCATTGAGCGGCGATGATCGTTGTCGTGCGTATTGCTGCCGGCCCAGACGATGCCAACGCGCTTGGTGCCCTCGCCGCCCATCAACATGACTGGCGGCGCCTTGATG
>JAQSWP010000110.1 GCA_029266575.1 Alphaproteobacteria bacterium | reverse complement strand
CTCGCCGCGCAGATTGACGTCGAGCACGGCGACGTCGGGCGGCTCGCGCTCGATCGCCGCCAGCGCCAGCGTCACGGTGCCGACGACATGCACGTCGTCGCAGCCCATTTCGCGCAGCATGTGCTCGGTCAGCATGGCGATGATGGCCTCGTCCTCGACCAGCAGCACGCGCAGCCCCTTGCAGAAATGCTCCGGCTCCGCCATCGCAATCAACTTAGAGCCGCACCGATGCGCACATGCAGGCCTTCGGGACGATAGTCGAAGTGCGCCGTGCCGTTGAGATCGCCGGCCACCGCGCGCTCGACGAACATGGTGCCGAAGCCCCGGCGCGTGGGCGCGCTGGCGGGCGGCCCGCCGGTTTCCGTCCACTCGAATTCCAGCCGGTTCTGCGGCGTCAGGCGCCAGACGATGCCGACCTTGCCGTTGGCTTGCGACAGTGCGCCGTATTTGGCGGCGTTGGTGGCTAACTCATGCACCAGCATGCCCCAGGAGATCGCTCCGTGCGAATTGAGCCGCACCGGCGGACCCTGGCGCGCGACGCGGCTGCCGAACGAACGCAAGGTTCCGTCCATCACCTCATCCAGCCGCGCGCTCTGCCACGAGTTCTGCGACAGGTGGTCATGCGTCGCCGACAGCGCCATCAGCCGGCCCTGGAAGATCTCGCGCGCCTGTTCCAGGCTGCGCTCGCCCTTCAGGCTCTGCATCGCCAGCGCCTGAACCGTCGCCAGCGTGTTCTTGACGCGATGGTTCAGTTCGTCGAACAGCGTACGCTGCAACTCCTCGTAGCGTTTGCGGTCGGTGATGTCGCGCGCCACTTTCGAGGCGCCCACGATGCGGCCGGTGGCGTCGCGGATCGGCGACACGGTGATCGACAGCGGCACCAGCGTGCCGTCCTTGCGCTGGCGCATGGTGTCGAAATGATTAACCCGCTCGCCCCGGCGCAGCTGGGCGATGATAGTTTCCTCTTCCGAACGCAAGTTGGCGGGAATGATGGTGGTGATGTGCCTGCCGATGATCTCTTCCGGCTCGTAACCGAGGATACGGGTGGCCGCCCCATTCCATGAGGTGATGATGCCGTCGAGGGTCTTGGAGACGATGGCGTCGTCGGACGAGGACACGATGGCGGCCAGTCGCGCGGCCTCCAATTCGGCGTCGGATCGGTCAGGTGGTCTTGTCATTTTTCCTGTTGGCCCGGACGGGCATGAACGCACTTGATCGCGACACTAAATCCCCCAGATCGATAATAGTTCCCAATTGCCTGCCAACAAAAGACTTCGTTACCGTTCCAGACTAGACTTCGACGGTGACTGCCTCCATGCACGACATTACACCGGCGGCCGGGCTTGCCTTGCTGACCGTGGGACAGATGGCGGCCAGCGACGCCGCGGCAATCGCCAGTGGTATTGCCGGCACGCAGCTGATGGCCGCGGCCGGCCACGTTGCCTACGAAGCGATCGTCAACCGCTTCGTCCCGCAGAACACGCTGGTGCTCTGCGGTCCGGGCAATAATGGCGGCGACGGCTGGGTAACCGCCGAGAAGCTGCGCCGCGCCGGTTGGCCGGTCCGCGTGGCATCCCTTGTGCCGCGCGAGGCGTTGAAGTGCGATGCCGCCTGGGCGGCGTCTCTCTATAGAGGCGAGTTTGCAACCTTGCACTCGCACGCCGCACTCGACGGAAGCTCGCTGGTAATTGATGCACTATACGGCGCCGGCCTGTCGCGGCCGCTGGACGGCGTGGCGCGGCAGATGGTCGAAGCGATCAATGCGCGCAAGCTGGATTGCGTCGGCATCGACGTGCCGTCCGGCGTTCATGGCGACACCGGTCAAATGTTGGGTGCGGCGCCGCGTTGCAAGCTCACCGTGACGTTCTTCCGCCTCAAGCCAGGCCATCTGCTGCTGCCCGGCCGCTCGCTGTGCGGCGAGGTGGTGGTGGGTGGGATCGGCATCGCCTCAAACGTGCTCGAGGCGATCCATCCCACAGCGTTCCGCAACGGGCCGGCGCTGTGGCGCCATGCGCTGCGCCCGCCTGTGGCGGCCGATCACAAATACACCCGCGGCGCGGTGCTGGTCATGGCCGGCGCGGGCATGACCGGCGCGGCGCGGCTGGCAGCGGCGGCCGCGCGGCGGATGGGAGCGGGGCTGGTCAGCATCCTGGCGCCCGATGCCGCCACCGCCTCCGTGCTGCGCGCAAGCGAGCCGGGCGTAATCGTGCGTCAGGGTGAAACTCTGGCGCAGGCGCTGTCAGATCCCCGCATCGGCGCGGTGCTGCTGGGGCCGGGCGGAGGCGTATCCGACACGCTGCGCCAGAACGTGCTGGCGGCGCTGCAGACCGGCCGGCCGGCGGTGCTCGACGCCGATGCGTTGAGCGTCTTCGCCGATAACCCGCAGGCGCTGCTCGCCGCCATTTCCGGCCCCTGTCTTCTGACGCCACATGAAGGTGAGTTTACGAGGCTATTCAGGGAGATAAATAGCAGTACTAATAAACTGGATAAAGTCCGGCAGGGCGCCATGGCATCGGGCGCCACCGTGCTGCTGAAGGGAGCAGACACGGTCATCGCCGACGCCACCGGGCGGGCCGTCATCAACGACAATGCGCCGCCCAGCCTCGCCACTGCCGGCTCCGGCGATGTGCTGGCCGGGATGGCGACCGGGCTGCTGGCCCAAGGCCTGACGCCGCTCGCCGCTGGTGCTGCCGCGGCCTGGCTGCATGGGGTGGCGGCGCGGCGGTCGAACCGGGCGCTGATTGCGGAAGATTTGCTGTCCAGTCTGGCCCAAACTACCCTGTAGACAACCCGGATTCATCCCTGTTTTCAGAACCTTCTTGCAGTTTTCCAAGAGATTCCATAAACTAAGCGGCGCAGGAAACTTAAATCAGGGTGTTTTCTGCGGCATCAGGGTACGGGCAGGGGGAAATTGCCCGAGAGTTGGGGGTCGTCATGTGGTTCAGGCGCTCCGAAGCTGCTTCGACTATTGAAGCCGGGTCGGTTTTTCGCCGCGACGGCGAAGAACGCAACCTGGTCGAAACGGCCAGCGTGTTGAAAGTGAAAGCGGATTCCTTCGGCATCCCGCACGTCCATTATAATATCTGCTACCAGCGGCCGCACGAGACCATCGCCGATGGCCCGCGCATCCTGTCGCTTGAGACTTTCCGGAAGCGTTACCGCCAGCGGGTCGGTCACTAGCAGCCGCCAGAGGGCACCGGATGCCCGGCCCGGCCAAGCCGCCAAGCGGTTTAGGCGGCAGGGTTTTTCTTTGACCTGCTATTGGCCCTAAGATAGAAAGCGCGACCGCAAAAGGCTCCTGGCTTCGTGCCGCTTGGCTGCTTTGGCGTTATCGCAGCCGGAGCGGGCGTGGTGGAATTGGTAGACACGCGAGATTTAGGTTCTCGTGCCGCAAGGTGTGTGGGTTCAAGTCCCTCCGCCCGCACCAGCCGGTCCAGTCACAGCGGTTCGAAACTTTGGCAGCGAGCCTCCCGCTCGCGCCGCCATCACATGGGTTGTAAAGATGCAGGTCACCGAAACCGCCAATGAAGGCTTGAAGCGCCAGTTCAAGATTCAGATCCCCGCCAGCGACATCAGCGGCGAGGTTGAGAAGCGCTTGGACGAAATGGGCAAGACGGCGCGCCTGCCGGGCTTCCGTCCGGGCAAGGTGCCGAAGTCGCTGCTGAAGAAGCAATACGGCCAGGCGCTGATGGGCGAGATCGTCGAGCGGCGGGTGAACGAGAGTTCGCAAAAGACCATCGATGAGCGCGGCCTGCGGCCCGCCGCCCAGCCCAAGGTCGAGATCACCAAATTCGCCGAAGGCGAAGACTTGGAATTCTCCGTCGATCTGGAGGTCCTGCCCGAGATCGCCCAGCCGGAATATTCCAGCATCGAACTCGAGCGCATGAAGGTCGAAGTCACCGACGAGATGGTGAACGAGACCTTGGAGCGCATGGCCAAGCAGTCGCGCGAGAAGAAGCCGGCGGCCGAAGGCAAGGCGGCTGAAAAGGGCGACGTGGTCGTCATCGACTTCCTCGGCAAGATCGACGACAAGGCGTTCGAGAACGGCGCCGCCACCGATTTCGAGCTGGAGTTGGGCTCCAACGCTTTCATTCCGGGCTTCGAGGATCAGCTGGTCGGCGCCAGGGCCGGCGACAAGCGCGACGTGAAGGTGAACTTCCCCGACGAGTACGGCGCCAAGGAACTGGCCGGCAAGGCGGCGGTGTTCGAGTGCACGATTAAGCAGGTGATGGAATTCGCCGATCGCGCCATCGACGACGAGCTGGCCAAGGCTAACGGCTTCGACACGCTGGACGCGCTCAAGAAGGCGGTGCGGGAGCGGCTGGAGCAGGAATTCGCCATGGTGGCGCGCGCCCGCACCAAGCGGCAATTGCTCGACGTGCTGGCGGCCAAGGCCGATTTCGCGGCCCCCCCGAGCCTGATCCAGACCGAATTCGACGTCATCTGGCAGCGGGTCGATGAGGCGCGCAAGCAGGGCGAGAAGGTCGGCGAGGGCGACGAGGAGACGCTGAAGCAGGAATATCGCGACATCGCCACCCGCCGCGTGAAGCTCGGACTGCTCCTTGCGGAAATCGGCCGGCAGAACAACATTCAGGTCAGCCAGGACGAGATGAACCGGGCGGTCATGACGGAGGCGCAGCGCTATCCGGGCCAGGAGCGGCAGGTGTTCGAGTTCTTCCAGAACAACGCCAATGCCCGCGCCACGCTGCGAGCGCCGCTGTTCGAAGACAAGACCGTCGATTTCATCATCGAAATGGCCAAGGTCTCCGACCGTCCCGTCAGCCGCGACGAGCTGCTGAAGGAGCCGGAGGAGGACGACAAGGCCAAGGCCTGACGCTGCTCGTCGGACCGGGCTAAAAAGTGGGTAAGTAGAAGAAAGGCCGGGGAAGAAGATGAGCGAGCGGGATCCCTACGACGTCTACATGAACACGCTGGTGCCGATGGTGGTCGAGCAGACCTCCCGCGGCGAGCGCGCCTTCGACATCTATTCGCGTCTTCTCAAGGAGCGCATCATCTTCCTGACCGGGCCGGTCAACGATCACGTTTCCAGCCTGATCTGCGCCCAGCTGCTGTTCCTGGAATCGGAGAACCCGTCGAAGGACATCGCCTTCTACATCAACTCGCCGGGCGGCGTGGTGACCTCGGGGCTGTCGATCTACGACACCATGCGCTACATCCATTCCGACGTGGCGACGCTGTGCGTCGGCCAGGCTTCGTCGATGGGCTCGCTGCTGCTGACCGCCGGCACCAAGGGCAAGCGCTATTCCCTGCCCAACAGCCGTATCATGATCCACCAGCCCTCCGGCGGGGCCCAGGGCCAGGCCACCGACATCGAGATCCAGGCGCGCGAGATCATTTCCCTGCGCCACCGGCTCAACCAGATGTATGTCGAGCACACCGGCCAGCCGCTGGACGTGATCGAAAAGGCGGTCGAGCGCGACAAATTCATGTCCGCCCTGGAAGCCAAGGATTTCGGGCTGATCGACGAAGTTGTTAAGAACCGCCCCAAGGCAGCCTAAGTTAACAATTTGGGCCCGGCAGGCGGCAAAACGCCTGCGCCGCACCAATATGTAAGGTGCGCTGACCGTTCGGGAGCCGCCCGCACCAAATGACGGTGCGGTATCGGCTATAATACACAATATTTTGATATTGTGCCCTGCGGAAAGGCAGGGCTAACATATCAATCGCGCTAATTAGCGCGAGTTTTGTGAGGACGAGTGTCCATGAGCAAGTCCGGGGGCGACTCCCGCAACACCCTCTATTGCAGCTTCTGCGGCAAGAGCCAGCACGAGGTGCGCAAGCTGATCGCCGGCCCGACCGTGTTCATCTGCGATGAATGCGTCGAGTTGTGCATGGACATCATCCGCGAGGAAAACAAGACCACGCTGGTGAAGTCGCGCGACGGGGTGCCGACCCCCAAGGAGATCCGCACCGTCCTCGACGACTACGTGATCGGCCAGGAGCACGCCAAGAAGGTGCTCTCCGTCGCCGTCCACAACCACTACAAGCGGCTGGCCCATAGCGGCAAGTCGGGCGAAGTCGAACTCGCCAAGTCGAACATCCTGCTGGTCGGCCCGACCGGCTGCGGCAAGACTTTGCTGGCCCAGACGCTGGCGCGCATGCTCGACGTGCCGTTCACCATGGCCGACGCCACGACCTTGACCGAAGCCGGTTATGTCGGCGAGGACGTCGAGAACATCATCCTGAAATTGCTGCAGGCTGCCGACTACAACGTCGAGCGCGCCCAGCGCGGCATCGTCTATATCGACGAGGTCGACAAGATTTCGCGCAAGTCCGACAACCCCTCGATCACCCGCGACGTCTCGGGCGAGGGCGTGCAGCAGGCGCTGCTGAAGATCATGGAAGGCACCGTCGCCTCCGTGCCGCCGCAAGGCGGGCGCAAGCATCCGCAGCAGGAATTCCTGCAAGTCGACACCACCAACATCCTCTTCATCTGCGGCGGCGCCTTCGCCGGGCTGGAGAAGATCATCGCCGCCCGCCGGCAAGGCACCTCGATCGGCTTCGGCGCCGAAGTGCGTGGTCCCGACGAGCGGCGCACCGGCGAGATCCTGCGCGATCTGGAGCCGGAGGACCTGCTGAAGTTCGGTCTGATCCCCGAGTTCGTCGGCCGCCTGCCGGTGATCGCCACGCTCGAGGATCTGGACGAAGGCGCGCTGATAGACATCCTGACCAAGCCCAAGAACGCGCTGATGAAGCAGTACCAGCGGCTGTTCGAGATGGAGAGCGTGTCGCTGACCTTCGCCGAGGACGCCATGCGCGCCGTCGCCCACAAGGCGATCAAGCGCAAGACCGGCGCCCGCGGCCTGCGCTCGATCATGGAAGCCATCCTGCTGGACACCATGTTCGAGCTGCCGGGCCTGAACGGCGTTGAGGAAATCGTCGTCAACAAGGAGGTCGTGGAGGGGCGCGTGCCGCCGCTCTACATCTACAGCGAGCGCCAGAGCGAGGCGCCGGCTCCGGCCTAGAATCGCGTCCGGGTCCGACCGCTTGAAGCGGACCCGCAGGATGCCCATTTTTGACCAACGGGCGGAATGCCGCATGGTCGATCCGGGGTTATACCCCTGGTTTGATTGGGTTCCGCCGGCTGCGGTCCTCCGACGCAGCGTAACCAGGATTGTTCGCCTATGTCAGATCTAAGCCGTGGCGCCCTGTACCCGGTCCTTCCGCTCCGGGACATCGTCGTATTCCCCCACATGATCGTCCCGCTCTTCGTCGGCCGCGAGAAATCCGTGCGCGCGCTGGAAGACGTGATGAAGGACGACAAGCAGATCCTGCTGCTGGCGCAGAAGAGCGCCGGCCAGGACGATCCGACCATCGAGGATATCCACACGGTCGGTACGGTCGGCACGGTATTGCAGCTCCTGAAGCTGCCGGACGAGACCGTCAAGGTGCTGGTCGAGGGCGGCAAGCGCGCCAAGGTGCTGCGCTTCACCGACAAGCCGGAATTCTTCCAGGCCCATGCCGAGATCGTCGAGGACAAGCTGGGCCCGGCGCCCGAGCTGGAAGCCCTGACCCGTTCCGTGGTGGCCCAGTTCGAGCAGTACGTGAAGCTCAACAAGAAGGTGCCGCCCGAGGTGCTGGTGTCGATCAACAAGATCGACGAGCCGGGCAAGCTCGCCGACACCGTCGCCTCGCACCTGGCGCTGAAGATCGCCGACAAGCAGGCGCTGCTCGAGATCGATTCGGTCGCCGAGCGGCTGGAGCGGGTCTACGCCTTGATGGAAGGCGAGATCAACGTGTTGCAGGTCGAGAAGCGCATTCGCAACCGCGTCAAGCGGCAGATGGAGAAGACGCAGCGCGAGTACTATCTCAACGAACAGCTCAAGGCGATCCAGAAGGAGCTGGGCGAGGGCGAGGACGGCAAGGACGAGGCGTCCGAGCTGGAAGCCCGCATCAAGAAGACCCGCCTCAGCAAGGAAGCGCGCGAGAAGGCTCTGAACGAAGTGAAGAAGCTTCGCACCATGAGCCCGATGTCGGCCGAAGCCACGGTCGTGCGCAACTATCTCGACTGGATGCTGTCCATTCCGTGGAAGAAGCGGACCAAGATCAAGAAGGACATCAAGCTCGCCGAGAAGGTGCTCAACGACGACCATTACTCGCTGGAGAAGGTCAAGGAGCGCATCCTCGAGTATCTCGCCGTGCAGCAGCGCACCGACCACCTCAAGGGTCCGATCCTGTGCCTGGTCGGTCCGCCGGGCGTCGGCAAGACCTCGCTCGGCAAGTCGGTCGCCCGCGCCACCGGCCGCAATTTCGTGCGCATGTCGCTGGGCGGCGTGCGCGACGAGGCCGAGATCCGCGGCCATCGCCGGACTTACATCGGCTCCATGCCGGGCAAGATCATCCAGGCCATGCGCAAGGCCAAGTCGTCCAATCCGCTGATCCTGCTCGACGAGATCGACAAGCTGGGCGCCGATTTCCGCGGCGATCCGGCCTCGGCCCTGCTCGAGGTGCTGGATCCGGAGCAGAACACGACGTTCAACGATCACTATCTCGAAGTCGATTACGATCTGTCAGACGTGATGTTCATCACCACGGCCAACACGCTGCGCATGCCGCAGCCGCTGTTGGACCGCATGGAAGTCATCCGGCTGGCGGGTTACACCGAGGACGAGAAGGTCGAGATCGCCAAGCGGCATCTGATCGACAAGCAGATCAAGGCCAACGGGCTGAAGCCGGGCGAATTCGAGATCACCGACGACGCGCTGCGCGATCTGATCCGCTACTACACGCGCGAAGCCGGTGTGCGTAATCTCGAGCGCGAACTGGCCAATCTCGCCCGCAAGGCGACCAAGGAAATCCTGCTCAAGGGCGAGAACGGCGCCAAGGTCAAGGTCACGCGCAAGAACCTCGATAAATACGCCGGCGTACGCCGCTTCCGCTATGGCGAGGCAGAGCTCGAGGATCTGATCGGCGTCACCACCGGTCTGGCGTGGACCGAGGTTGGCGGCGAGTTGCTGTCGATCGAGGCGGTGATGGTGCCCGGCAAGGGCAAGATGACCATCACCGGCAAGCTGGGCGACGTGATGCAGGAATCGGTGCAGGCGGCGGCGTCGTACGTGCGCTCGCGTGCGGTGGCGTTCGGCATCAAGCCGACCGTGTTCGAAAAGCGCGACATCCACATCCATGTGCCCGAGGGCGCCACGCCCAAGGATGGCCCGTCGGCTGGCGTTGCGATGCTGACCTCGATCGTCTCGATCCTGACCGGCATCGCCGTGCGCAAGGATGTCGCCATGACCGGCGAAATCTCGCTGCGCGGGCGGGTGCTGCCGATCGGCGGGCTGAAGGAGAAGCTTCTCGCGGCATTGCGCGGCGGCATCAAGACGGTGCTGATCCCGAAGGAGAACGAGAAGGACCTGGCCGAGATTCCGGACAACGTGAAGAAGGGGCTGGAGATCATCCCCGTAGCGCATGCCGACGAGGTGCTGCAGCGCGCCCTGGTCTCTCCCGTGGTCGCCATCGAGTGGAAGGAAGAGGAAGAGACCGCCGCCGTGTCCAAGGACAAGGCCGAGGGCGTGGGCGGGCTGGTTACCCACTGACAATCGCGGAGCGGGCGCAATTTACTGTTGACTTTACGCCCGTTCCGTCCGTTTCTCCTACCGTCGCGGGTGTGAAAAAGCCCCGTATTTGCTGCGCATTTCGTTGACGCAGCGTGTGCGGGGCTTACACTTTGCCGGTTCCAGCGTTATCCGAGAGTTTCCAATCCCAACGAGATCGTTCCGTGCCAAGGGGGGCCAAACGTGAGCAACACCACCGTCAATAAAGCCGATCTCGTCGGCATGGTCGCAGACAAGACCGAGACGTCGAAATCAGACGTCGCGGCCACCGTCGATGCCGTGCTCGATGCGATCACCAGCATATTGAAAGAAGGCCGGGAAGTCCGCCTGGTCGGATTCGGCACCTTCCACGTCACGCGGCGCAAGGCGGGCGAGGGACGCAATCCGCAGACCGGCGCCACCATCCAGATCGCCGCCTCCAACCAGCCCAAGTTCAAGGCCGGCAAGGCGTTGAAGGACGCCATCAACTAGCGCCTCCTTGTTCCCAAGGAATTCGCCGGCCGCAGCGACCCTGCGGCCGGTTCGGTTTTAGGGCCGCGGTTGAGCGCCGGTCCGGCTTGAACTATGGTCCGGCCACACCCGAAATCGGGGCGATTAGCTCAGCGGTAGAGCGTCTCGTTTACACCGAGAATGTCGGCGGTTCGATCCCGTCATCGCCCACCATTGCTGGCAACAAAATGGCCCCTTTCCGAGCCTGGTCGGGAACGGTATGAACTCCCGGGAATTCAATAAGTTGAGGCCGGGTTTGCTTGACACCCAAAGGCGGGTGTTTTAAACCCACGCGGCCTTTCGAGGCTGCCTGCGGGGGCGTAGTTCAGTTGGTTAGAATGCCGGCCTGTCACGCCGGAGGTCGCGGGTTCGAGTCCCGTCGCTCCCGCCATTTCTCGAAAGCGCCGCTCGCCAGGGCGGCGACAGCTCCAGCCTGTGGGTCGCGCGCGGCATTTTGCGCCCGTGCCGGCCGTTTTTCGCTGCCGCGGAAAAGGGTTAGGATGCCGCAGTGTTCTGGGGCGGCCTCTATCGCTAGTGGCTGCAGAGGGTCGGAGCCATGCTAGATCTGCAGAATCTCCTGTCTGAGTATCTGCCGATACTCATCTTCATCGGCATTGCCGTCGG